>NZ_JBFTRV010000016.1:0-147979 GCF_056399665.1 Massilia sp. 01N410 | reverse complement strand
GCGCTGGCGCCGCGTTAGAGAGGACAGGCGTTGCAGGAACTGTTCGAACTGCCGTGCTTGCATGGGGCCTCCGTCAACGGTTCAGGTCGACATTGGACCGCAGGCTTGCAGAAAAGATTCCACACTTGGCGCGAACAGCGCCAAAAAAAATGCCGCCCAGCGAACTGGACGGCGTGTCGGTAGCGTGTTTCAGCTCAGTTGTAACTGGTCCAGTGTTGCGGAATCTCGATGTGGCCCGACTGGGCCGCGTCGGCGTAGGCACGCATCTCGGCAACGACGGCCTCGAGTTGTTCCTTGCCCGGATTCGCAAGGAAGCCCTTCATGCGCTCCTGCACCGCAGCCTGCTGGTCTCGCCATTCGTAACGTGACGCCTTGCTCATGCTACCCCCTTGCGGCGAACTGCCGTCTTTGTACTTATCGTGTTCATGACATCCTCCTTCTTAAGACTTTCAGGATGCCCGAACCGGGTCGAGGCGGTCCGTGCGATGCCGCACACTGACTCGGCCGGCCAGGGGCAGGGGAGCTCAGGGCCGGGCCAGCACGGCGCGGTAGAACAGCGCGAGGCGGCGGTCGAGTTCGCGGAGCGCCTGGTCCAGAGGCTGTTTTTCGGGCGGGAACACGAAACGGCACAGCTGGTCGCCGGCGATGCAGCCCATCAGGTGGCCGGGCAGCAGGTCGATGTCGATGTCGGGGTGCAGCTGGGCGCGGATGTCCGGACGGGCGAAGAAACGGCCCAGCATCTCGCGGGTCTGGCGCGGACCGCCGTTCCAGAAGGCTTCCGCCAGTTCGGGATTGGTCGGCGCTTCCGCCATCACGATGCGCTGCATGTCCACCGCTTCCTGCGAGATGAGCAGTCCATACATCTGGCGCGCGAAATCGTCCACGATTTCCTTCAGCGGACGGGTGTCCGTCTGCATCGGCTGGCTGCGGAAGAAACGGTCGCGCTTGGCCGCCAGCACCGCGTGCAGCAGGCCGGCCTTGCCGCCGAATTTCACGTAGATGGTGCGCACCGCCACGTGGGCG
This sequence comes from Massilia sp. 01N410, assembly GCF_056399665.1. Lineage (NCBI taxonomy): Bacteria > Pseudomonadati > Pseudomonadota > Betaproteobacteria > Burkholderiales > Oxalobacteraceae > Massilia > Massilia sp. 01N410. The sequence continues at coordinate 146,956 of NZ_JBFTRV010000016.1, read as the reverse complement.
GCGCGGGCGATCGATTCCAGGCTGGTCTTGGTATAGCCGTTCTTGAGGAAGAGACCGCCGGCAATCTGCAGCAGCTCCTGCGTGCGTGCTTCGACCTCGGCGGCCTTGGGCCGGCCGGCGGCCTTGCAGTCGTTTACGGGTTTGTCCATGACGACACTCTAGCCCAGAAAAAAATGAAATGCAACCGTTTCATTTCTTGACTTCGCCAATTCTTTGTCGAATAATGCGATGAACCCATTTCATTTTTTCTTCGGAGTCGTATTCATGGCAGATTCGCAAACCACGGTCCAGCAGAAACCGTCCGCCGCCGTTCCGCCGGCAGCGCCGGCCGCCGCCAACGGCAGCAAGGGACCGCCGAAGCGCGTGCTGATGGTGGTCGGCGTGATCGCCCTGGCCGCGCTCATCGCCGGCGGCCGCATGTGGTACCGCAGCAGCAACTTCGTCGAAACCGAAAACGCCTACATCACCGGCCACGTGCATCCGGTCTCGGCACGCATCCCTGGCGTCGTCACCAAGGTCCTGTTCGACGACAACCAGCTGGTCAAGGCCGGCGACGTGCTGGCCGAGCTGGACCCGGCCGACCAGGGCGTGAAGGTCGAGCAGATCCAGGCCCAGATCGCCAGCGTGCAGCAGCAGATCGTGCAGGCCGACGCCGCCGTCGAGCAGGCCAGGGCCCAGGCCTCGGCCGCCGGCGCCCAGGTGGTGCAGGCCCAGGCCAACCTGGTGCGCGCCAGACAGGACGCCGAACGCTACGGCCAGCTGTACAACACCAACATGAAGGCCGTCTCGAAGGCCGAGGTCGACGCCGCCACCGCGGCCCGCGCTGGCGCCACCGCCGACGTCAACGCACGCCGCGACAACGCCAATGCCGCCAAGGCCCAGATCGCCGCCGCCGGCTCGGCGCGCGACGTGCTGAAGGCCCAGGTCAAGGTGCTGCAGGCCCAGCTCAAGGACGCCCGCCAGCAGCTCGGCTACAACCAGATCGTGGCGCCGGTCAGCGGCCGCATCGGCAAGCGCAGCGTCGAAGTCGGCGCCCGCATCCAGCCGGGCCAGCAGCTGGCCGCCATCGTCCAGGACGACGTCTGGGTCACCGCCAACTTCAAGGAAACCCAGCTGCCGGGCCTGGTGCCGGGCCAGGAAGTCAGGATCGAAGTCGACGCCCTGAAGGACAAGGAACTGGTCGGCCGCGTGGACAGCTTCTCGCCGGCCTCGGGCAACCAGTTCGCGCTGCTGCCGGCCGATAACGCGACCGGTAACTTCACCAAGATCGTCCAGCGCGTGCCGGTCAAGATCACCTTCAAGCCGGAAGACCTGAAGAAGTACGCCGGCCGCCTGGTGCCCGGCATGTCGACGGTGGTCGAGATCGACCTGCGCCAAAAGCCGGCACAAGGCGCGCAGCAGCCGGCCCGCACCGCGTCGGCCCAGTAAAGGGATCGTCATGACGAGTTCCACCCAGACGATGAGCATGCCGGCCAACGGCACGCACGTCGACGCCCGCACCTGGATCGCGGTGGCCGCCGGCCTGCTCGGCGCCTTCATGGCGGTGCTCGACATCCAGATCACCAACTCCTCGCTGCGCGACATCCTCGGTACGCTGTCGGCCACCCAGGAGGAGGGCTCGTGGATCTCGACCGCCTACCTGTGCGCCGAGATCGTGGTGATCCCGATGACCGCGCTGTTCGTGCGCGCCTTCGGCCAGCGCCGCTACCTGATGCTGACCACGGCGCTGTTCCTGGCCTTCTCGACCCTGTGCGGCGCGGCCTGGAACCTGCAGAGCATGATCGTGTTCCGCATGCTGCAGGGCTTCACAGGCGGCGCCCTGATCCCGATGGCGATGACCCTGGTGATGACCCGCCTGCCTCCCGCCAAGCGCGCGGTCGGCATGGCGATGTTCGGCCTGACCGCGACCCTGGCCCCGGCCATGGGCCCGACCCTGGGCGGCTACCTGACGGAGCTGTACGGCTGGCCCTCGATCTTCTACATCAACTGGGTGCCGGGCGTGCTGCTGATCGCCGGCATGTACTGGGGCCTGGACAAGGAGCCGCTGAACCTGAAGATGCTGGCCAAGGCCGACTGGCTGGGCATCGCCTTCATGGCGGTCGGCCTGGCCAGCCTGACCATCTTCCTGGAAGAGGGCAATTCGAAGGACTGGTTCGAGTCGAGCTTCATCATCACCTTCGCCGCGCTGGCGCTGATCGGCATCCTGGGCTGGGTGGTGATCGGCTTCTGGCGCGCCGACCCCTTCGTCAACCTGCGCCTGTACGGCCAGCGCAACTTCATGGTGGCGACCATCCTGTCGGCGGTGATCGGCATGGGCCTGTACGGCTCGTCTTACCTGCTGCCGCTGTACCTGGGCCAGATCGCCGGCTATTCGCCGATGCAGATCGGCGAGGTCATCGCCTGGATGGGCCTGCCGCAGCTGTTCGTGATGCCCTTCGTGGCGCGCCTGTCGCAGAAGATCGACAACCGCATCATGTGCATGTTCGGCCTGGGCCTGTTCGGCATCTCCTGCCTGATGAACGCCTTCATGGACGCCAGCACCGGCTACGACCAGCTGATGGTCACCCAGGTCATTCGCGCGATCGGCCAGCCCTTCGTGATGCTGACCCTGTCGAACTTCGCGATGAACGGCATCGCGCCGAAGGACATGCCGTCGGCCTCGAGCCTGTTCAACATGACCCGCAACCTGGGCGGCTCGGTGGGTATCGCGCTGCTGGCGACCTCGCTGACCAACCGCGAGCACTTCCACTCGGCGCGCATCGGCGAATCGGTGTCGCTGTTCGCGTCCGCCACCCAGGCCCGCCTGGACCAGCTGACCCAGTTCTTCGTTTCGCAAGGCATCGACCCGGCCACCGCGGCCAACCAGGCGATCGCGGCGATCGACCGCATCGTGCGCCGCGAGGCTTACGTGATGGCCTACAACGACGGCTTCTTCCTCGTCGGCGTGATCCTGATCGCGGCGATCGTGCCGCTGTGGTTTGCGGACAAGGTCAAGTCGCCTGGCGGGGCTGGGAGCGGCGGCCATTAATGATTAGACGTCGTCCCCGCGAAGGCGGGGATCCAAGTTCGTGGCGAACCATGGAAACTTGGGGCCCCGCCTTCGCGGGGGCGACGGGACGGATAACTCTCAATGAAAAATACTATGTTCAAGCCTGTCATCCACACCGCTGTCGCCGCGGCCGTCGCCGCGCTCCTCGCCGCCTGCGGCACCGTCGGTCCCGACTTCAAGGCCCCGCAGGACATCGCGAGCCCGGCATACCGCCACGCGCAGGCCGGCCAGCAGCAGGACGCCGCGCGCCTGCCGGCCGACTGGTGGACCGTGTTCGGCGACCAGACCCTGGACACCCTCGAGCAGCGCGCGCTGCACGATAACCCGAACGTGCGCGCCGCCGCGCAGCGCCTGGTGCAGGCACAGGCCCAGCTGGGCGTGGTGCGCGCCGGCCAGCTGCCGTCGGTGAACGTGCAGGCCGGTATCTCGAACTCGCGCACCTCGGCCGAGACCTCGCAGGGCCTGGCGCTGGGCCACCGCTCGATCGAAGGTAACAACTACTCGCTAGGTGCCGGCTTCTCGTGGGAGCTGGACCTGTGGGGCCGCGTGCGCCGCGTGGTCGAAGCGGCCGATGCCCAGGCCCTGGCGGCCCAGGACGACCGCGACGGCGTGTTGCTGATGCTGTCGGGCCAGGTCGCAACCACCTACTGGCAGCTGCGCGGCCTGGACGCCGAGCTGGCGATCCTGCGCAGCGCGCTGGCGACCCGCCGCGAATCCCAGGAACTGATCGAGGCGCGCTTCAACGCCGGCCTGTCGAACGAACTGGACGTCTCGCGCACCCGCATCGAACGCGCCAACGCCGAGGCCGACCTGCACGAAGCCCAGCGCCAGCGCAACACGCTGGAGCATGCGCTGTCGGTGCTGGTGGGTGCTTCGCCGAGCGAGCCGCTGGTGGCGAGCAACCAGGGCACCGCCCTGCAGGATAAGCTTTTGCCCCAGCCGCCGAGCATCCCGGTCGGCCTGCCGGCCAGCCTGTTGGGCCAGCGTCCCGACCTGGCATCGAGCGTGGCCGCCCTGAAGGCCTTCAACGCCCAGATCGGCGTGGCCGAAGGCGCCTTCTATCCGGCGCTGTCCTTGACCGGCAACTACGGCTATGCCTCGGAAAGCCTGCGCAACCTGGCCCAGGGCAGCGCGCGCCAGTTTTCCTTCGGTCCGCTGGCGTTGTCGCTGCCGGTGTTCGACGCCGGCCGCAACCGCGCCAACCTGAAGCTGGCCCAGGCCCGTTACGACGAGGCGGTCGCCAACCACGAGGGACGCCTGCTGAGCGCATTGCGCGAAGTGGAAGATGCGCTGTCCGACGTGCAGGAACGCCAGCAGCAGGGCGAGGTGCAGGTCCAGGCGCAGCAGGCGGCAGCCCGCGCGCTGCAGGTGGCCCAGGCGCGCTACGACCGCGGCGTCTCGACCTACCTGGACGTTACCGATGCCCAGCGCAGTGCGCTGGCGGCGGACCGCGCCGCGGCCCAGATCCGTACCCAGCGCCTGCTGGCGGCGGTGTCGGTGGCGCGTGCGCTGGGTGGCGGCTGGAGGCAGGGGGAGCCGGTGGCGACCATCGCCAAGGCCGGCAATTAAGCTGCGCTCCGGCCGGCCCGCATGCCGGCCGGAGAGCGCAGAAATGACGTGATTTTTGGTGATCTTCCGCGCAGGCCCTGCATGCTATGCTCGATCGATAATAATTCCATATGGGGAACCCGATCGATGAACACCGCCGTCAATTCGCAGATGATTTATTGCCGCGCCTGCGGCTCGAACATGCACTTCAGCGCACAAGCCTGCCCGGGCTGCGGCGCGCCCCAGCAGGGCCATGGCTTCAGCGCCTCGCAAAAGCGCATCCTGCCGGCGGCCATCCTGTGCTTCTTCATCGGCTTCCTCGGCGTGCACCGCTTCTATGTGGGCAAGGTCGGCACCGGCATCCTGCAGCTGCTGACCTTCGGTGGCCTCGGCATCTGGGCCTTCGTCGATTTCATCATGATCGTCATCGGGTCCTTCCGCGACAGCGACGGCAACCTGATCAATCTCTGGACCTGACGGGACCTAGCGCTTCTTGCCGCTCCCGCGCTGGTGCTGGGCGCGCTGCTGCTTCTGCTGCGTCTCCACCCGGTTCTGGCGTGCCGTGTACAAGGCCACCGCTTCCTTCTTCGCCTGCTCCAGCGTGCGCAGTTCCGGCTTGTCGTCGTGGGCGACGAAGTATTCGGCGTCCTGCGCCTGCATCACCAGCTTGATGGCGGCTTCGTCCTCCATGTCGTAGATTTCGGTGAGCAGGGTCGTGACTTCGTCGAGGAAGGCTTCGTAGGTGAGGGTATTCATGGTTTTCGCTTCAAATTCCGGATAAGGCGGCCATTATCGCAAACTCGCCCCTGGCGCGGGCGGCGGTGTAATATCGGCACTCATCATTAATACGACACGCCGGACTCCATGCACCCACGCTCCCTCCTGATCGCCGCACTGCTGGCCTCCAGCGCCGCCTCCGCCCAGTCCTGGCAAGCCACCCCCAGCGGCACCAGCGCCGAACTGCGCGGCCTGTCCGTCGTCGATGCCAAGGTCGCCTGGGCCAGCGGCGCCAAGGGCACCGTGTTGCGCACCGTCGACGGCGAACACTGGCAGGCGATGCAGGTGCCGGAGGCCGACAAGATCGACTTCCGCGACATCCAGGCCTTCGATGCGAAGACCGCCGTGGTGATGGGCGCCGGCCCCGGCGCGGCTTCGCGCATCTACCGGACCGAAGACGGCGGCGCAAGCTGGCGCCTGATGACGACCAACCAGGTGGCGGACGGCTTCTGGGACGCGATGGCGTTCTGGGACAAGGACCACGGCATCCTGTTCGGCGATCCGGTCAAGGGCAGCTTCCAGGTCTACACCACCGGCGACGGCGGCGCGTCCTGGCAGCTCGTCGAGACCGAGGGACTGGAGGCGATGCCGAACGAGGGCGCCTTCGCCGCCAGCGGCACCTGCCTGACGGTGGCCGGCACCAACGATGCGTGGATCGCCACCGGCGGTTCGGCCAATTCGCGCGTGTTCCACTCGCTTGATCGCGGCAAGACCTGGCGCGCGCAAGCGACGCCGATCCCGGCCGGGGCGGCGGCCCGTGGCGTGTTCTCTGTCGCCTTCCTGAGCCCGAAAGTAGGCTTTGCCGCCGGCGGCGATTACAAGGAGACGCACATGGCCGGCATCAACGGCGCGCGCACGGAAGATGGCGGCGCGAGTTGGAGTCCGGTCCAGGTGCAGCCGGCCGGCTACATGTCGGTGGTGGTGCCGGTGCCGGGCGCGCCGCGCACCCTGGTTGCCGCCGGCCTGGCCGGCTCCGGCTTCTCGCGCGACGCCGGAAAGAGCTGGACCGTGCTGGACAAGACGCCGATGAACACGGTCGGTTTCGCCAGCCCGACGACCGGCTGGGCGGTGGGGCCGAAGGGCCTCTTGATGAAGTACAGCGGACCGGTTCTTGTCGGCAAATAAACACATGGGCGGCGCGCCCTGCGCCGGGAATCACGATCGTGGTTGACGCCCTGTAGAGCGGGCAATTACACTCGCTCTGTTTTCATTTTTTGGGTCCATTCATGGGCACTTGTTCGAGCGATAGTTGTCGCCAGATCATTTCTGGCACGTTCTCGGCAAGATAACGCAGGCTTTCCCGTCTCCTGCCGTCATCCTGCCAGGATGATGGTATCTTTTCTGTTCCGGCCGTACCGGAACATTCATATTCCAGCAACACGCACACTGGTCACCGGTGGCCGGGCCGCACTGCGGTCCGCCGCCGGCGCGCATATCAACGACGGCTTCACTCTGCGTGCAAGGAACGTGGATGTTCGAGTTCTTCAATGACCGCCGGCCGGCGGTCGACCGCGGCGGACGCGGCTTCAATCGCTGGGATTGGCTCCTGCTGCCGCTGGTGCTGGCGGTGCTGGCCGCCTGCGCCTACGGCGCCATGCAGATGGCGCGTCCCTTCGTAGTCGGCCAGGCGACCCCCATCTCGCTGGACCCCGCGGCGCTGCCTTACTACCTGCTGCGCACCATCCTGCGCATGTTCATCGCGCTCGGCTGCTCGCTGGTGTTCAGCTTCGTGTTCGCGGCCGTCGCCGCCAAGTATCGCGCTGCCGAAAAAGCGCTGATCCCGCTGCTCGACATCCTGCAGTCGGTGCCGATCCTGGGCTTCCAGGCGATCGCGATCGCGCCCTTCATCGCGCTGTTCCCGGGCAGCCTGCTGGGCGTGGAATGCGCGGCCATCTTCGCGATCTTCACCTCGCAGGCCTGGAACATGGCGTTCAGCCTGTACCAGTCGATGCGCACCGTGCCCGACGAACTGAACGAGGCGGCGCGCGTGTTCTGCCTGTCCGGCTGGCAGCGCTTCTGGCGCCTCGAGCTTCCCTACGCGACGCCGGCGCTGCTGTGGAACATGATGATGTCGATGTCGGGCGGCTGGTTCTTCCTGGTCGCCGCGGAAGCGATCTCGGTGGCCGGCCAGGACATCAAGCTGCCGGGCATCGGCGCCTTCATCGCCGTCGCCATCGAGCAGGAAAACGGCAAGGCGGTGGCGTGGGCGATCCTGGCCATGCTGGCCGGCATCGTGTTGTACGACCAGCTGTTCTTCCGCCCGCTGCTGGCCTGGGCCGACAAGTTCCGCTTCGAGGAGTCGCAGGGCGAGACCGCGCAGCGTTCCTGGCTGCTCGACTGGGGCCGCCGCAGCCTCTGGGTCAGCCGTCTGGCGCAGCGCTTCTGGGCGACCATGCGCATCACCCTGGGCTGGTTCGGCACCGCCGCCACCGCGCCGGCCCCGCAAAAGCCGGCGACCTGGCAGCGCATCCTGCCGCGCCTGTGGGACGTGCTGCTGCCGGTGGCCGTGCTGGCCGCCACGCTCAAGCTGGCCGTGTACGTGCACGCGGAAGTCGGCTGGGGCGAAGCCGGCCACGTGGTCCTGCTCGGCCTGGCGACCCTGTTGCGGGTGATGCTGCTGATCGCGCTGGCCTCGCTGTTCTGGGTCCCGGTGGCGGTGTGGATCGGCCTGAGCCCGCGCTATTCACAGCGCGTGCAGGCCGTGGCCCAGTTCCTGGCGGCCTTCCCGGTCAACCTGCTGTTCCCGCTGGTGGTGTTCCTGATGGTGAGTTTCAAGCTGAACCCGGATATCTGGCTCAGCCCCCTGATGGTGTTCGGCACCCAGTGGTACATCCTGTTCAACGTGGTGGCGGGGGCCTCGACCATCCCGACCGAGCTGAGGCTGGCGGCCGACAACCTGGGCCTGCGCGGCTGGCTGAAGTGGAAACGGGTCTACCTGCCGGCGGTGTTCCCGGCCTACCTGACCGGCGCGATCACGGCCAGCGGCGGCTCCTGGAACGCCAGCATCGTGGCCGAATACGTCACCTGGGGCAAGACCACGCTGGCGGCGCAGGGCCTGGGCAGCTACATCAAGCAGATGACGGACGCCGGCGACTTCCCGCGCATCGCGCTCGGCATCGGCATCATGTGCATCTTCGTGATGCTGCTGAACCGCTTCTTCTGGCGCAAGCTGTACCTGCTCGCCGACAATCGTGGCTGAGCCGCGGACTTCGAAGGAAACGAAATGACGCAAGATATCCTGATCCATCTGGCCTCGGTGGGCAAATCCTTCAGCGGCGCCGACGGCGTGCCGCGGCGCATCCTGGACGGCGTCGACTTCACCTTGCGCCAGGGAGAAATCGTCGCGCTGCTCGGCAAGTCCGGCTCCGGCAAATCGACCCTGCTGCGCATCATGGCCGGCCTGGTGCCGTCCGACGGCGGCAACGCCAGCTACCGCGGCCAGCCGATCGCCGGCCCGGCGCCGGGCGTGGCGATGGTGTTCCAGTCCTTTGCCCTGTTCCCGTGGCTGACCGTGCAGCAGAACGTCGAGCTGGGCCTGGAGGCGCAGGGCGTATCGCCGGACGAACGCGAACGCCGCGCCGACGCCGTGCTCGAGCTGATCGGCCTGGCCGGCTTCGGCGGCGCGCTGCCGCGCGAGCTGTCGGGCGGCATGCGCCAGCGCGTCGGCATCGCGCGCGCCCTGGTCACGAACCCGGACGTGCTGCTGATGGACGAAGCCTTTTCCGCCCTCGACGTGCTGACCGGCGAGACCCTGCGCGACGACATCCTGCAGCTGTGGGAGAGCAAGCAGATCCCGACCCGCGGCATCGTTGTCGTGTCCCACAACATCGAGGAAGCGGTGATGATGGCCGACCGCATCATCATCCTGTCCAGCGATCCGGGCCGCATCGTCAGCGAAGTCCGGATCGACCAGCCGCGTCCGCGGGTTGCCGACAGCCCGCGCGTGCGCGCCCTGATCGACGAGGTGTATGGCCTGATGACGATGCGCCGCCCGGCGCCGGCGGTCGCGGTCGGGATGCCGGCCCGCCATCCGGATTTCGGCCTGCCGGACACCGACGTCAGCCGCATCGAGGCGGTGCTGGAACTGGTGGCCGAGCCGCCCTTCGACGGCCGCGCCGACCTGCCGCACCTGGCCGAGGAAGCCGAGCTGTCCGACGAGGAGCTGTTCCCGACCTTCGAGGCGCTGGCGATGCTGGGCCTGGCCCAGGTCGAAAGCGGCGACATCATGCTGACCCACCTGGGCCGCCGCTACGCCGGCGCCGAGCAGGCCGAGCGCCAGGAGATCTTCGGCCGCCAGGTGCTGGAGAACGTGCCGCTGGCGGCGAAGATCCGCGCGGCGCTGGCCGAGAGCGCCGGCGGCACGCTGTCCGAAGAACCCTTCATCGAACTGCTGGAAGAGGGCATGAAGGAAAACCGCGCCCGCCGCACCCTGAATATCGCGGTGGAGTGGGGCCGCTACGGCGAACTGTACGAGTACGACTTCCACCTCAAGCGCCTGAAGCTGCCGGACATCGAGTAGCGCGTCGGGTAGCGGCAATAACGGTAAGGTAAACGCGGCGATAGTTGGATTACAATCGCCCGCATTACAACTACGCGAGAGACGCCATGAAGAATCCGTTCAGCCCACTGGTCGCCGCCCTGCTGGCTGCCGGCGCAATGTCCATCCCGGCCCTGGCCTTTGATGCCCCCGCGCCGGCCACGGTCGCCCAGCTGACCGCGATGGAGAAACGCTTTGCCCCGGTCGACCTGAACGCCGACACCAGCAAGCTGTCGAAGGGTGACCGGGTCGCCATCGAAAAGCTGATCGAAGCGGCGAAGATCGTCGACACCCTGCAGCTGCGCCAGCGCTGGTCCGGCAACGAGGCGCTGTGGGCCGCGCTGCAGAAGGACAAGACGCCGCTGGGCAAGGCGCGCCGCGACTACTTCTGGCTGAACAAGGGACCGTGGTCCATCATCGACGGCAACCATTCCTTCATGCCGGCCGAGTATGCCGGCATTAACATCCCGGCCGAGAAGCCGGCGGGCGCGAACTTCTATCCGGAAGGCGCCAGCAAGCAGGACCTCGAAGCCTGGATGAACAGCCTGTCGCCGCAGGACAAGGAGCAGGCGCAGTGGTTCTTCACGACCATCCGGAATACCAAGGACGGCAAGGGCAAGCAGCGCTACACCATCGTCAAGTACTCGGACGAATACGCGACCGAGCTGCAGCAGCTGTCCAAATTGCTGAAGGACGCCGCGAACGCCACCGACAACGCCTCGCTGAAGAAATTCCTGAACCTGCGCGCCGAGGCCTTCCTGTCGAACGACTACCTGGCCTCCGACTTCGCCTGGATGGACCTGGATTCGCCGGTCGACGTCACCATCGGCCCCTACGAGACCTATAACGACGAACTGTTCGGCTACAAGGCCGCCTTCGAAGCCTATGTGAACGTGCGCGACGCGAAGGAAACCGAGAAGCTGAACTTCTTCGGCAAGCACATGCAGGAGCTGGAGAACAACCTCCCGCTGGATCCGAAGTACCGTAATCCGAAGGTCGGCGCGATCGCCCCGATGGTGGTCGTGAACCAGGTCTATGGCGCCGGCGACGGCAATATGGGCGTGCAGACCGCCGCCTACAACCTGCCGAACGACGAGCGCATCATCAGCCAGCGCGGCTCCAAGCGCGTGATGCTGAAGAACGTGCAGGAAGCGAAGTTCGACGCCACCCTCAAGCCGATCACGAAACTGGTGCTGAGGCCAAGCGACCAGAAGGACCTCGACTTCGATTCCTTCTTCACCCACATCCTGGCGCACGAGATCATGCACGGCCTGGGCCCGCACGCGACCACCCAGAACGGCAAGCCCTCGACCCCGCGCCAGGACCTGAAGGACAGCTACTCGACCATCGAGGAAGCCAAGGCCGACATCACCGGCCTGTGGGCGCTGAGCTACATGATGGACAAGGGCCAGCTGAAATCCTCGCTGGGACAGGGCGCTGCCGCCGAACGCAAGCTGTACAACACCTTCCTGGCATCGGCCTTCCGCACGCTGCACTTCGGCCTGACCGATTCACACGCGCGCGGCATGGCGATCCAGGTCAACTACCTGCTCGACAAGGGCGGCTTCGTCTCGCACGGCGACGGTACTTTCTCGGTCGACTTCAGCAAGATCAAGCAGGCCGTGGCCGACCTCGACCGAGAATTCCTGACCATCGAAGCCCTAGGGGACTACGCCCGCGCCCAGGCGCTGATGAAGCAGTACGTGGTGATCCGCCCGGACGTGCAGAAGGCGCTCGACAAGATGAAGGCGGTGCCGAATGATATTCGCCCGGCGTTTACGACGGCTGCGAAGCTGACCGGCAAATAAGCTCGTTCGCAAGTAGCCGTCGTTCCCGGCGCAGGCGGGAACGACAGATGCGCGCAGGAACGACGGCGGATTTTTGTACTTCTGGTAAGTTTGCAATTCTAAACATCCAGTAAAAAATAGTCCAACGAGGGCTTCCCCAAGGGATAGAATTGCCTATAGGCATGTCATCTATCCCGCGGGGAATCCCTCTCATGTTCAAGTCCTTCCTGCTCGCCGCCGCCCTGTGCGCGGCCTCCCAGGCTGCAAGCAGCGCCAATGCGGCCGACCTCACCGCGCTCGAACAGCGCTGGATTTCTTCCGCCTATCCCGTCCTCGAGTACGCGCGCAGCGTCCAGCTGCCGATCGATATCGTGGTCCAGCCCAAGGCCGGCCCGAACGACGTGCCGCTGGCGATGGGCTTTGCCGAGGGGCGCTGCAAGCTGGTGGTGTCGCTGCGCGGCAATCCGGATGCCGAGAAGCAGCTGGCCGGCGTGGCGCCGGAAGCGCAGGGCGAGCTGATCGAGGCGATGGCGGCGCACGAGATCGCGCACTGCTGGCGCTATGCCCAGGGCGCCTGGCATGCGCTGCCGGCCGGCTTCGTCGAGGTCGGCGAAGAAACCGCTGCCGACCCTTCGCTGCTGGCGGAATCGAAGGCGATGCGTGAAATGCGCCGCGAGGAAGGCTATGCCGACCTGGTGGCGCTGGCCTGGACCCGTCGCAGCCACCCCGCCGACTATGCCCGCGTGCACGATTGGCTGTCCCAGGTACGCGCCGTGCAGCCGGTGGCGCGCAGCGGCCACGATACCCGGGTATGGGTGAAGCTGGCCACCGACGGCAAGGGTTTCGGGACAGCCGCGAAGCCCTTCGAAGATGCGGCCACCCTCTGGAAAGAAGGCCTGCTCAGCGACGAGTGATAAACGACGAACAGGTCATTTATTATTTCTTCGACAAGTGTACGTTCACGCACAGATGTCCGGTCCGCCGGGGGCGTTAAATCACCGGTATCAATAATCATCGATACAAGGGACCACCGACATGAAAACGCTGATTGCGACCCTGCTCGCGACGGCCGCCGGCGCCGCGTTTGCCGCACCCACCTTCGCACTGAACCACGATCCCGCCAGCTACCGTGCCGTGACCCAGAAAGCCATGGCCGAGTACAAGGCGGCGACCGCGAAGTGCGACAGCATGAGCGGCAACGACAAGGATGTGTGCATGGCCGAAGCGAGGCTGACCCGCACCCGCACCGAAGCGAATGCCCTGTCCCAGTACAACAATACGCCCAGGGGCCGTGAAAAGGCACGCACCAACCTGGCCGACGCCGAATATGACCTGGCCAAGGCCAGGTGCGGCGCCAGGAGCGGTGCCGACAAGGACGACTGCATGAACAACGCCAAGTCGGTGCACACCGCCGCAGTGGCGGACGCCAAGGCCGGCAGCACCGCCACCGGCGCCAGCGCGGCCGGCGCCACCGCCTCGGGCGGCGACAGCCGCGAGCAGGCCAGGTCCGCCGCCGCCGACAAATGCGCCCAGATGGGCGGCGACGGCAAGACCGGCTGCCTGGTGCAGACCAAGCCCTCAGCCGTGAAGGAGAACGCGGGCGAGATCGCCAACCGCAGCGAGAACGCCGCCGACCGCGCCGGCGACAAGACCCGCGACGCCGCTTCCACCACCCGCGTCGCCGCCTCGGACACCGCCATCACCACCAAGGTGAAGGCCGGCCTGATCAAGGAGCCGGACCTGGAATCGCTGGGCATCCACGTCGAGACCGAGAAGGGCGTCGTGATGCTGAGCGGCTTCGTGAATTCGAAGGCCGAAGCCGACAAGGCGGTCAAGGTCGCCAAGGGTGTCGACGGCGTGGCCAGCGTGAAGAGCGCGATCAAGGTTAAGTAAGCGCTCACCCGGGTTTTCTGCCCGGTAGCGGCCGGCTTTTTGTAGCCGGCCGTATATTTTGTTCTGATACCACAGGTTGCGATCGACCTCACGGAAATTGCCTGTAGGCTAAAGTCTGCAAGGTATAATCGCCGCCGTGAACAGAATCGAAGCCTTCGGATACATTGCGGCCCAGGCGGCGCGCGGTGACATATCCTTCCCCACCAGCGTCAACGCCGTGCTGCGCCTGCAGCAGGCGCTGAACGATCCCGATTGCCACCTCGAGGAAGCGATCCGGTTGGTGCTAAGCGAGCCTCAGCTGGCGGCGCGCACGGTGGCGCTGGCGAATTCCTCGACCTTCAATGCCGGCAAGCCGCCGGTCACCAATGTGCGCGCGGCCGTCACCCGGGTCGGCTACCGCAACCTGCAGATGCTGGTGGCCAGCCTGGCGGTGCGCCAGTTCGGCAGCCGCATCCAGGATCCGGCCCTGCGCGCCAAGGCCGAACAGCTGTGGGAGCACACGGTGCAGGTGGCCGCGCTGGCCCAGGTGTTCGCGCGCCGCGTCACCTTCGTGAATCCGGATACCGCCATGTTCGCCGGCATCGTCCACGAGATCGGCGCCTTCTACCTGCTGTCGCGCGCCGATGAATTCCCCGGTCTGCTCGACGACGACGAGGAGCGCTGGGGCGAATTGTGCGAAGACGTGGTCACGCGCGAAGTGGCGCGCCGCCTGGCGCTGCCGGAACCGGTGGCCGACGCCATCTTCGAGCTGCGCGGCTGCTGGCTGAACATGCCGCCGAGCTCGCTGCTCGACACCCTGTTGCTGGGCAACCTGTACGCCAGGGTGCCGTCGCCGCTGGGCGCCGCGGCGCCGCCGCTGCCGGACCATAGCGAAAGCGCGCTCGACTACCTGGTCGACGAGGCCACCCTGCGCACGATCATCGAGGAAGCCGCCGAGCTCAGCGATTCGATGGGCCAGGCCGTGCTGGTCTGATCAGTCCCAGGCCAGTACGCCCGCCTGCCAGGCCTTCGTCGCCGCCACCATCTTCCTGCCGCGCAGGATCTTCACTACCGCCGCCACTTCCGGGCGCCGCATCGCCGCGGCGCCGCCGGCCAGTGCGAAGCTGCGCCGGGCCGGGATCGGCAGCGCCAGCAGGCGCACGCCTTCCGGTTCCGGAAACACCGCCAGCCGCGGCATGATCGAATAACCCATCCCGCGCGCGACCATGGCGGCGATGCTGGTGTCGTTCGCCAGCCGGCGTCCGGGGCGGGCGTCCAGGCCGGTGGCGCGGCAGCGTTCCAACACCTCGTCCGCGCCAGCGCAGGCGAGCTGGATGAAGGACAGGCCGTCGAGCTGGTTCCAGGACAAGGGTTCCGACAGGGGGTGCGCGGCGGGCAGCACCAGCACGTAGTCGTCGTGCAGATAGGGCAGGGAAGCGAGGCCGCGCGCCAGCGGCAGCTGGGCGATGGCGATGTCGGCGCGTCCTGCGCGCAGGGCGGCGAGCAGGGCTTCGCGGTCGGCGTGGCCGTCGTCGATGTCGAGGGCGATGCCCGGGTGGACGGCGGACAGGACCTCGGCCGCATAGGGCAGCAGGTGGGTGCCGAAACTGCGGAAGCAGGCCACCCGCACCTGTCCGGACAGGGTTTGCGTCTCCCTGGCGCTGGCGCGCAGGCCTTGTTCGAGCTGCAGCATCTGCCTGGCCTTCTCCAGTACCCGCAGGCCGGCGGCGGTGGGCGTCGAGCCGCCGTGGGCGCGGTCGAACAGGCGCAGCGCCAGTTCCTTTTCGAGTTCGGCGATCGCATGGCTGATGCGCGACTGGGTGCAGGCCAGTTCGGCGGCGGCCGCGCTGAAACTGCCGTGGTCGGCGACCGCGACGAACATCCGCAATTGGCTGAGCTTGAGAGCCATCGAAATCCTTCATGTCTGGAGCGTCGATTATCCGGGATTTCGGTAGCGCATGCCGGGCGGCGGCGCGAGCATGCGGTTTTCACAAGGAGAGACCGCATGCAATTGCCCGCCAACGCCGCCCTGATCGTGATCGACGTCCAGCAAGGCTTCCTCGATCCGCGCTGGGGCCAGCGCAACAACCCGGCTGCCGAGGAAAATATCGCCGCGCTGCTGGCCACCTGGCGCGTCGCGCGCCGCCCGGTGATCCACGTGCACCACGCCTCGGCGAGCCCGAACGGCGCCTTCCGCGCCGACACGCCCGGCTTCGCCTTCAAAGCCCAGGCGCGGCCGCTGGATGGCGAACCCGTCGTCACGAAGTCGGTCAACAGCGGCTTCATCGGCACCGACCTGGAACGGCGGCTGCGCGAGGGCGGCATCGATACCGTGGTGCTGTGCGGTCTCACCACCGACCACTGCGTGTCGACCACGGCGCGCATGGCCGGCAACCTGGGCTTCAACACCATCGTGGTCGGGGATGCCTGCGCCACCCACGAGCGCACCGGTCCGGACGGCCGCCACTACACGGCCGAGGCGATGCATGCCACGGCGCTGGCCAGCCTGAACGGCGAGTTCGCGCGGATCGCCTCGACGGCGGCCATGCTGGGCGCATAGTTTGAGCCGGGCTCGCAGGATTATGTGAAGTTTTCGTGTAAATTGATGGAATTGATGATACTCTTGAGAATCATCAATTTCTAATTGGAAATTTCATGTTTGTCCTGCGCCGCCTCGCCATCCTCTGTTCAGCCGTCTGCGCCAGCCATGCCCACGCCGGCGTGATCAACCTGACGGCGCCGATCGGCGGCGCCAACGTCTATGCCATCCACGACTTCTCGGCCTATTCGAGCGACGTCGAGGGCGCCATCGTCGCCGGCGGCAACGTGACCCTGCAGAATTACTCGGTCAACGCGAAGAACAAGGATGCCTTCGGCGCCAGGGACATCGCGGTGGCCGCGGGCGGCAAGCTGAAGCTGAGCAATGGCTCGATCAACAATGGCGTGGTGTATGCGGGCGGGACGACCTCGCTCACCTCGGCGCCGGCCGTGAGCACGACCGCGACCAGTCCCGTCGATTTCGCCGGGGCCGAGGCTTACTACAAGACGCTCGCGGCCTCGCTGGCCCAGCTCGACCCGACCGGCAGCGTGAGCGCCTTGTGGAGCGGGGTGAGGGTGAAGGGCAGCGGCGCGGGCAGCGTGGACGTGTTCAATGTGCCGGCCTCGATGTTCGCGACTTCGAGCAGCTGGACCCTGGAGAACCTGACGCCGGGCCAGACCCTGATCTTCAACGTCAGCGGTTCGGCCGGCACCTTCAATAACGGCGGCATCAGCTTCACGCCGCTGGGGAACTACAACGTGCTGTTCAACTTCTACGAAGCCAGCAGCCTGAACGTGAAGGGCGTGATCGGCAGCGTGCTGGCGCCTTATGCGACGGTGAGCGAGAACTGGGGCCAGGTCAACGGCAACGTGGTCGTCGACACCTGGGCCTCGACGGTGCAGATCAACGCCAACCATTACTTTACGCCGGTCGAGGTGGCCGCCTTCACCATGGGTGGCAAGAATCCCGGCACCACCCAGCCCGGCGGCGGCATCAAGCTGCCGGTCGACAATCCGGTCGATGTTCCGGGCCAGCCGCCGGTCAAGACCCCGTCCGCCGACGTGCCGGAACCGGGCAGCGTGGCGCTGCTGCTGGCCGGCCTGGCGGCCGCCGCGCTGGTACGCCGCCGCCAGGCCTGAAAGAGGATCAGGCCAGGGCGCGCACCGCGCGGCGCCCGTGGGCGAGCATCGCGCACGCCAGCACCAGGCCGGCGCCGGCCAGGCCGGCCGCCACCCACTGCGGCGAGGCATAGGAGAAGCCCAGGGTCAGCGGAATGCCGCCGAGGAAGGCGCCCAGGGCATTGCCGATATTGAAGCCGGACTGGCCCAACGAGGAGCCCAGCATCTCGGCTTCGCGCGAGTGCTCGATCAGCAGCATCTGGATCGACGGTCCCAGCGCCAGCGCATTCGCACCGACCAGGAAGGCCAGCACCACCATCGCCGCTTGCGAAGACGCCAGCACGGCGTTCAGCAGCAGCAGCACGATCATCGATGCCAGCAGGATCTGGATCGCGCGCAGGGGATGCACGCGGTCGGCCAGCCTGCCGCCAAAGTGGACGCCCGCCGTCATGCCGACCCCGACCACGATCATGATCATGGGAATCATGTCGGCGTGGAAGCGGGTGACCTCGGTGAGCAGCGGCGCGATGTAGCTGAGCCAGGCGAACAGGCCGCCGGTGCCGATCGAGGTGATGCCCAGCGCCAGCCACAGCTTCGGGTTGCGGAAGATGCGCAGGTCCTGGGCCAGGCCGGCGCGCCGGCTGCCCTCGAAGTAGGGGATGATTTTTTGCGTCATGAAGGCGGTGGCCAGGCCGATCAGGGCGACGATCAGGAACACGATGCGCCAGCTCATGTGATGGCCCAGCCAGGTGCCGGCCGGCACGCCGACCACGTTGGCGATCGTCAGGCCGGAAAACATGCTGGCCAGCGCCGCCGCTTCCTTGCCCTTGTCCGCCAGGCGCGTGGCGACCACGGCGCCGACGCCGAAGAAGGCGCCATGCGGCAGGCCCGCCAGGAAGCGGAACAGCATCATCGTGTGGAAGTTGGGCGCGAAGGCCGACAGCGCATTGAAGGCCGCGAACATCAGCATGAACCAGACCAGCACGCCGCGTGGCGGACGATGGCCGAGCATGCTGACCAGGGTCGGCGCACCGACGACGACGCCGACGGCATAGGCCGAAATCAGGTAACCCGCTTGGGGAATCGAAATATTCAGGCCGGTGGCGACGTCGGGCAGGATGCCCATCATGACGAATTCCGTCATGCCGATGCCGAAACCGCCGAGGGCCAGTGGGGCCAGGCTCTTCTTGATCACGTGTTTTCGCTTTGTAATGACAGCCTGCCACGCAAAACAAGCGGCAGGCGGAACGCTGAGGAACCGGCCATTATCGCGCTACACAGTGGGAGAGTCCGCTTTCGAGTGGTGATGACCGGTATAGCCGGGCATGATAGCGATATCAACGGGGGGCTGCCGGCGCTTCGTCGATCCAGGCAACGCGTCCGCTGCCCGCTTCGTTCAGGCGGGCGATCAGCGGATCGGCCTTGTCCACCGGCATCCGGAACGCGAACCCGACCTGGTCCGCATGCTCGACCTGCTCGAGGGTCGCCCCGGCCAGCTCCAGTTCGCGCCGCACCAGTCCCTCGAGCGGGTAGGGCACGGCGCAGTGCAGCAGGCGCTGGCGGATGATGGCGATCTTGTCCGCCTTCAGCAGGGCCTGGGCAACGCTGTCGGTATAGGCGCGCACCAGTCCGCCGGCGCCCAGCTTGACGCCGCCGAAGTAGCGCACCACGGTGGCCAGCACGCCGTCGAGGTCCTGGTGGCGCAGCACGTCCAGCATCGGGCGTCCGGCGGTGCCGCTCGGCTCGCCGTCGTCGACCGCGGCCGACTGTCCGCCGGCCAGCAGCGCCCAGCACACGTGGGCGGCGCCCGGGTGTTCCGCGCGCAGGGCCGCCACCACTTTTTGCGCGCCGGCGCGGTCCGGCATCGGCTGGACGCAGGCGATGAAGCGGCTCTTCTTGATGATGAGCTCGTGGTGGACGGGGGTGTGGATGGTCTGGGGCATGGGCGTGGGGCCTGGAACGGCTGAAAACAAAAAAGCCAGCTCGAAAGCTGGCTGATCTGCTACTGCTTGTTCGTGGTAGGCCGTGCTGGGCTCGAACCAGCGACCAACGGATTAAAAGTCCGCTGCTCTACCAACTGAGCTAACGACCCGACGGCCCGCATTATAGCGGCTCGGCAGCGTCAGGCCAAGACCTTTCGTGTGGGAAATTGATTCTAGCTCGACTGTGATACGAAAAAAGAATCACACAGCAATAAATCGTGTATTGGACAAATCACAGGACCTGCGGCACTCTGGTCGTTCATTCGATCGCCGTTCCGAGGAGACAGCATGCCGACCTACCGTTCCCGTACCACCACCCAGGGCCGCAACATGGCCGGCGCCCGTGCCCTGTGGCGCGCCACCGGCATGAAGGATGGCGACTTCGAGAAACCGATCGTTGCCGTGGTCAACTCCTTCACCCAGTTCGTGCCCGGCCACGTGCACCTGAAGGACCTCGGCCAGATGGTCGCCCGCGAGATCGAGGCGGCCGGTGGCGTGGCGAAGGAATTCAACACCATCGCCGTCGACGACGGCATCGCCATGGGCCACGGCGGCATGCTGTACTCGCTGCCTTCGCGCGACCTGATCGCCGACTCGGTCGAGTACATGGTCAACGCCCACTGCGCCGACGCCATGGTCTGCATCTCGAACTGCGACAAGATCACCCCGGGCATGCTGATGGCCGCGATGCGCCTGAACATCCCGGTGGTGTTCGTCTCCGGCGGCCCGATGGAAGCCGGCAAGGTCATCAAGACCGTCGACAACGGCCAGAAGATCATCAAGCTGGACCTGATCGACGCCATGATCAAGGCCGGCGACCCGACCCAGTCGGACGCCGACGTGCTCGAAGCCGAGCGCTCGGCCTGCCCGACCTGCGGTTCCTGCTCCGGCATGTTCACGGCCAATTCGATGAACTGCCTGGCCGAGGCCCTGGGCCTGGCGCTGCCCGGCAACGGCACCATCGTCGCCACCCACGCCGACCGCAAGGAACTGTTCCTGCGCGCCGGTCGCCTGATCGTCGACCTGGCCAAGCGCCATTATGAAGGCGACGATTACTCGATCCTGCCGCGCTCGATCGCCAGCAAGGCCGCCTTCGAGAACGCGATGACCCTGGACGTGGCGATGGGCGGCTCGACCAACACCGTGCTGCACCTGCTGGCCGCGGCCCACGAGGCGCAGGTCGAATTCACGATGGCCGACATCGACCGCATCTCGCGCAAGGTGCCCTGCCTGTGCAAGGTGGCGCCGATGACCGACAGGTACCACATCGAGGACGTGCACCGCGCCGGCGGCATCTATTCCATTCTGGGCGAACTGGCGCGCGCCGGCCTGCTCGACACCTCGGTCTCCACCGTGCACAGCCCGAGCCAGGGCGAGGCGATCGAGAAATACGACATCCGCCGCAGCGACGACCCCGCCGTGCATCGATTGTTCCGCGCAGCGCCGGGCGGCGTGCCGACCCAGGTCGCGTTCTCCCAGGCCGAGCGCTTCGAGGACAACGACATCGACCGCGCCAACGGCTGCATCCGCGACCTCGCGCACGCGTATTCGAAGGATGGCGGGCTGGCGGTCCTGTACGGGAACATCGCGGAGAAGGGCTGCATCGTGAAGACGGCCGGCGTCGACGAGAGCATCCTGAAGTTCTCCGGCAAGGCGCGCGTGTTCGAGAGCCAGGACGATGCCGTCGAAGCCATCCTCGGCGACCAGGTGGCGGCCGGCGACGTCGTCATCATCCGCTACGAAGGCCCGAAGGGCGGCCCCGGCATGCAGGAGATGCTGTACCCGACTTCGTACATCAAGTCCAAGGGCCTCGGCAAAGCCTGCGCGCTGTTCACCGACGGCCGCTTCTCGGGCGGCTCGTCCGGCCTGGTGATCGGC
The DNA here is from genome assembly GCF_056399665.1 of Massilia sp. 01N410. NCBI lineage: Bacteria > Pseudomonadati > Pseudomonadota > Betaproteobacteria > Burkholderiales > Oxalobacteraceae > Massilia > Massilia sp. 01N410. The sequence goes on along the minus strand of NZ_JBFTRV010000016.1, from coordinate 125,869 downwards.
CACGCCTCGCCGGAAGCGGCGGAAGGCGGCGCGATCGGCCTGGTGGAAGAGGGCGACATGATCGACATCGACATCCCGAACCGCACCATCGACCTGCGCGTGTCGACCGAAGAGCTGGCGCATCGCCGCGCCAGGATGGAAGACCGCGGTGCCGGCGCCTGGCAGCCGGTCAAGCGCGAGCGCGTGGTGTCGCAGGCGCTGCAGGCGTATGCGGCGCTGACGACGTCCGCCGACCGCGGCGCGGTGCGCGATCTGTCGCAGCTGAAACGCTGATTCCGCTTCAGGCGCTCAGTCCAGGAAGCCGCGCCCCGGCAGCGGGCCCGTCGAGAACATTCGAGGCGGATGCCCGCCGGGCGCGCGGTAGTATTCGACCACGAGCCTCCGGGTGTCGTCGCTCCGAGGTGGCTGGAACTGGATCGAGATGTCGCCGTCCGGGGATGCGAAGCGATCCGGCCCGACCAGCAGCAGCTGCTTTTCCTGGCCGGCGCCGATGCGGACGTAGAGCGTGTCCTCGAGGCTGAAGAGGTGGGCACGGTAGCCGTCGCTGAGGCCGTAGAGGCCTTCGGCCTCGGCGGCTTCCTGGGCGCTCGGCCGGCGAGGATAGTCGGTAGAAGTGGCGCAGCCTGCACCGCCCAGCAGGGCGACCAGGACGGGAAGTGAGGCGCATAGGTAAGCTCGCATGATTCCCCCAAGGTAAAAACTCTGGCGTAAATCAAAACGGCCCGCTATAATGCGTGCCTTCTTCGGGTCGTTAGCTCAGTTGGTAGAGCAGCGGACTTTTAATCCGTTGGTCGCTGGTTCGAGCCCAGCACGGCCTACCAAGATTCAAGAAAACGCCAGCCTTCGGGTTGGCGTTTTTTTTTCGGCTGCCGTGCCGGCGTCAGCGTTGTGCCAGGGTGGCCGTGACCACATACCTGACGGCCAGACGCTGGTCCGGCACATAGGTCATCAACATCTCGTCGCGGTTCTCGCCGCGATTGAAATCCATCGTCACATTGCCGTCGCGTGAAACGAACTTGTCCGCCGAAACGGCAATCATCCGGATCGGACGCTGGCGGTCGATTTGCGCCACGATGCCGGTGGCCGCTTCGCCTACCTTCAGGCGCCAGCCGTTGGACATCGCGTAAAGGCCGGTAACCGCCTCGGTCTCGTCATCGCTGAGGCGGAATGGGGCCGTCACCTGCACCGTGGCGATCGATGCGGACGTGTCGGGTGGCGGATAATTGCTGGACTGGGCACCGACATTCGATGCCAGCAGCAGGGTGGCAGGAACTGCCAACAATGAGAGGCGCATGATCGCTCCTTCGCAAAACATCGGGGTTTACCGCGATACTGGTCTGACCAGGAGCGGTAAACCCAGTGTAGGACGATGCTCACCAGCCTCAAGCCATTTGCGAGGGCTATCACGAAACGGTCGCTATCCCGCAAAACCCAGATCAATAAGAAATGACCCAAAATTTGCGGATTTTGCTGGATTCTGTATCGTGATTCAGTCTTTCGAACCGGGGGTGATCGACTTGCTGACCTTGCCCTGCTCGTCCAGCATCCGGATCTCGGCTTTACCATCCGCGGAGACCAGCAGCAGCATGCGCGTGCGCCCTTTTGCATCCTTCAGCTGCAGGCTCGAATCCCTGTCGCGGGTATTGCCCAGCCAGATCCGGTTTTCGCTCAACCGCCCTTCGTCGGACAGCTTTTTCCAGTAAGCGCGCTGCTCCGCTTCCGTCAGCTTGCCGCTCTCCTGGCCGAAGCGCTCGATGTCAGACATCGAGGTTACCCTGAAGTTCGGTACATCGTTGATTTTGATACCCGTCATCTGGTGCGTGGCGCTGTCATTGTTCATCAGCTGCAGCGCCTGGTCCTGGCGGAAGCGGTCGAAGGTCAGCGAGAGCCCGGAAGAGATCCTGCCGTCGGCGTCGATGCTGCCCTTCTGGATCAGGCCGCCGTTTTCCGTGCCTTCCTCATTGATGAACAACATGCCGGCAAAGGAGCGGCGATCCGGACGCGCGCCTTCCTTCCCCTGCTGGAAATCGCCGGGAAACTGGGCCTTGTTGGAGATGACGATGCGCCTGGTGCCGTCGGGCTCGACGATATTGATGCGCCCGACGGTGATCTCGTCGAAGCTTTCGTGACGGAGCGGGCTCTTGGCGCCGGTCAGGGTCACGATGGCGGCCAGGGCGGCGGCCATGGTCGTGGCGCCGGCGAAGAAGCTGCGAATCTGCGACATTGGATCTCCCTGTTTTGATGAGTGACGCTGGTTTTAGTGAAGCTTGTTTTTCAGGCGGCGCAGCCGCCATTCGATGAACAGCCCGGCAAAACCGCAGACGAACACGATCGCGCCGAGGTATTGCAGGATGCGGTTGCCTGCCGCCTGCACATATTCCGTGTGGAGCAGGTCGAAGCGGCGGCGGCCCTTGTCCACCTTGTCGACATACACGGTGCCGCGGTAGTCCGGCGATTCCACGGTGATAGGCCTGGCCCGGCTCGACTGGAATTCCTGCAGCGCCTTCGCCATTTCTTCGTAACTGATGATCCTGGCCTGCATCTTGAGCAGCAGGATTTCCTTGTGCTTCTCGAAGATGTTTTCCGCCTCGCCCGGAAGAATCACGCCGGGCGATTCATACTTGTAGAGCCTGTTCGAAAAGAAGATGCCGTCGTTCGCCGCCAGCATCAGCGCAAACCCGAGCACCCAGGCTGCCGCCGAGCCGTACAGCCACTTCTTGGTATCGTTGACCTGTGCGACCACCGCATTGGCGCTGAACTGGCTGACGGCGGGGATATGCCGCAGCGTCGTCGCCAGCACGTCCTTGTCCACTTCCTTCAAAAATGCCGCCTCGTCCATTCCCAGTCCGGTAAGGATGGTCGCGAACATCTCTGCCGAGGGCACGGATTTGTCGTTTTCCAGCTTGGAGAGATAGGACTGCTCGATGCCTGCCGCCTGAGCAAATTGCGGCTGGGTCAGGCCTTGTTCGGTGCGGATCTGCTTGAGTCGTTCGCCAAAATTCATGACAACCTTTCCTGAACATCGTTGGAATGGCCGTATTCTTGGCTATTCATGCAAGACTTGGAAGATGAATATGCGCGAATAGTGATGAATTTGATAAAAACCCGGTTGCAGCGCCGACCGGAGATGGGCGCTCTGACGCGAAAGGGGCTTAGCAAAATACCGCCGAGCCGCTATAATGCCGGCCTTCGGGTCGTTAGCTCAGTTGGTAGAGCAGCGGACTTTTAATCCGTTGGTCGCTGGTTCGAGCCCAGCACGGCCTACCACGAATTCGCAGTAAAACAAGACGCCAGCCTTCGGGTTGGCGTTTTCGTTTGCGCAGCCATGCCAGGCCGATTTCCGTATCACGAACCGCCCGCCAGATGCCCGCCTTCGCCTTCCCAGTTGGCGACTTCATAGGGCAGGTCCTGGCCGGGTGGACGGTAGGTGCCGGTCCTGGTCACGGCCCGGTCGATTTCCTGGGCCGTCAGCAATACCGTGGTCTTGCAGCTGGTGACGCCGGCGGCGTTCACCCTGAGCGACAGGGCCGCGGCGCTCGTGTTGTCGGGCAGTTCGCCGATGATGATGACGTCCCTGTCGCCGAACACGTAATAGAAGGCTTCCACTGTGCCGCCGAGCGAGGCGAACAATTCGTCGACGGCCTCGCGCCGCCGCGTGCCGCCTTCCTTCATCAGGCCATTGATGCCTTTGCTGAGATAGTTCGCTTCCACGAGATACTTAGCCATGTCTGTCTCCATCCGGATGTCCAGCAATTGACCACTTCCCGCGCGCGGCGGCATACTATCCGCCGCATCGACGTATGTATGACGCTAACAATTCGTGACAGCTTTGGCAATAGCGAACTGTTATCCTTTTCCCGATCCAGGCAAAAGGGGGAAGAAGACATGAAAGCGTTCGGTTTCGCATTGGCCGCGGCAGCCTTGGCCGGCGGCAGCGCCCAGGCGCAACTGGCGGATCCGGCATCCCAGGCCCGGCTGCAGTCCATGCCTGCGCCGGAAGCCAAGGCATTCGCCAGGATCCCTGCGCCCTTCGAGCGCGCCTATGTGGTCAACGAGGGTGAGCATCCCTTTACCGGGCTGTTCGACGGCTGGCGCAGCGACCCACGCCTGGCCGCCGGCATCAACCTGAACCGCTATCTCGCGCTCGAGATGGGTTACCGCGAACGCAAGGACCGCGGCTTCCACGCGATCGACCCGCGCGATCCGCTGGATACGACCGGCGCCCTCGGCACCAAAGGTTTCCACAGCTATTTCTCGGTGAAGGCGACGGCGCCGATCACCGATAAATTGTCGGCCTACGGTAACCTGGGCATTGCCTACAGCGAGCGCCGCGGGGCCGATGCCCTGGGCAAGAACGAGCCGAACACCGACATCGGCCCCTACGCCAGGCTCGGCGCGCAGTACAAGCTGAACGACAAAGCCTCGGTGACCGTGGAAAGCCAGAACTTCGGCAACACGTCCCAGAAATGGGGCAATGACACCAATGCCAATGGCGTGAACGCCAAGCTGAAACTCGGCTTTTGAAGCGTTGGCGAGATCTGCGGTTCTACGACAGTGCGGACGTGACCTTTAACACCTCTTCCGCCGTCGTTACCCCTTCCACCACCTTGTAAGCACCGGCAATGCGCAGCGGTTTCATGCCGTCCGCGACGCTCTGCTGGCGCAGCGCCGCCAGGTCCGTCACTTCCTGGATCAGGTGGGTGAAGTGTTCCGTCACCGTCGCCAGTTCGTAGATGCCGGTGCGGCCGCGAAAGCCCGTCTGGCGGCATTCGGGGCAGCCGACCGGGCGGTAGACCGTGGCCGGCTTCGGGATCTCCCAGGCGCCGCCGACGCTGTTCCAGACCTCGTCGCTCAGTTCGCCGTCCGGGCGCTTGCAGTGCGCGCACAGGGTGCGCACCAGGCGTTGGGCCATGATGCCGCTCAGCGTCGAGCCCAGCAGGTAATAGGGCACGCCCAGTTCCAGCAGCCGCATCACGCTCGAGGGCGCGTCGTTGGTGTGCAGGGTCGACAGCACCAGGTGGCCGGTCAGGGCGGCCTGGATCGCCATCTCGGCCGTCTCCAGGTCGCGGATCTCGCCGATCATGATGATGTCCGGGTCCTGGCGCATCAGCGCGCGCACGCCGTCGGCGAAGGACAGGTCGATGCCGGGCTGGACCTGCATCTGGTTGAAGGCCGCTTCCACCATCTCGATCGGGTCCTCGACCGTGCAGACGTTCACTTCGCTGGTGGCCAGCGCTTTCAGGGTCGTGTACAGGGTCGTGGTCTTGCCCGAGCCGGTCGGTCCCGTCACCAGGATGATGCCGTGCGGGCGCCTGGTGAGCGCGTCCCAGCGCTGGGCGTCGTCGGGCGGGAAGCCCAGTTCCGGCAGGGTTTTCACGACCACTTCCGGGTCGAAGATACGCATCACGAGCTTTTCGCCGAAGGCGGTCGGCATGGTGGACAAACGCAGCTCGACCTCTTGCCCGCCGCTGGTCCTGGTCTTGATGCGGCCGTCCTGCGGGCGGCGCTTTTCGATGACGTCCATCCGGCCCAGCAGCTTGATGCGGGCGGTCATCGCGATCATCACCACGGCCGGCACCTGGTACACCTGGTGCAGCACGCCGTCGATGCGGAAGCGGATCACGCCGGATTCGCGCTTCGGTTCCAGGTGGATGTCGGAGGCGCGCTGGTCGAAGGCGTAGCTCCACAGCCAGTCGACGATGTTGACGATGTGCTGGTCGTTGGCGTCGACCTGCTTGTTGGTCTTGCCCAGTTCGACCAGCTGCTCGAAGTTGTTGCGCAGCGCGAGGTCCTGGCCGCTCGACTTGTTGGCGTCGCGGATCGACTTGGCCAGGCTGAAGAACTGCGAGATGTACTGGGCGATGTCGAGCGGATTCGCCACCACCAGTTCGATGCGCCGGCGCGAGATGCGGCCGATTTCGTCCTGCCACTCGGTGCGGAAGGGATCGGCGGTCGCCACCACCAGGGCGTCGCCCTTGAGTTCGACCGGCAGGATGTTGAAGCGCGCCGCATAGCTGGCCGACATCACGTCCGCCACCTTCGTGAAATCGATCTTCAGCGGATCGATGCGCAGGAAAGGCAGGCCGACCTTGTCCGCACACCATTCGCTCAGCAGGTCCAGGGTCAGCAGCCGGTGCGGCGGCCTGCTTGATACGATCTTGCACTGGGCGATCGCCGTCAGCGGATGCATCGAGCCCACCGCATTCTTGAGGATCCCCTGGGCCTGGGCGAAGTGCGGCTTGACCGTCGACTTTTCGACGATGCCGTCGGCCAGCATCCACGAAAAGATGGTCTGCAGGTCGAGCGCCCTGGGCTTGCCGGACTTCGATGCGGCGGTCGGGGCGTTCATTTACCTTCCTGCAGTCCCTTGACCCAGGACTTGGCCGGCAGCTTGGTGGCGGCCACGATCTGGGCGGCGCGGGCGGCCAGGCGCTCGGGGTCGAGGTCGGGCTTGTTCTTGAAGCACAGCGCGACCACGTTGCCTTCATGGACTTCGGGCAGGCAGATCACGGTGTCGAAGGCGAAGCGCATGGCCTTGATGTTCTTCTTGAAGCTCGGATGATCGCCGAACAGGTTGACGGTCATGATCCCACCCTCGGCCAGGCAGGCGTTGCAGGCCTGGTAGAACTCGGGCGTGTCGAGCACCGGGCCGCGCGCGGTGGCGTCGTAGAGGTCGCACTGCAGGACGTCGAAGGCGTCGTGGTTGGCGTTGTCCAGCACGAAGTCCATCGCATCCATTTCCAGCACCTGCAGGTGCTCGTCGTCGGAAGGCAGCTTGAACATCGACGAGCAGATCGCGATCACCGACGGATTCAGTTCGACCGCGGTGACCAGGGCTTGCGGGAACTGGCGGTAGCAGAACTTGGTCAATGTAGCGGCGCCCAGGCCCAGCTGGGCGATGGCGCGCGGCTGTTCGATGAACAGCATCCAGGCCATCATCTGCTGCGCGTATTCGAGTTCCGGCCAGTCCGGTTTGCGGATGCGCATCGCGCCCTGGACCCATTCGGTGCCGAAGTGCAGGTAGCGCACGCCGTCCTGTTCGGACAGGGTGACGGGAGCGAATTTCGGCTTGCGCGCGGCAGGTTTGGTTTTCGATGCGGCGGCGGGCGCGGAAGCGGGGCGGCGCGAGGATTCGGCCAGTTCGATGGATTTGCGTTTGATGAGCATAGGACGACCTGAAGGGAACATCCTATTATCGGGGGGAGGCTTCCCCAGTGCAAGCAACGCACCGGGGAAGGGCAGCAGGCTGATGCTGCGGAGGCACTGACGACGCGGAAGAGGAGGGGGTCCGCCGCGCCGGTAGAACTTGTTGCCGAGGCTTACTGGTACTGGTCCGGCTCGACCGACACGCGCAGGCGGACGCGGTTGCCCGGATCGCGGTTCATGACGGTGTTGAAGGTCTGGCCGCGGTAGTTGTAGGTCACGTCGTAGCCGTTGGTGCGCTGTTCGACGGATTCCACGGTACGGCAGCGCTGCACGGCCTGTTCCTGGGTGCCGGCGTAGCCGCCGCGGCCGTCGTTCTCGACGTGGTCGCCGACCATGGCGCCGGCGATCGCACCGGCTGCCGCCGCGGCGACCTTGCCGTTGCCGCCGCCGACCTGGCTGCCCAGCAGGGCGCCGGCGATGCCGCCGACCACCGTGCCGCCCTGGCCGCGCTGCTGCTGGACCGGGGCCTGCACGTAGTCGGTGCGGCATTCACGGCGCGGGGTGCGGATCTGCTCGACGCGTGGCTGCACACGCACGACTTGGCCGAAATCTTCGAAGTCGCCAGCCTGGGCCAGCGGCAGGGCGCAGACGCCCACGGCGGAAAGAATCAGTTTGGCTTTGAAGTTCATGTTCATACCTCGTTTTGGTGTGCTTGGTGTGCTTGGTGTTCTAAATGGGTTCGATACTTACTGCCATGACTGAATGTTACCGCTAGTCGACTGGATGGAGCGATCCGCGTGGCAACAAAATGTAACAGCCATACAGACAGGTCACAGAGTGAAGATCTGTGTAAAAAGCCTTAATTCAGGCTGAAATGGCTCGACAATTCTTACAAATGTGCTCTGCGCGTCCATATTCGGGTTGATCTGGATACCACAAAACGTTACCCTTACGGGACTAAGGGTTTTAACGGCAGGAAACTAGAGGGGAACTTGAGGATTGAGGGGAAAATGAGTTTGTTGATGAGAGTGCCGCCTAATCTTGTGCAGTCGATCCGTGCCTATCGCGCTACGGAACTGCAGAAGGAAGCAGGCCGCCTTGGCCATCACTTCCTCTATGCGCATTGCGCCAACGCCCTCACCAAGCAGCAAGTCTGCGCCCGCATCGGCGAGCAGTTTACCTTCCCCCGCCAGTGCAGCAAGAATTTCGAAGCGTTGCGTAATTGCATCACCAACGTGATCGCCGAAGCCGGCCCCCAGCCCGGTTTCATCGCCGTCCTCGACCAATTGCCGAATACGCAAAAATTCGACAAGGAAGCCCGCGAAACCCTGCTCGACGTATTCCGCGACGCCGCCGAATTCTGGGCCGAGAAAAAAGTCCCGTTCCGCGTGTTTTATTCGTTTGAAGAGCCGCAATCGCCGCAATCGGTGGGATGGGTTGGGGCTCGGCCGTTTGAATAGTGCCGCTTTCGCGAGGAGCTTTTCCCGGCCCTGCTTTGGATGACTTAGTGGTGGCGTTGACGTTGGCCCATCAACCTCGGGTTAAAACAGCGTGGCTGGAACCTGTTGAGGTCTGGATAATCATATTTAGAGCTCGTAACTTCATTCCTTGAGCGCCACTTGCATCCTGAATCTCATCAGTTGGGCCTAGCATAGAAATTAGAAAGTAATTTACGGAAGGTACTTGCCCGTCAAAGGATGCACAATGCTCTTGGCGCATCGTATCCGGTTGAACCCGAACAACGTGCAGGGTACCTACCTGGCGCGCGCTGCCGGCACGGCGCGCTTCGCCTACAACTGGGCCTTGGCCGAGTGGCAGCGACAGTACGAAGCTTGCAAAGTCGATCCATCGCTGCCGAAGCCAAACGCGGCGGCGTTGGCACGGCAGCTCAACACGATCAAGCGCACAGAGTTTCCGTGGATGTTGGACGTAACCAAGAACGCACCGCAAATGGCTATCATTCAGCTGGGGCATGCGTTCGAAAATTTCTTTGCCAAGCGCGCCAGCTATCCCGTATTCAGGAGGAGGGGGCGCGACGATCGCTTCGCCCTGACCAACGACCAGTTTCGAGTCGAGGACCGGCGCATCCGCATTCCTAAGCTGGGATGGGTCCGTATGCGCGAAGCACTGCGCTTTTCGGGACGAATCGTCTCTGCCTCGATCTCGCGCGGTGCAGGCCATTGGTACGTCAGCATTACTGTCAACACCCCGGACTTGCCTTTGCCGTTAGCCGAAAATCAAGGCGCGGTAGGAGTAGATATGGGGATCACGGCGCTGGCCACATTGTCGACAGGCGAAAAATTCGCTGGTCCGAAGGCATTGCGAACCCAATTGGTGCGGCTGCGCCGTCTATCGCGGGCTTTGTCACGCAAAGTCAAAGGGTCGTGCAACCGAGCCAAGGCAAGGCTGAAGCTGGCCAAGTTGCATGCGAGGATCGCTAGCATCCGCCGCGACAGTCTGCACCAGCTGAGCTCCAGTATCACCCGGCGTTTTCATACGATCGGCATCGAGGATCTGAACGTCAAAGGCATGCTGACCAACGGCCGGCTTGCACGCGCGATCGCCGACATGGGCTGGTCTGAGCTATGTCGCCAGCTCAAATACAAGTCGGCTTGGCGCGGTGGCCAGGTGGTAACGGCGGATCGTTGGTACCCCAGCAGCAAAACTTGTTCAGGCTGTGGATTGAGACTCGAGGCACTCGACTTGGGTACGCGGCTGTGGATATGCCCGGGCTGCGGCATACTTCATGACCGCGATATCAATGCAGCCATCAACCTGAAAAACATGGCGGTGAGTTCCACCGTGTCTGTCTGTGGAGGGGGAGGCGCTGGCCACGCGTGCAAGCGCGAGGCGAAACCGGCCCCCGGTGAAACAGGAATCCAACAGTAAGTTAACTGCAGCTAACTTAACTGCAACTAACTTTATATAAGTTTGGAGGAACGGTACAATGCGCGCTTATGAAAAATATCGTGATCCTTATTTCTGGCCGCGGCAGCAATATGGAAGCCATCGTGCGGGCGCGCGAAGCGCAGCAGTGGCCGGCCCGCATCGCCGCCGTGATCAGCAATAAGCCTGACGCCCAGGGTCTCGCGTTCGCGCAGGCGCACGGCATCCCGACCGCGGTGGTCGACCACAAGGCCTATGCTTCGCGCGAAGCCTTCGACGCGGCCCTGCAGCAGACCATCGACGGCTACCAGGCAGACCTGGTGGTGCTGGCCGGTTTCATGCGCATCCTGACCGGCGGCTTCGTCGAGCACTACGCCGGCCGCATGCTGAATATCCATCCCTCGCTGCTGCCACTGTTCCCCGGACTGCACACGCACCGGCAGGCTTTGGCGGCGGGCGTGGCGGAGCATGGCGCCACCGTGCATTTCGTCACCGCCGAGCTGGACCACGGCCCGAGCGTGCTGCAGGCGCGTATTTCCGTGCTGCCGGGCGACACCGAGGACAGCCTGGCGCAGCGCCTGCTGGCCGAGGAACACGTCATTTATCCGCAAGCGGTGCGCCTGTTCATCGAAGACAGGCTCAGCATCGCCGACGGCGAAGTCCGCATCGCCGCGACCACCAGTATCTAAAATTCAAGGAATTACATGAGATTGCCACCCGCGATCCTCGGCAATGCTGAAGAAGTATTGCGCGAGATCCTGCGCTTCACGTCGCCGGCCGACGTCACCCTGTCGCGCTATTTCAAGGACCATCCCCGTCTCGGCGGCCGCGAGCGCGGCGCCATCGCCGAATGCGTCTATTCCGTGCTGCGCAACAAGAACTTCTTCACCGAATTCGGCGGCTTCGGCACCGGCGCCAGCGCCACCATGCGTCGCCTGGTCCTGCTCGGCATGGCCGACGCTGTCGGCGCCGAGTCGCTGGGCGGCCTGAGCGAAGATGAAAACGCCTTCCTGGAACGCATCGAGGAAATCGACCGCTCGCTGCTGCCGCCGAAGAAGCGCGCCAACCTGCCGGACTGGCTGTACGACAAGTTCGTGGCCCAGTATGGCGAGCAAGAGACCCTGGAACTGGCCGCCGTGCTGAACACGCCGGCGCCGCTCGACCTGCGCGTCAACACCCTGAAGACCGACCGCGAGAAAGTCATCGCCGAGTTGGCGATCGCCCCGATCATCGCCGAGCCGACCCCCTATGCGCCGACCGGCCTGCGTATCCGCAAGAAACCGGCGCTGCAGAACCTGCCGCTGTTCAAGGAAGGCGCGATCGAAGTCCAGGACGAGGGCAGCCAGGTGCTGGCCCAGCTGCTGGGCGCGCGCCGCGGCGAGATGGTGGTCGATTTCTGCGCCGGCGCCGGCGGCAAGACCCTGGCCATCGGCGCCATCATGCGCAGCACCGGCCGCCTGTACGCCTTCGACGTCTCCGAGAAGCGTTTGAGCAAGCTGAAGCCGCGCCTGGCGCGCAGCGGCCTGTCGAACGTGCACCCGGTGGTGATCGCGCATGAACGCGACGCCAAGGTCAAGCGCCTGGCCGGCAAGATCGACCGCGTGCTGGTCGACGCGCCGTGCTCGGGCATGGGCACGCTGCGCCGCAATCCGGACGTGAAATGGCGCCAGCAGCCGGAAGACATCGCCGAGCTGACCGCGAAGCAGATCTCGATCCTGGACGGCGCCTCGCGCCTGGTGAAGTTCGGCGGCCGCCTGGTCTACGCGACCTGCAGCCTGCTGGATGAGGAAAACGACGGCATCGTCGCGCAATTCCTGGCCGGTCATCCGGACTTCGAACTGGTCCCGATGCACAAGGTGCTGCTCGAGCAGCGCATTCCGCTGGAGATGGGCGACACCCTGAAAATGCTGCCGCACAAGCACGGCACCGACGGCTTCTTCGCCGCCGTGTTCGAGCGCAAGGCCGGCGCCAAGCCTGCCAAGGCGGATGAGACTGCGGCGGACGCCGACGTGGCGAACGCCGACGAGTAAGCACCTTGGTGCCGCTGCAGCTCTCCAGCCTGATCGACGACCTGCTCGATGACCTCAGCCGGCCCGGCATGCCGTGGCAGGTCGGGTCGATCGCGGCCAGCATCCTGATCGGCTGGCTGTGCACCGGCCTGCTGCAGGCCTGGTGGCGCCAGCGCCGCACGGCGCGCGGGATTACCCGCCATGAAGGCGTCGCCAGCCTGGCGCGGGTGGCCGCGCCGCTGCTGGTGGTCGGCCTGCTCTACCTGTCGACCTGGCTGCTGGCGATGAACCGCTTCCACACGAATATCGTGAAGGTGGCGATTCCGGTGTTCTGGTCGCTGGTCGTGATCCGCGCCGCCTTCTTCCTGCTGCGGCGCGTGTTCGCGCGCCATGGGCAGCTGGGCGAGGCCTTCGTCACCTTCGAAAAGGTGTTCGCCCTGATCGTGTGGGCGGCGGTGGCGCTGTATATCACCGGCAAGTGGCCGGACATCATCCACTACCTCTATACCACCACGCTGCAGTACGGCCCCAAGCCCACCAACAAGGTGCTGCTGGGCGATGTGCTGGAAGCCGTGATCTCGATCGCGGTGCTGCTGATGCTGGCGCTGTGGGCCGGCGCGGCGCTGGAAGAACGCCTGATGGGCGTGCAGGCCCTGCACAGCTCGCTGCGCGTGGCGCTGGCGCGGGTCAGCCGCGCCGTGCTGATCGTCGGCGCCGTGCTGCTGAGCCTGAGCCAGGCCGGCCTCGACCTCACCGTGCTGTCGGTGTTCGGCGGCGCCCTCGGCGTCGGCCTGGGGCTGGGCCTGCAGCGCATCGCCAGCAATTATGTATCGGGCTTCATCATCCTGCTCGAGCGCAGCCTGTCGATCGGCGACATGATCTCGGTTGATAAATACACGGGCAAAGTTACCCAGATCAACACCCGCTACACGGTGCTGCAGGGCCTGGACGGCGTGGAAACCGTGCTGCCGAACGAGATGCTGATCTCGGGGCCGGTGCTGAACCAGACGCTCAGCATGCGCGCGGTGCGGGCCTCGACCAAGGTCATGGTGGCCTACGGCTCCGATCTCGACGAGGTGATGCCCCTGCTGGCGGCCCAGGCCGTCGGCATCCCGCGGGTGCTGGAAACGCCGGCGCCGGGCGTATCGCTGAGCCGTTTCGCGCCGGAAGGCTATGAGCTCGACCTGGGCTTCTGGATCGGCGATCCGGAGAACGGGCAGGGCGGTGTAGTGTCCGCCATCAACAAGAAGATTTACGACCTGGTGCAATCCGGGCGGATCAAACTTGGCATCCCGTCACTTGATACCCGCCTCCTTGATGCGCATATAGCATCGGTTGTGGCGCGGATCCACAATTAAGCCTGAAGTCCTTGCTTCTTAACGTGCCGCAGGTCACTAGATACGCGTAAAATGCGTATTTGCGTCATGCGGTTCGTATGACATCTCGACGAACCAAGCCATTCATTCTGGAGTGTTAATGAATTTTCTGAGCAACATCTTCGAAGCCGTCCTGTCCTTCCTGGACGGTGGCTTGTCCGACCTGTCGGGTTGGCAGATGGTTGTGTACACGCTGATCGTGACCCACATCACGATCGCCGGCGTCACCATCTACCTGCATCGTCACCAGGCTCACCGGGCGCTCGAGCTGCACCCGATCGTCAGCCATTTCTTCCGCTTCTGGCTGTGGCTGACCACCGGCCAGGTGACCAAGGAGTGGGCTGCCGTGCACCGCAAGCACCACGCCAAGTGCGAGACCGTCGAAGATCCGCACAGCCCGGTCACCCGCGGCATCAAGAAGGTGCTGCTGGAAGGCGCCGAACTGTATCGCGCAGAGACCAAGAACAAGGAAACCCTGGAAAAATACGGCCACGGTTGCCCGAACGACTGGATCGAGAACAATCTGTACACCAAGTACAGCTGGCTGGGCGTGTCGATCCTGCTGCCGTTTAACGTGATGATGTTCGGCGTGGCCGGCATCACGATCTGGGCCGTGCAGATGCTGTGGATCCCGATCACCGCGGCCGGCATCATCAACGGCCTGGGCCATTACACCGGCTACCGCAACTACGACTGCAACGATGCCGCCACCAACCTGCTGCCCTGGGGCATCCTGATCGGCGGCGAGGAACTGCACAACAACCACCACACCTTCGCGACGTCGGCCAAGCTGTCGAGCAAGTGGTACGAGTTCGACATCGGCTACGCCTACATCCGCATGATGGAAATGGTCGGTCTGGCCAAGGTCAAGAAGACCATTCCGAAGCCGAAGCTGGCCAAGAACAAGCTGGAAGCCGACCTCGACACGCTGCAATCCGTCATCACCAACCGCTACGACGTGATGGCCAAGTACGCCAAGTCGGTCAAGGCTGCCTTCAGCGAGGAAATCGAGCACCTGAAGCACAAGGCCGAACTGGAGAAGCGCTTCCTGAAGTCCTCGCGCAAGCTGATGCAGCGCGAGCCGGCCAAGCTGCAGGCTCCGCAACAGGCCCAGCTGAGCGAACTGTTCGAACACAGCAAGGTGCTGGAAACCATGCACCAGATGCGCGTGGAACTGGGCGCGATCTGGGAACGCTCGCACTCGACCCGCGACCAGCTGCTGCATCAGCTGCAGGACTGGTGCACGCGTGCGGAGGCTTCGGGCATCAAGGCGCTGCAGGAGTTTTCGCTGCGCTTGCGCAGTTACGCGTAAGCCTGCAACCGCTTTCCATCGAACGCCCCTGCCCAGGGGCGTTTTTCATTCCAGGCCGGCGTTATTTGAAACGCGGGCAAAAGTGCTGGTGGATCGCAGGCCAGGCGCGTATATTGGCCGGAAGCCAAAAGGCCTGGCGGGCAGGCTGTCCCTCCATGCAACTTTCGTTCCGCTTGATTGTCGGGAAAGACGCGTATTCATGAACGAGCGCCAACGACGTACCGACGAAGCCACCGCGAACGCTGTCGCACGCGGCTTGAACATCCTGGGTGTACGCAACGCCGCGCTAGCCCAGCGCTATATGCGCCACATGGGCGTGCCCGACGCGGTTATTGCCCGCGTGATTGCCGAACCGGAAGCGCGCCGCCGTGAGAGCGTCGGACAATCCGTGTCGGAAGCGATTACACCGTCGCCCGCGGGCGACCCATGAATCCCGTGCCCCCGGTACGCCGCGTATGAACGTGACAGTCAGGCCATTCATGAAACACGACACCGAATCCCAGCTCGAGCCAGGAAAATTGTATGCGCTGTTGACCATGGCGCGCGAGCTGTTGCAAACCGATGAAGCCGTGAGCGTACTTGAGTTGATAGGGCAGAACATCGCCGAGCTGTCCCATGCCAGCTCGGCCTTGCTGCTGGTATCCGCCGACGACGAGAACATCATTGCTTTCGACCGTTTCGGAAAGCCACGCACCGCATTACATGACCACCCCTGGTACGAGGCGGCTGCCGCAATGCTGGCGGAGCCCCGCGGCGCCGGCTCCGGCCGGGCTGCCGCGATCCGGCCGGCGGCGCGGCGGCTCGGCCAGCGGGTGCTGGCGCTGGGCGTGCCGGCGCCGGCGGCGGTGGCTGCGCTGGTGGTCGGCTGGAACGAGGACGCAGGACTCCCGGTCTGGCAGGCGCGCCGGCGGGTGCTGTCGCCCATCCTGGAGCTGGCCGTGGCGGCGCTGAGCAGGCTGCAATCGCACAGCTCGCTGGAGCACCTGGTTTACACGCAGTACGAACAGATGGCCGATACCGCCGAGGCTCACGTTGCGGAGCTGGCGCGTCGCGACGCGGCCGAAGGCGAGATGCGCAGGCTGTCGCTGACCGACGTGCTGACCGGCCTGCACAACCGTCGAGGCTTCTTCGTCCATGCGGAGCAGATGTTCAAGGTGGCCCAGCGCAAGCATGCGCGCAGCGCGGTCATCTTTGCCGATGTGGATGGACTCAAGCAGGTCAACGACGAGCTCGGCCATGAGGTGGGGGACAATCTGATCCGTGATGCGGCAGCCGTGTTCCAGGAATCGTTCCGCGACGCCGACGTCGTGGCACGCCTGGGTGGCGACGAGTTCGTCGCCTACACGCTCGACGACGGCCAGCCGGAAATCATCCTGTCGCGTCTGCATGCCAACCTGCATGCATTTAACCTGATGCAGGAGCGCCCCTATCGGGTCGCGTTTAGCGCCGGTATCGTCGGCTGCGACCCTGCCAGCGAACGGGATCTGCTGAATTACGTCGTGCTCGCCGACCAGCAGATGTACGCACAGAAGCGCCGCCGCCTGCACTAGGACCGTCAGCGTCCCTGATGTTCCTGGCCGGAGCGGACTGCATCGTCCAGGCCGGCCTCGTCCATCGCGGTAGCGTGTTCCGCGCCCATGCAGTCATGCAGCGTCTGGCTGTCCTCATCGGCGAGTTCCGGTGGATCGAGCATATCGTGCAGCATGGCCTGCAGTTCCTGTGTGTCCCACGGGACGCCGTGGCGCGTCCGGTCGTGGATGTAGTGCTTGATTTCGCTGTCCTGTTCCGGAGTCAGGGGCAAGCCACGAAATGTGGCTCCCGGGTCGGTCTTGTTCATGATGCCCTCGCGCTGCTGCCAGCCTCTCAATCTACGCGCATTCTCCAGTCCCGGGCGCACGGCAACCGGTCACGCCAGGGACGGCATCAGCGGCAGGACGATGCGCGCGGATAGCCGCAGGCAATCAATTCCCCCACCTCCGGATTCTCAAGATAGTCAAGGTGCGCCGCCACTGGGTCCTCGATCAGGCCCAGCCAGGTGCGGGCATTCGACACCAGCACGTCCGCCACCGCCACGTCGGGCGCCGCATAGCGGGCCGGCAGCAGGCGGTAGGACAGCAGGTCGTTCGGATCGGTGAAGGCGACCACGGCCAGGCGAGCGATCGATTCCGCGAGCGGGGCGGCGGCCTGGCGGCGGCGCAGTTCGAGGAAGCGCTGCAGCGAGTCGGGCGCCGTGGCCGAGCGGTTGTCGGGGCGGCGTTCGAGGTCCTGCTCGGCCAGGCCGAGGATGGGCAGCTGGTTGCCCGCCATGTACAGCAGGCCCAGGCGGCGCGCGGCCTGCTGGCCCAGCGCCTGGGTCCGCGGCTGGCGCGATTCGAGCATGCTGCTCAGGGCATCGAAGAGGATCTTGCTGCCCAGGCTTTCCGCGACCACGGCCAGGGTATGGTCGCCGTTCGGGTTGCTTTCGATGATGCGCGACACCGATTCGACCATGGCGTCGCGGATCGCGTTGCGGCTGGCGCCTTCGTAGATCACGGCATCGGACAGGCAGTCGTTCAGCAGCCTGTCCTTGACGTAGCCGTTCAGCCAGGCGCGCTTCGGCTTGCACTCGCCGCTGCCGGCCTGCGAACAATCGTTCGGGCTGCCGGTATTGTCGTAGTCGAGCTGGCGCTTGAGCGGTGCCGTCAGCGGCGACCAGATCAGGGCGTGGAAGCGCACCGGCGTGCCGCCGATCTGCTGGGTGCGCTCGACCAGCTGGATGCCGTTGGGCGCGGCCGCCGCCTGCTCGGGGACATTCGCCGACACGACGCCGGTGATGCGGTCGATGCCGTGATTCGCCCAGCTTGCGTCGTGGGTGCACATGCCGTGCACCAGGATGACGTCGAGCGGACGCTTGCTGCCGGTCTGGACCAGGTTGACGATGCCGGGGAAGGGCGCGCTGTCGCGGACGACGGCGGGTGGGCGATAAGGGGTGGTGCAGGCGGCCAGCAGGCCAGGGGTCAACAGGGTCAGCAGCCGAAGCCAATTCGAAGGTGAATGCCGCATCGTTCTCTCCCCGGAAACGCCGGCCGGAGCGGTCGGCAGACGGGCTCGACTATAGCGAGCCTGG
This sequence comes from Massilia sp. 01N410, assembly GCF_056399665.1. Lineage (NCBI taxonomy): Bacteria > Pseudomonadati > Pseudomonadota > Betaproteobacteria > Burkholderiales > Oxalobacteraceae > Massilia > Massilia sp. 01N410. The sequence goes on along the minus strand of NZ_JBFTRV010000016.1, from coordinate 108,034 downwards.
GGGTGGAAAGCGGGGCAATTCGATGACGGGCTGATCCGAGTCAACAGCAAAAAAGCCGCGCACTGCGAAGTGGGCGGCTTTTTTGGACCAGAAGAAAACCAGATTACTTGATCTTGGTTTCTTTGTAGATCACGTGCTTACGTGCTTTCGGGTCGAATTTGGTGATTTCCATCTTCGCCGGCATCGTGCGCTTGTTCTTGGTCGTGGTGTAGAAGTGACCGGTACCTGCGGTCGATTCCAGTTTGATCTTGTCGCGGCCAGTTTTTGCCATGATGACTCCCTATTTAGATTTTCTCGCCGCGGGCGCGCATATCGGCCAGCACAGCGTCAATGCCGAGCTTGTCGATGACGCGCAGGCCGGCGTTGGAAATACGCAGGGAGACCCAGCGGTTTTCGGATTCTACGAAGATGCGGCGGTTCTGCAGGTTCGGCAGAAAACGACGCTTGGTTTTGTTGTTGGCGTGGGAGACGTTGTTGCCAACCATCGGGCCCTTGCCAGTAACTTGGCAAACACGTGCCATAGCGCACTCCTTGAGTAAACTTCCACAATCGGAAAAACGAGAGTATAGCTTGAAAACAGCCGCGTAATCAACAACTTGCGAAAATAAATTGTTTCTCAAATCATCGCGCAAATTTAACAATCGTAAAATTACGCAAGTATTGCGCCGTAAGCTGCTGTTTACACACTGTTATCGGGGCCTGGCGAGGTGTTGCGCGACGGCCCGCAGGACCGCTTCGATGGCCGGGGCGAAGCGCTCGGAGGCCGCGATCGCATCGGGCGCGACGCCGGCACCGATCACGGGAATGCGCACGCAGGCATCGTCGATCAGCTCGGCAGACATCATTCGCAGTGTCTCCTTGATGCTCTCGTCCGCATGGTGGGACTGCCAGGACGGATTCAGCACCGCCACCGGCTTGCCGGCAAAGCCCGGGTGGCCGACCAGCCAGTCCAGGGTGTTCTTGATGGTGCCGGTGACGCCGTGCGCATACTCGGGACTGGCGATGAGGATGGCGTCCGCCGCGTCGACGGCCGCGTGGAGGGCGTGCACGCCTGGCGGCAGTTCGGCCAGTTCGGGATTGAAGAGAGGGAACTGCTTGTGCTCTTCGAACAGCAAGACCTCGATGCCGTCCGGCGCAAGGCGCCGGCAGGCGCGCAGCAGGCCGCCGCTCATCGATGCCGTGCGCTGGCTGCCGCACAGGGCCAGGAGCTTCATGCCTCACCGTGCATGACGGCCTCGGCGATTTCCTGGGCGCGCTGCACGCTGATGCCCTGATGGAAATCGACCGCCAGCGGATGGTCGGACGCTTCCAGCACGATATAGGGACGCTGCTTGTTCGCGCGGGGACGGACCGAAGTCTTCATGCCGAGCGTGTCCGGATACCAGGGCAGGGCATTGCAGAACCAGCCGAAATAGCGGTCGCCGGTGTCCGGGGCGTCGTAGGTATCGACGTAGCGCTCGTAACTCGTTTCGCTGAGCGAAACCCATACGCCCCACAGGAAGGGATCGGCGACGCCATGGATCGGCACTTCGAGCACGACGCGGATGAAGAACTGGCGGCCGTCCTCGTCTTCATAGCGGCAGACATCGCTGCCCAGGTGGCCGGCTTCCTGCACGGCTTCCGGCTGGGCCAGCCAGGGATCCGGCGCGCGGAAGGAAAAGCTGGGCGAGCCTTCGTGGATCTCGTCGCAGGACGCGCATTTGAAGCTGAAGATGGCCGCCATTGGTTTGTCATTGCAGGAAATAATTCCCAAGTGTAGCAGCGTGGTAGCTGCAACCGGCATGCCGGCACGTTTGTCCAAGTTCAAACCCATGCGCTGCGGATGCCGCAGTGTGGACACACCAGACACGAGGATGCCATGCACGACGATTCCCTGGCCAATGTGGAGCGCCCGGCCGGCGCCCCCGCCGCGCCGCCCGGTCCGCCATCGGCGAGGGACTGGCGCCCGCTGCTGGCGCTGCTGGCCTGGTGCTGCGCCTGCCTCGCGATCCGTCTTGCCGAACATGGCACGCTCGAGCGCGACGAAGCGGAGATCGTCTATCTCACCCAGCAGCTGCGGCTCGGCTACGGCACCCAGCCGCCGCGGCGCCCTGGCCGTGACCGCCTCGCTGGCGCTGTTTCCCCAGCTCGGTTGGGAAGCGCTGCGCATCCAGACCCATTCGGTCCTGATGACCGCCCTCGCCTGCGCCACCCTGTGGCTCTATTTCGCCCTGCTGCGGCGGCCGACGCTGGCGCGCCATATCGGCTTTGGGGTGCTATGCGGGCTCGGGCTGCAGACCAAGTACAACTATGGCGTGTTCCTGGCCGGCCTGCTGGTGCGCGCGCACCGCGAGGCGCTATGGAAGCGCAGGGTCTGGGCGGCGGCGCTGCCGGCCGTCCTGCTGGTCTTGCCGCACGCCGCCTGGATGGCCGGGCATCCCGCGCTGGCCTTCGGCGGCACCTTGCGCAAGATGCAGGACGGCGCCGCGGACGCGCCCTGGCTGGGGCGGGTGGGGCAGGGAGGCGTGGGTGTGCTGGAAGCGCTCGCCTCCTTCGTGGCGTTGCCTGTGCTGGCCTGGGCGGTGGTGTGCTGGCGCCGGCGCGCGCTGTGGCGCGGCCGCCTGCGCTTCGACCGGAGCGCGCCGGCCAGCCGCTTCTTCGGCTGCCTGTTTGGCGTCTGCGGGGTGCTGCTGGTGGCGCTCGCGCTGACGGGGGAGGTCGGCACGATCAAGGAACGCTGGATGATCCCGCTGCTGTTTTCGCTGCCGCTGGGCCTGTGCGTGATGTTTCCGGCGCTGGACAGGGAGGCGATCCATGCGGACATCCTGCGTATTGCCACGGTGGCCGCGCTGGGCCTGCTGCTTCTGCTGCCGGCGCGTACCTGGCTGGGCCCGGCCTTCGGCAAGATCATGACGCGCCGCGCTGGTGACGCATGCCCAGGACGCGCCGTCTGCGCTGGCGGTCTTCCATGCCGCCTGGCCACAGGCGAGCCTGGCGCGGCGCGAGGTGGTGAGTTTGGCGCTGGAAGATGGCAGCGGCCGGCGCATGGACGTCATGCAGGCCTGTGTCGCAGGGGAAGCGCCGCGCTAGAGCTGGCCGTGCTCCGCAAACGAGTGCGCCAGCGGCCCGGCGATGATGAAATGGTCGAGCACGCGGATATCGACCAGGCCCAGCGCCTCGGACAGCGTGCGGGTCAGGCGCTGGTCGGCGTCGCTCGGCTCCGGCGAGCCGGACGGGTGGTTGTGGGCCAGCAGCACGCCGGCGGCATTGCAGGCCAGCGCTTCCTTGACCACTTCGCGCGGGTGGACGCTGGCGTGGCTCAGGGTTCCACGGAACATTTCTTTATCGGCAATTAGCCGATTCTTGATGTCTACAAACAACACCACGAAGGATTCGTAGGGGCGGCCGCCCAGCTTGATCCGCAGGTAGCGCTTGACCGCTTCCGGCGAGGACAGCAGGTCGCCGGCCTGCAGCTGCTCGGCGATCGCGCGCCGGGCCAGTTCCATCACGGCCTGCATCTGCGCATACTTGGCCATGCCGAGCCCGTGCACCTCGGAAAAATCGGCCAGGGTCGCGCCGAACAGGCCGTGCAGGGAGCCGAAGTGCTGCAGCATGTCGCGCCCCAGGTCGACCGCACTCTTGCCGCGCACGCCCACCCGCAGCATCAGGGCCAGCAGCTCGGAATTGGACAGCGCCTGCGCCCCTTCGCGCACCAGGCGCTCGCGTGGCCTTTCCTGTTCGGACCAGTCATTGATACCCATTTAATCTCCCGAAGTGGAATAAAGAGGTCCTTTCGGGCGCGACAGGTGGGTTCGGCTTACAATAGCGGTTTGCACGTAACGCACACGCACAATCCCGCAATGTCCACCACCAACGCTCCCATCGTCACCGAATCGGCTTACCTGACTCTGCATTATCGTCTCGCCACCGCCGACGGTACTGATATCGTCACAACCTTCGGCAGCACGCCGGCCACCCTGTTGCTGGGCCAGGGCCAGCTTGCGCCCTTCCTCGAACAGCGCCTGCTGGGCCTGGCGGAAGGCACGCACACGAGCTTCGAGCTGAGCGCCGCCGAGGGTTTCGGCGAGCGCAACCCGGAACTGATCCAGGCCGTGTCGAAGAAGACGCTGGACGACAACTCGGTGCCGGACGCCGATTACCAGGTCGGCGACCTGGTCGATTTCGCGGCGCCGGGCGGCGGCCGCTTCGCCGGCGTGCTGCTGCAGATGCGCGAAAACGACGCCCTGTTCGACTTCAACCACCCGCTGGCCGGCCAGCCGCTGAAGTTTGAAGTGCAACTCATTTCCGTACTCTAAGACATGGACAACGAAATCCTGTTAGCCCAGCCGCGCGGCTTCTGTGCCGGCGTCGACCGTGCGATCGAGATCGTCGAGCGTGCCCTGCAGCAGTTCGGCGCGCCCATCTACGTGCGCCATGAGATCGTGCACAACGCCTATGTCGTCAACGACCTGCGCAACAAGGGTGCGATCTTCATCGAGGACCTCGACGACGTCCCGGCGGGCAACACCCTCGTGTTCTCGGCCCACGGCGTGTCGAAGGCGGTGCGTGACGAAGCCGAATCGCGCGGCCTGAAAGTGTTCGATGCGACCTGTCCGCTGGTCACCAAGGTCCACGTCGAAGTCGCCAAGATGCGCAAGCAGGGCGCCGAGATCGTCATGATCGGCCACGCCGGCCACCCGGAAGTCGAGGGCACCATGGGCCAGGCGGAAGAGGGCATGCACCTGGTCGAGACGGTCGAGGACGTCGAGAAGCTGCAGGTCGCCAATCCGGACCTGCTCGCCTACGTGTCGCAGACCACGCTGTCGGTCGACGACACCGCCGAGATCATCGCCGCGCTGAAGAAGCGCTTCCCGAACATCATCGAGCCGAAGAAGGGCGACATCTGCTACGCCACCACCAACCGCCAGGAAGCCGTGAAGTTCCTGGCGCCCCAGGTCGAGGTCGTGGTCGTGGTCGGCAGCCCGAACAGCTCGAACTCGAACCGCCTGCGCGAGGTGGCCGAGAAGAAGGGTACCCCGGCCTATATGGTCGACAATGCTTCCGCCATCGATCCAGGCTGGATCGCCGGCAAGAAGCGCATCGGCGTGACCGCCGGCGCCTCGGCCCCGGAAGTGCTGGTGCAGGCCGTGATCGACCGCCTGAAGGAACTCGGCGCCGCCAGCGTGCGCGCCCTCGAAGGTGTGGAAGAGCACGTCACCTTCCCGCTGCCCAAGGGCCTGACCGGCGATCCGGCGGCTGACGCGTCGGCGGCGGCCTGAGCGGAAAGACGATGGCTTTCGATTCGATTCCGCTGGAGTTCTTCAAGGACTATCCTGAGCCGGGCGTCAATTTCATCGACGTCGGCTGCATCTTCGACAATCCGGTGCACTGGCAGGTTGCCATCGACACCCTGTACGAGCGCACCGCCGAGCTGCATTTCGACTTCATCGTCGCGATGGATGCGCGCGGCTTCATGATCGCCGGCGCGCTCGCCTACAAGCGGGCGATCGGTTTTGCGATGGCGCGCAAGCCCGGCAAGCTGCCGGGCGAGGCGATCAGCATCGAATACAGGCGCGAGTACGGCAGCGCCACCATCGAGATCCAGCCGGCCCGCATCAAGGGCGAGCGCGTGCTGATCGTCGACGACGTGCTGGCCACCGGCGGCACCATCGAGGCGGCGGCCAGCCTGCTGCGCCGGATGGACAAGGAAGTGGTGGGCGCGGCGGCCCTGTTCGACATCGCCTTCTTCCAGGACAAGCGCACCCTGACCATGCCGGTCATCACCCTGCGCGACGTCTAAATCCGCGCCCTGGCGGCGAAACCAAAAAAGCCGGCGTCCCCGCGAGGAGGTGCCGGCTTCGTTCATTCAGCGGCCGCTCAGAACTTGTAGCTGTAGGCCAGGCCGATCAGCTGCATATGGGTCTTCCAGGTGCCGCGCGTGGTCTCGCCGTTGCCGGTGCAGGTAGTGGCGACCGGGTTGCAGTTATTGGTATAGCTGCCCGGCGCATCCTTGAAGTCCAGCCAGGTGTAGGCCAGGTCGAGCGACGAGGCCGGGCTCAGCTTCCAGTTGGCGCCGAAGGACAGCTGCAGGCGGTCGGCGTCGGGCAGGGCGGCGTGGCGCAGTTCGCTGCTGCGCACCGGGGCGTCGTCATGCGCGATGCCGCCGCGCAAGGTCACGTTCTCGTTCAGCTTGTAGTTGGCGCCCAGGGCCACGCGCACCGTGTTCTTCCACTGCTGGCGGATCACCTCGTCGCCTTCGCCGGTGCCGACGAATTCGATGTCGATGTTCTGCATGCGCGAGTTGCGGGTCCAGGTCACGTCCGCCATGCCGGCCCACTTTTCGTCGAACTGGTGGAAGGCGTTCAGCGACAGGGTTTCCGGGGTGCGGATCTCGACGCGGGCGGCCGAGTTGGCGCGCCGCGCGGCCGCCTGCAGCACCCCGTTCACGACCTTGTCGCCGCTCACGGTCGAGAAGTCCCACACCGCGCCGCCCTTCAGCTCATGCTTGATCGAGGAGCGGTAGGCGATGCCGAAGCGGGTGTTCTGGTCCAGCGAGAACAGGTAGCCCAGGTTGAAGCCATAGCCCCAGTCCTTGCCTTCCACGCCGGCATGGGCGTCGCCGGCCGATGCCAGCGCGGCCGGGTTGCCGCCCATGGCCGCGATCTGGCGTGCCAGCGCGGCGCCGGTGCCGGCGGCCTGGGCGGCCGCGATGGTGCCCGGCACGTCGACGGCCTGGCCCAGGCGGGCCTTCATGTATTCGATGTCGATGCCGAAGCCGAAGGCGTGCCGCTCATCGAGCTTGAACGCGACCGAGGGGTTCAGGTTGACGGATTCCAGCTTGATGTTGGTGAGCGAATAGCGGCCCGCCCAGTTGCTGTCGTAGTCCAGCTTGGTGCCGTAGGGGACGAAGACGCCCAGGCCGGCGCTCCACTGGCCGTCGATCTTCTGGCTGTAGTACAGCGAGGGGCCGGCGACCACGCCCGGCACGTAATCGTCCTGCGACGCCTGGCCGCCGGTGGGCGTGCGGGTGAAGCGGGTCGAGCCGGCATCCAGGTAGCTCGAGTGCGGCACGACGGCAGTCACGCCGCCCATGATCTGCCTGCCTTCCAGGCGCGACAGGCCGGCCGGGTTGGCGAAGATGGTGGAGGCGTCGGCGGCTTCGGCGCCGTTGGCTTCCGCGGTGCCCTGGGAGGACACGCTCTGGGAGCCGAAGCGGTAGCCGGAGGCGGCGGCGGTGGCGGAGGCGCCGGCCAGGGCCACGGCGACCATCAGGGTCAGGTATTTTTGTTTCAAGTAAGTCTCGCTGATTGTTGTATTGACTATGCGCGGCCCCGGCATGGGTATGGCTGAGGTCGCGAGGCGCGGAGCATACTACAGACGGCAAATTTGTGACGGCGGCATGGCATTTTTTTCATGCGTGGGTCATGGATGTAATATGATGATGTCGCTCGGAAATGTGGTCTGCCGCCGCGCGGCGCAACAAGAGAAAGAGAAAACCCACAATGGAAACTTTTATCCAGCAGATCCTGAACGGACTGGTGCTGGGCAGCATGTATGCGCTGATCGCGCTCGGCTACACCATGGTGTACGGCGTGCTGAACCTGATTAACTTTGCCCACGGCGACGTGCTGATGATCGGTGCCATGGTCGGCCTGAGCATCCTGAAATTCCTCGACGCCAGCTTCCCCGGCATGGCCGGCGGACTGCAGCTGGCGATCGCCATCGTCGGCGCGATCCCGGTGGCGATGCTGGTCAACGTGCTGATCGAACGCATCGCCTACCGCCGCCTGCGCAACGCGCCGCGCCTGGCGCCCCTGATTACCGCGATCGGCGTCTCGATCCTGCTGCAGACGATCGCGATGATGATCTGGGGCCGCAGCCCGCTGCCTTTCCCGCAGCTGCTATCCTCGGAACCGATCATGGTCGGCGGCGCCGTCATCTCGCAGACCCAGGTGCTGCTGCTGGTGCTGGCCGCTTGCGCCATGATGGGCCTGGTGTTCCTGGTCGAGAAGACCAAGATGGGCCGCGCGATGCGCGCCGTCGCCGAGAACCCGCGCGTGGCCGGCCTGATGGGCGTGGATTCGAACCGCGTCGTCGTCACCACCTTCGCCATCGGCGCGGCCCTGGCCGCCGTCGCCGGGGTGATGTGGGGCGCCAACTATGCGTCGATCCAGTTCGCGATGGGCACGGTGCCGGGCATGAAGGCCTTCTCGGCCGCGGTGCTGGGTGGCATCGGCAATATCTATGGCGCGATGATCGGCGGGATCGTTCTCGGCATCATCGAGAGCCTGGGCGCCGGCTATATCGGCGACCTGACCGGCGGCTTCCTCGGCAGTAACTACCAGGACATCTTCGCCTTCATCGTGCTGATCCTGGTGCTGACCGTGCGCCCGTCCGGCATCATGGGCGAACGCGTGGCCGACCGCGCCTGAGGAAAGGAAACGACAACATGGCTCTCCTGACCTTCGACACCGCCGACAAACCGCGCCAGGCCTATGCCAGCATGGCCATCCTGCTGGCGGTGATGCTCGTCTTCCCCTTCGTCGCAAGCCAGTTCGGCAACTCCTGGGTGCGCATCCTCGACATGGCCCTGCTGTACATCATGCTGGCGCTGGGCCTGAACATCGTGGTCGGCTTCGCCGGCCTGCTCGACCTCGGCTACATCGCCTTCTTCGCGGTCGGCGCCTACCTCACCGGCCTGATGGCTTCGCCCCAGTTTGCCTCGCTGCTGGAATCGGTCGTCAACTATTCGCCGGCGCTGGGCGATTCGCTGACGGCGCTGTTCGGCGAGAGCATTCGCACCGACGGCATCCACCTGTCGGTGTGGGCGATCGTGCCGCTGGCGGCCCTCGTGGCGGGACTGTTCGGCGCGCTGCTCGGCGCCCCGACCCTGAAGCTGCGCGGCGACTACCTGGCCATCGTGACCCTCGGTTTCGGCGAGATCATCCGGATCTTCATGAACAACCTGAACGATCCGATCAATTTCACCAACGGTCCGCAGGGCATCAACCTGATCGATCCGATCCGCATCTTCGGCGTGTCGCTGGCGGGCGAGGCGGGCTCGCGCGCCACGGTCTATATCGGCGGGCTCAAGCTGCCGTCGGTGAACGCCTACTATTTCCTGTTCCTGCTGCTGTGCATCGTCACCATCTTCATGACCAGCCGCCTGCAGCATTCGCGCCTGGGCCGCGCCTGGGTGGCGATCCGCGAGGACGAGATCGCCGCCAAGGCGATGGGCATCAACACCCGCAACGTCAAGCTGCTGGCGTTCTCGATGGGCGCCTCCTTCGGCGGCGTGGCCGGCGCCATGTTCGCGGCCTTCCAGGGCTTCATCTCGCCGGAATCCTTCTCCTTCACCGAATCGATCGCCGTGCTGGCGATGGTGGTGCTGGGCGGTATCGGCCACATCCCCGGCGTGGTGATGGGCGGCGTGCTGCTGGCGGCGCTGCCGGAAGTGTTGCGCCACGTGGTCGAGCCGGCCCAGCGCACCCTGTTCGGCAAGGTGCTGATCGAGGCGGAAGTGCTGCGCCAGCTGCTGTACGGCCTGGCGATGGTGGTCATCATGCTGTACCGCCCGGCCGGTCTGTGGCCGTCGCCGCGCAAGGAAGACCGTCCGGCCGCGGCGCTCGCGAAAGCAGAAGCGGAGGAGGCGGCATGAGCGCGACCATGACGACTGCGCTGCTGAACATCTCCGGCGTCAACAAGCGCTTCGGCGGCCTGCAGGCCCTGACCGATGTCGGCATCCGCATCGAGCAGGGCCAGATCTATGGCCTGATCGGCCCGAACGGCGCCGGCAAGACCACCTTCTTCAACGTCATCACCGGCCTCTACCAGCCGGATACCGGCAGCTTCGAGCTGGGCGGCAAGCCCTACTCGCCGTCGGCGCCGCACGAGGTGGCGAAGGCCGGCATCGCCCGCACCTTCCAGAACATCCGCCTGTTCGGCGAGATGACGGCGCTGGAGAACGTGATGGTCGGACGCCACGTGCGCACCCGCCAGGGCGTGATCGGCGCGATCCTGCGCCACAAGGCGGCGCGTCTCGAAGAAGCGGCGATCCGCGCCAGGGCCCAGGAATTGCTGGACTTCGTCGGCATCGGCCAGTTCGCGAGCCGCACCGCGCGCTATCTGTCCTACGGCGACCAGCGCCGCCTCGAGATCGCGCGCGCGCTGGCCACCGAACCGCGCCTGCTGGCGCTGGACGAGCCGGCGGCCGGCATGAACGCGACCGAGAAGCTGGCGCTGCGCGAGCTGCTGGTGAAGATCCAGGCCGCCGGCGTCACCATCCTGCTGATCGAGCACGACGTCAAGCTCATGATGGGCCTGTGCGACCGCATCTCGGTGCTGGAATACGGCAAGCTGATCGCGGAAGGCCTGCCGGCCGAGATCCAGAAGAACAAGGCGGTGATCGAGGCTTACCTCGGCACCGGCTCAGTGTGAAAAGATAGTCATTGATGAGCGAGAACATTCTTAAAATTGCCGGCCTCAAGGTCGCCTACGGCGGCATCAAGGCCGTCAAGGGCATCGACCTCGAGGTCAATCGCGGCGAGCTGGTGACCCTGATCGGCGCCAACGGCGCGGGCAAGACCACCACCCTGAAAGCCATCACCGGCACCCTGCCGGCCTGCAAGGTCGAAGGCAGCGTGTCCTACCTCGGCCAGCCTCTCGGCAGCGCCAAGTCCTTCAAGCTGGTGCAGAACAAGCTGGCGATGGTGCCGGAAGGGCGGGGCGTGTTCACCCGCATGAGCATCCACGAAAACCTGCTGATGGGCGCCTACACCCGCGACGACAAGGCCGGGATCGAGGCCGACATCGACAAGTGGTACACGGTATTCCCGCGCCTGAAAGAGCGCGCGAACCAGCTGGCCGGCACCCTGTCCGGCGGCGAGCAGCAGATGCTGGCGATGGCGCGCGCCCTGATGTGCCATCCGACCCTGCTGCTGCTGGACGAGCCCTCGATGGGCCTGTCGCCGATCATGGTCGAGAAGATCTTCGAGGTGATCCGCAACGTGTCTTCCCAGGGCATTACCGTGCTGCTGGTGGAACAGAACGCACGGCTGGCGCTGCAGGCTGCCAGCCGTGCCTATGTGATGGAGTCGGGGGCGATTACCATGATGGGGAATGCGGCGGACATGTTGAATGATCCGCGGGTGCAGGCGGCTTACCTGGGCGAATGATCTGCTTCTACGTATAGGGAATGACGCAACATAAGCTCGCGGGATGACGGCAGAAAAACAACGGCCCGGACCGCTCACGCAGTCCGGGCCGTTCTTTTGCCAAACGGCAAAAATTAATCAGGCAGCGTTGGCAGCGCCGTTGGCGGCCTTGCCGGCAGCCTGGGTGAACTGCGACACGGCGGCGTTCAGGTTCGACTCGATCGCTTCAGCGGCCTGCTTGGTGGTCTTGGTGAACTGCTCGTAACCGGCGTTGGCGTTGCTGATGGCGGTTTTCAGGGCCGACACATAGGTCTCGGAACCGGCCGGGGCGTTCTTGGTCACTTCGTCGACCAGCGAGATCACCTTGCGGTTGACTTCGGCGAACTGGCTTTCGGCGGCGCGCGAGAACTCGGCGCCGGTGTCGGCGGCGATGGCGGCAACCTGGCGGCTGTACGACAGGGCTTTTTCAGCGTTCGGCTGGGCCTGGGCGGCGGTCACCGAGAAGAATTCCTGCGGATCCTTGGCGGCCAGCAGCTGACGTGCGGTTGCCGACGAATTTTCCAGCGCGGTCTTGGCGGTGTTGATGTTCAGGTCCACCAGCTTTTCCATGCCCTCGAAAGTCTTGGAGGTCAGGGCCGTCAGCAGGGCGAATTGGGAATCCAGATTAGCTTTGGTCGCGTTCGAAAACTGCTCGGGGAATGCAAACATGTAGTTCTCCAGTATTGGACAAATATTGAACTTGGGTGGACCCGGATGTTGCTCGGATGCATGCTGGCAGCGTTCTGAACCTCTTTTGTGCGCCGCAACATAATTCGATTTTACCGGGTTCCGATTATGCGTCAAGCACTTTTGATGCGGCGCACAACAGAAAGTGCTTGTTTTGAGTTATATCAATGCAGGCAATCGTTTGCGTGGCATTCCGTTTGCACGGATACAACAATCGAGCTGGCAACTGGGCGGCCGGCGGCGACCCGGGCAGCATGCTAGACTGGCAATCCGATGACCCCCGACACCTCTTCCGATACCGCCGCCACGCCGCCCGCCCAGGCTTCAACGGTCCGGTCCGCATCGCCGGCGCGCGCCGCCTGGCTGTCGCCGGTGCCGCTGTTCTTCGTCGTCCTCTGGAGTACCGGCTTCATCGCGGCCAAGTACGGCCTGCCGTATGCGCCGCCGCTGAGTTTCCTGATCCTGCGCTGCGTGGGCGCGATACTGGTCCTGCTGCCGCTGGTGCTGCTGAGCCGGGCGCCGTGGCCGCACGGACGCATCCTGCACGTCGCCGTCGCCGGGCTGCTGCTGCAGGCCGGCTACCTGGGCGGGGTCTGGAGCGCAATCAAGATCGGCATGCCGGCCGGGCTGTCGGCCCTGATCGTCGGCCTGCAACCCATCCTGACCGCCTTTGCCGCGCCCCTGGTCGGCGAACGGGTCAGCGCGCGCCAGTGGCTGGGCCTGCTGCTCGGCCTGGGCGGCGTGGCCCTGGTCGTCTACGCCAAGATCAGCCTGAACGGCCTGGCGCCCACGGCCATCGGCTTCTGCGTGCTGGCGCTGCTGTCGATCACCTGCGGCACCCTGTACCAGAAACGCTTCTGCCCGCACTTCGACCTGCGCACCGGCACCCTGATCCAGTTCACGGCCAGCGCCCTGCTGCTGCTGCCGCCCGCGGTGGCGCTGGAAGGTTTCGGCCCCTCGCTCGGCAACGTGCACTGGACCCCGCAGTTCCTCGGCGCGCTGCTGTGGTCCATCTTCGCGCTGTCGATCGGCGCCATCTTCCTCTTGTTCCGCCTTATCAGCCGCAACGACGCCACCAAGGTCACCAGCCTGCTCTACCTGACCCCGCCGACCACGGCCGTGATGGCCTGGCTGATGTTCGGCGAAGCGTTGAGCCCGCTCGGACTGGTGGGCATGGCGGTCGCGGTGATGGGCGTGGCCTTCGTCGTCAAAAAATAATCCAAGGAGATTTTCCATGATCACCAGCCCACAGCAACAGGCCGTCGACGCGGCCATCACCACGCGCCGTTCGATCCGCGCCTACCTGGACACCCCGGTCGCGCGCGAAGACGTCGAAGCCATCCTCGAGGTCGCGTCGCGCGCGCCGTCCGGCACGAATACCCAGCCCTGGAAAGTCTACGTGCTGACCGGCGAAGCCAAGGAGCGCCTGGGCAACGCGATCCTCGACGCCTACCGCGACCCCCAGCAGGCGAAGGAACACTCCGAGGAATACGCCTACTATCCGCGCGAATGGGTCTCGCCCTTCATCGACCGGCGCCGCAAGGTCGGCTGGGACCTGTACTCACTGCTGGGCCTGACGCGCGAGAACAAGGCCGGGATGGCGGCCCAGCATGGCCGCAACTACCGCTTCTTCGACGCACCGGTCGGCCTGCTGTTCACGATCGACCGCGTGATGGAGCAGGGCTCCTGGCTCGACTACGGTATGTTCCTGCAGAACATCATGGTGGCGGCGCGCGGACGCGGCCTCGACACCTGTCCGCAGGCGGCTTTTACCCAGTTCCACCGCATCATTGCCGGGCAACTGGGCTTGCCGGACAATGAAATGCTGGTCTGCGGCATGGCGCTCGGTTTCGCCGATCCGGCCAAGATCGAGAACAGCCTGGTAACGGAACGCGAGCCGGTATCCAGCTTCGTGCGCTTCATCGATTAGTTCGGTATACTGATGCGGCAAGCTGTTGAATTATCAAGAGATTTCTACAACGTGAGAAAAATTGCGTTGTAGCAAAATGAGAGCGCAGGTGTTACATTCCTTGCGCTTCACTCGTGTTTCGCTACACTGCATTGTGTGCTCTTCAGTTCGCGTTCAAGGATTTTCAGATGCTCAAGCTCGCGTTGGCTGCCGCCATTTCCATGATGTTCCTGCTTGAACCCTCGCAAGCCATGGCCGGCACCAAGCACAAGGGACGCGCGGTAAGCACCAAGCGGGTGAAACACCCGCCCAAGCGCACCGACCTCGCCAAGTCCATCGCCGCCGAGAACCGCGAGCAGATGGTGCGCCGGATCGAGATGGTGCACGGCAAGCGCAGGGTGGTCTACCAGCGCGTGCGCCGCGCCGCGCCGGCCATCGCCTTCCTCAGCGCCGGCGACCTGGCCGGCCTGGCCAAGACCCACGATCCGCTCGAGCTGCGCTCCTCGGTCGCCTATGTGATGGACCAGGCCAGCTCGGAAGTGCTGTTCGAAAAGAATTCCACCGTCGCCCTGCCGATCGCCTCTATCACCAAGCTGATGACCGGCCTGCTGGTAGTCCAGGCCCAGCAAAGCCTGGACGAGGTGCTGACCATCACCGATGCCGACGTCGACAAGCACAAGTTCACGACCTCGCGCCTGCCCGTCGGCACCCGCATGACGCGCGGCAACCTGCTGCACATTGCCCTGATGAGCTCGGAAAACCGCGCCGCCGCCGCACTCGGCCGCAACTATCCAGGCGGTATCAATGCCTTCGTCGATGCGATGAATGCCAAGGCGAAAGAACTCGGCATGAACGACACGCATTATGTGGATTCGAGCGGCCTGTCGAGCCAGAACGTGTCGAGCGCGCGCGACCTGGCCAAGCTGGTCATGACGGCCCACCACGAACCGCTGCTGCGCCAGTACACGACGGATCCGAACTACGTGGTCGAAGCCAGCGGCCGCCGCATGCAGTACCACAACACCAACTATCTGGTGGCCATGCCGGACTGGAACATCGGCCTGCAGAAGACCGGCTTCATCAACGAAGCGGGGCGCTGCCTGGTGATGCAGGCCATGATCCAGGGCCGCAACGTGGTCATGGTGTTCCTGGATTCGAAAGGGAAGCAGTCGCGGACCGCGGACGCGGGACGGATGCGCAAGTGGCTCGAGGCATTGAAGCCGGCGGCGATTCCGGCGTCGGCTGCGGCTGGGGTGCCGGTGACGGTGTCGGCGGTGGTGCCGGGGACGACTGCGCAGTAATTCTGACCGCTAACTTGTAAACGTCGTCCCCGCGAAGGCGGGGACCCAAGCTTGCTTAAGCAGTCGAAACGCACGCAGAACTTGGGGGGAATAGTGCTGGGGCACTATTCCCGCCTGCGCGGGAACGACGGGCCTATGAAACCCGATGCCCCAGCGTCGCCGAAATCTGCGCCGCCGTGTTCACCAGATCTTCCAGCCACTCATCCTGCAGCCGGTCCGCCGGCGCCGAGATCGACAGACCCGCGACCAGCTTGCCGCTGTCGTCGTGGATGCCGGCTGCCATGCAGCGCACGCCCAGTTCCAGTTCCTCGTTGTCGCGCGCATAGCCGCGCGAGCGCACCAGCGCCAGTTCGCGTTCCAGGCGGCCGAGGTCGGTGATCGAGTTCTTGTTGTGGCCGGCGAGGCCGGTGCGGGTCGCGTAGGCGCGGATCGCCTTCGGATCGTCGATCGACAGGAACAGCTTGCCGGTCGAGGTCAGGTGCAGCGGGCCGCGGCCGCCGATGGCGCGCACCACCTGCATGCCGGAGCGCTCGGAGAAGGCGCGGTCGATGTAGACGATCTCGTCGCCCTGGCGGACCGACAGGTTGACCGTCTGGCGGGTCTTGTTGTGCAGGGCGCGCATCAGGTCGACCGCCGCTTCGCGCACCGACAGCCGGCTCTTTACCACATTGCCCAGTTCCAGCAGGCGCATGCCGAGGCGGTAGGTGCCGGGCTCGACGCGGTCGACGAAGCGCGTCACGACCATGTCGTTGAGGATCCGGTGCGCGGTCGAGGGGTGCAGGCCGGATACTTTCGACAATTCCTTCAGGCTCACGGGGTCCGTATAGCTGGCCAGGACGTCGAGCAGGGCAACCATGCGTTCGATCACCTGGATGGAAGTTTTCGCCGGTTCGAGAGTTTCCATTTTCATGTTGTGCTTGCTGCGGTGCGGTATATTTCTCTACTTTATACCATAATGTGAAAATTGTGTTTAACGCGTTGTTTCGGAGTGGGGCATAATGCCAATCCTGCAAGCAATCACGACACCCATGGATCAACCAAGCAGCGAGTTCAAGAGCAAGGGCGGACTGGCGCGGATCGCCGGCGCTTTCCGTTATTCGATCGAAGGCTTCAAGACGGCCTGGCGGCATGAGCATGCTTTCCGCCAGGAACTGATGGTGGCGGTGCCGGCGGCGATCGTCGCGCTCTTGCTGCCGGTGTCCGCCTTCCAGAAGCTGGCCCTGATCGCGGTGCTCGGACTGGTATTGCTGGTGGAGCTGATCAACGCCGCCATCGAGGCGGTGGTCGACCGTGTGTCGCTGGAGCGCCATCCGCTGTCCAAGGCCGCCAAGGACCTGGGCAGCGCGGCGGTGGCACTGGCGATCACGATGGCTGCCGCGACCTGGGCCGTGGTCTTGTACAACCGCTTTTTTTGACCGCAGTTTCAGTCCCTTAACCTGAAGGAGATCAGCATGACTTTACGCCTGGGCGACACCGCTCCCGATTTCGAGCAGGACTCCACCATTGGCCGCATCCGCTTCCACGACTGGGCGGGCGATTCCTGGGTGGTACTGTTCTCGCACCCGGCCGACTTCACGCCGGTGTGCACGACCGAGCTGGGCCTGACCGCAAAACTGAAGCCGGAATTCGACAAGCGCAACGTCAAGGCCATCGCCCTGTCGGTCGACCCGGCCGAGCAGCACAAGGCCTGGATCAAGGATATCGAGGAAACCCAGCAGACCGTGGTCGGCTTCCCGATCATCGCCGATGCGGACAAATCGGTCTCCGAGCTGTACGACATGATCCACCCGAACCAGTCGGCCACCGCCACCGTGCGCTCGCTGTTCGTGATCGACCCGGCCAAGAAAGTGCGCCTGATCATCACCTACCCGATGAGCACCGGCCGCAACTTCGACGAAGTCCTGCGCGTGATCGACGCCCTGCAGCTGACCGACGGCTACACCGTCGCGACCCCGGGCAACTGGAAGGATGGCGACGACGTCATCATCCCGCTGACCATCCAGGATCCGGAACAGCTCAAGCAGAAATACCCGAAAGGCTATTCGGCGCCGCGTCCTTACCTGCGCCTCACCCCGCAGCCGAACAAGTAATGCTCCGCGTGCCCATGCGCAAGGCTTGCATAAGCAAAGAAGTAATCTGTTGTTTGCTTTACGGTTGAGGCACTTTACCCTTGGAGCCAATCTGGGGGTAAAGCATGTCCTTAACGTATATCCTGTCGGGGTTCGCCGTCGGTTTGCTGGTCGGAATGACCGGCGTCGGCGGCGGCTCGCTGATGACGCCGCTCCTGACGCTGCTGTTCGGCGTCACGCCGTCGGTGGCCGTCGGTACCGACCTCGCCTTCGCCTCGCTCACCAAGAGCGCCGGCACCATCACCCACCGCAAGCGCGGTAACGTCCAGTGGCATATCGTCGGCCGCCTGTGCATGGGCGCGCTGCCCGCCGCACTGCTGGCCACCCTGGCCCTGCAATACCTCGGTCCCCTGAACGCCGCCATCGGCCAGGTGATCCGCTATTCGATCGCCGTCTCCGTGCTGCTGACCGTGGTGGCGATCCTGTTCCGCACCCGCATGCTGGCCTGGGTCCACGCCAGACCCGGGCGCCAGCTGCAGGGCAGGAGCCTGGCGGCCGCCACCATCGCCGCCGGCGCCATCCTCGGCACCCTGGTCACCGTGTCCTCGATCGGCGCCGGTGCGATCGGCGCCACCCTGCTGGTGATGCTGTATCCGAAGCTGAGCCCGGCGGAAGTCGCGGGCACCGACATCGCTTATGCCGTGCCGCTGACCGCGATCGCCGCCTTCGGCCACTGGTGGCTGGGCTCGATCAACTGGATGCTGCTGGTGACCCTGCTGGTCGGTTCGGTGCCGGGCATCACCCTCGGTTCCTGGGCCGCGAAGGCGGTGCCGGAAGGCTTCCTGCGCGGTTTGCTGGCGATGACCCTGGCCGGGGTGGCGCTGAAGCTGATCTACTGAGGCGGCGGCCTCATACCGAAATCTTCTATACAAATAGAAAATGCTTCGTTTGTAATATGTAATTCGCGTGCAATTATGGCGCCCTATTAGAAGAAATTGTAATAAGGCCCTTCCATGAATACGCTAGTGACCAGCCGCAGCAGCGCCAACCGGGTGATTCCCGGCTTCGGGCTGTCGCTCGGCTTCACGATCTTCTACCTGGCGCTGATCGTGCTGATCCCGTTGTCGGCGATCTTCCTGAAAACCTTCACCATGAGCTGGGACGCGTTCTGGAACGCCGTCACCTCGGAACGCGTGATGGCTTCCTACCGCCTGAGCTTCGGCGCGGCCCTGATCGGCGCCGCCATCAACGTCGTATTCGGCGGCATCGTCGCCTGGGTGCTGGTGCGCTACCAGTTTCCCGGCAAGCGCTTCATCGACGCCCTGGTCGACCTGCCGTTCGCGCTGCCGACCGCGGTGGCCGGCATCACCCTGACCGCCCTCTATTCGAGCAACGGCTGGATCGGCAAATACCTGGAACCGCTCGGCATCAAGGTCGCCTTCACCCCGCTGGGCGTGGTGGTGGCGCTGACCTTCATCGGGCTGCCCTTCGTGGTGCGCACCGTGCAGCCGGTGCTGGAAGACGCCGAACGCGAGCTGGAAGAGGCCGCCGCCAGCCTGGGCGCCAGCCCCTGGCAGACCTTCACCCGCGTGATCCTGCCGGGCATCGTGCCGGCGCTGCTGACCGGCTTCGCGCTGGCCTTCGCGCGCGCCACCGGCGAATACGGCTCGGTCGTCTTCATCGCCGGCAACATGCCGATGGTTTCCGAGATCACGCCGCTGTTCATCATCACCAAGCTGGAGCAGTACGACTACACGGGCGCCACCGCGATCGCCGTGGTCATGCTGGTCGCTTCCTTCCTCCTCCTGCTGGCCATCAATCTGCTGCAGGCCTGGGCACGCAAACGGGCGGGCAAGTAAATGAGCGCAGTCCTCGACGACATCAAACCTGCCGACGCGGCCGCCGCCCGGGCGCCGCGCAAGGCCACCAATACCCTCGAGCCGGGCTGGGTGCGCTACGCATTGATCACGGTGGCGCTGCTGTTCCTGACCCTGTTCCTGTTCGTGCCCCTGGTGGCCGTGTTCGCCGAAGCGCTGAAGAACGGCTGGTCCACCTACAAGGAAGCGATCCTCGATCCGGACGCGCTGTCGGCCATCAAGCTGACCCTGATCGCGGCCCTCATCTCGGTGCCGCTGAACCTGGTGTTCGGCGTGGCAGCGGCCTGGGCCATCGCCAAGTTCGACTTCCGCGGCAAGAGCATCCTGCTGACCTTGATCGACCTGCCGTTCTCGGTCTCGCCCGTGATCGCCGGCCTGATCTACGTGCTGATGTTCGGTTCCCAGGGCTGGTTCGGCCCCTGGCTGATGGACCACGACATCAAGATCCTGTTCGCGGTGCCGGGCATCGTGCTGGCGACCGTCTTCATTACCTTCCCCTTCGTGGCGCGCGAGCTGATCCCGCTGATGCAGGCCCAGGGCAGCGAGGAAGAAGAGGCGGCGCTGGTGCTGGGCGCGTCCGGCTGGGCGACCTTTCGCCGCGTGACCCTCCCCAACATCAAGTGGGGCCTGCTGTACGGCGTGATCCTGTGTAATGCCCGCGCGATGGGCGAGTTCGGCGCCGTGTCCGTGGTGTCGGGCCACATCCGCGGCGAGACCAACACCATGCCGCTGCAGGTCGAGATCCTCTATAACGAATACAACTTCACGGCGGCGTTCGCGATCGCTTCGCTGCTGGCCCTGCTGGCCCTGGTCACGCTGGCGGTGAAATCCTTTATCGAATGGCGCTTGCATCAAAGCCGCAAAGCCAATATTTCGGAGCAATCGGCATGACGATCGAAGTCCAACACATTCGCAAGCAGTTCGGCCAGTTCACGGCCCTGGATGACGTTTCCCTGCAGTTCGCGGACGGCGAGCTGACCGCGCTGCTCGGGCCTTCCGGCTGCGGCAAGACCACGCTGCTGCGCATCATTGCCGGCCTGGAGTTTCCGGACGCCGGCCGCGTGCTGCTGGACGGCGCCGATGCCTCCGCCAGCCACGTGCGCGAGCGCCAGGTCGGCTTCGTGTTCCAGCACTATGCGCTGTTCAAGCACATGACGGTGTTCGAGAACGTCGCGTTCGGCTTAAGGGTGAAACCGCGCAAGGAACGCCCGAGCGAAGCCCAGATCCGCGAGAAAGTGAAAAAGCTGCTCGAACTGGTGCAGCTCGACTGGATCGCCGACCGCTATCCGCCGCAACTGTCCGGCGGCCAGCGCCAGCGCATCGCCCTGGCCCGTGCCCTTGCCGTGGAGCCGCGCGTGCTGCTGCTCGACGAACCCTTCGGCGCGCTGGACGCCAAGGTGCGCAAGGAACTGCGCCGCTGGCTGCGCCAGCTGCACGACGAACTGCACGTGACCTCGATCTTCGTCACCCACGACCAGGAAGAAGCGCTGGAAGTGGCCGACCAGGTGGTCCTGATGAACAAGGGCCGCGTCGAACAGCTCGGTACGCCGGACGCCGTCTACAACCAGCCGGCTTCGCCCTTCGTCTACGGCTTCCTGGGCAACGTCAACCTCTTCCACGGCCGCGTCAACGACGGCGTGCTGGCCAGCGGCGATGCGAAGTTCCATGCGCCCCAGTATGCCGGCGTGCAGAACGGCGAGGGCATCGCCTATGTGCGTCCGCACGACCTCGAGGTCGAGCGCTTCGTGCCGGGCGGCGAGGGCGTGCCGGTCAAGCTGCGCCGCGCGCATGCGATCGGCCCGCTCGCCCAGCTCGACCTGGAGCGCGCCGACAATGCTCAATTGATCGAAGCAGTGATACCAAATGAGCAGTTCCGCGCGCTCAATCTGCGCGACGGCGAGACCCTGCTGGTGAAGCCGCGCCGCATGCACGTTTTCGTTGATCAGGGTGAGGGAATATGAACTTTCAACAGCTGCGTTCAGTGCGCGAGGCGGCGCGTCGCAATTTCAACCTGACCGATGTGGCGAACGCCCTGTTCACCTCGCAGCCCGGGGTGTCGCGCCAGATCCGCGAGCTCGAGGACGAGCTGGGCGTGGTCATCTTCGAGCGCAACGGCAAGCGCCTGACCGGCATGACGGATCCCGGCAAGGGCATCCTCAAGATCATCGAGCGCCTGCTGGTCGAGGCCGAGAACCTGCAGCAGGCCAGCAGCGAGTACGCGGCCCAGGACAGCGGCACGCTCACCGTCGCCGTCACCCACACCCAGGCCCGCTATGCGCTGCCGCAGGTGGTGCAGGCCTTCCGCACCAGCTTCCCCGGCGTGCGCATCGCCTTGCAGCAGAGCGCGCCGGACCACATCGCCGAATGGGTGCTCTCGGGCCGCGCCGACATCGGCATCGCCACCGAGGGCCTGTCGACCTTCCCCGACCTGGTCTCCTTCCCGTGCTACCGCTGGAGCCACCTGGTGGTGGTGCCGGACGGCCATCCGCTGCTGCAGAAAAGCCCGATCAAGCTGGCCGACCTGGCCGAGTATCCCCTGATCACCTACGACGTCGGCTTCACCGGCCGCGGCCACATCGACGCCGCCTTCGCGGCCGCCGGCGTGAATCCGGACATCGTCCTCACCGCCATGGATTCGGACGTGATCAAGCAGTATGTGTCGCTGGGGATGGGGGTCGGTATCGTCGCTTCGATGGCCTTCGACCATGGACGTGACCGCGGGCTGCGGGCGATCGAGTCCTCACACCTGTTTGCGCCGAATGTGACCCGGCTGGCGGTGCGCAAGGGGGCTTACCTGCGGGCGTATGCGTATGACTTCATCGAGCGGTTTGCCCAGGGCTTTACGCGGGCGGATATCGAGCGGGCGCTGCATCCCGTCGTGGCGGAATAGTTACCGCCGTCATTCCCGCGCAGGCGGGAATCCAGGTTCGGTGGTCGGCTGCCAACCTGGGTCCCCGCCTGCGCGGGGACGACGGTCAGAAGTTACTGGCCGGGATTCGTATACCGCCCATGAATCTCATCGATCGCCTTCATCACTTCGACCGGCAAGACGGTGCTCTCCGCATCGATGTTCTCCTTCAGCTGCGCCAGCGTGGTCGCCCCGATGATGGTCGACCCCACGAACCAGCGCGAATGGCACCACGCCAGCGACATCTGCGCAGGGCTCAATCCGTTGGCACGCGCCAGTTCCGCATATTCCTTCACTGCCGCGAACACGGCCGGACGCAAGTAGCGCGGGCTCCAGGTCGGCGGGTAGATCGTGAGGCGGCCGCGTGCCTGCGGGTTGTCGACGTACTTGGCGCTCAGCTGGCCGAAGGCGAGGGGGCTGTAGGCCAGCAGGCTCACGTCTTCGCGGTAGCAGACTTCGTCCAGCAGCGTGGTTTCGAAGGCGCGCGCGGTCAGGTTGTACAGATTCTGGATGGTGGCGATGCGCGGCAGGCCCTTCATCTCGGCCTGCTTGATGTACTCGCACACGCCCCAGGGGCTCTCGTTCGACACCCCGATGTGGCGGATCTTGCCTTCCTTGATGAGTTCGCCCAGCACGGCCAGCGTGTCCTCGATCGGCACGCCGGCGCGTTCCTTCTTCGGCTCGAACTGGTTGGCGCCGAAGATCGGCACGTTGCGGCTCGGCCAGTGCAGCTGGTAGAGGTCGATGTAGTCGGTCTGCAGGCGCTTCAGGCTCTCGTCGACGGCGGCGCGGATGTTGTTCGCATCCAGGTTGTGCCGGCCGCCGCGGATCCAGGTCTGGTTCGCGTTCGGGCCGGCGGCCTTGGTGGCCAGCACGACCTGGCCGCGCTTGCCGGATTTCCTGAGCCAGCTGCCGATGAAGCGTTCGGTCGAGCCCTGGGTGCCGGCGCTGGGCGGTACCGGGTACATCTCGGCGGTGTCGATGAAGTTGATGCCGCGTTCGAGTGCGTAGTCGAGCTGGCTATGCGCGTCGGCTTCGGTGTTCTGTTCGCCGAAGGTCATGGTGCCGAGACAGACGCGGGAGACGGTGAGGTCGGTGCGGCCGAGTTTGTTCGTCTTCATTCGGATCCTTTCAGCTTGCGCGGCTGAGCACCGGGTTCTGCCCCCTGAGCGCGTCCGCACACTCCTTCACCAGCCCCGGCCCACGGTAGATCAGTCCGCTGTACAACTGCACCAGCTGGGCGCCGGCCGCGATTTTGGCCTTGGCGTCGCGGCCGCTCAGGATGCCGCCCACGCCAATGATCGGGACCGCATCGCCGACTTCCTTCTTGAGCGCGCGGATCACGATGTTCGACAGGTCGAACACGGGGGCGCCGGACAGGCCGCCCTGCTGATTGGCGTGGCGGAGGTTCTCGACGTCGCGGCGGCCGAGCGTGGTGTTGGTGGCGATCACGCCGTCGATGCCGTGGCGCAGCAGGGCCGCGCCGATGTCGCGGATCTGGTCGGCGTCGACGTCGGGCGCGATCTTCAGGGCCAGCGGCACGTAGCGGCCGTGCTCGTCGGCCAGGCGCGACTGCTCGCCCTTGAGCTGGCCCAGCAGGGCGTCGAGTTCGGAGGCGCCCTGCAACTGGCGCAGGTTCTTGGTGTTCGGCGACGAGATGTTCACCGTCACGTAGCTGGCGTAAGGGTAGACCTTGCGCAGGCAGTGCAGGTAGTCCTCGGCGGCGCGTTCGATCGGGGTGTCGGCGTTCTTGCCGATGTTCAGGCCGAGCACGCCCTGCTGCTCCAGGTAGAAGCGCGAAGCGCGCACGTTGGCGACGAAGGCGTCGACGCCGCCGTTGTTGAAGCCCATGCGGTTGATGATGGCGCGCGCGGCGGGCAGGCGGAAGATGCGCGGCTTCGGATTGCCGGCCTGCGGGCGCGGCGTCACGGTGCCGACTTCGATCGAGCCGAAGCCCAGGGCCGCCAGGCCGTCGATATAGGCGCCGTCCTTGTCGAGGCCGGCGGCCAGGCCGACCGGGTTCGGGAAGGTGATGCCCATCACGGTGCGCGGGTCGGGCCTGGGCTTCCTGACCAGGCCGGTCAGGCCGAGCGCGTGCGCGCGGCGCAAGGCGGGCAGGGTCAGGTTGTGGGCCGTTTCGGGATCGAGGGAAAACAGCAGCGGGCGGGCGAGGGCGTACAAGAGTTTGTCGGACATGGCTGGCCAAAAGTGAGTTGCCGACATTCTACCTTGTACGGGTGGGTGTGGCGCACCGCCCGGGGTCAAGGTTCCAGCACGCCCCACACGCCGTCGATGCGCGCCTCCAGCGGCCGGAAATTGATCTTGTACGCCATCTTGGGACTCTGTTCGATCCAGTAGCCCAGGTAGACGTAGGGCAGGCCCAGCTCGCGCGCCTGCTCGATCTGCCACATCACGTTGAAGGTGCCGAAGGAAGCGCCCTCGACGTCGGGATCGAAGAAGGTGTAGACCGATGACAGGCCGTCGGACAGCACGTCGATGATCGACACCATCCGCAGCGTGCCGTCCGGCTCGCGGAACTCCACCAGGCGCGTATTCACGCGGCTCTGCAGCAGGAACTGGGCGTACTGGTCGCGGCTGTCCTGGTCCATGCCGCCGCCGACGTGGCGGGTGGTCTGGTAGCGCAGGTAGAGCGCATAGTGCTCGTCCGAGAACGACAGGTTGGCCACCATCGCGGACAGGTCCGCGTGGCGCTTCCAGGCGCGGCGCTGGCTGCGGTTGGGCGCGAAGTCGTTGACGGCCACGCGCACGGGGATGCAGGCGCGGCAGCCGTCGCAGTAGGGCCGGTAAGTAAAGATCCCGCTGCGGCGGAAACCGTTGCGCACCAGTTCCGAATACACGTCCGCGTTGATCAGGTGCGAAGGCGTGGCGACCTGCGAGCGCGCCTGGCGCGCGTCGAGGTAGCTGCACGGATAGGGCGCCGTGGTATAGAACTGCAGCGTGGAAAAGGGCAAGTCATTTAAGTGCGTCATGCAATGCTCTCGAGACGACGTGTTTGACCCATTGTAGCCAAAGACGGCGCGGCGCACCGTTAGGTGGTCAACGGTGACGTAACTTCCCACCTCTCGATGGGGGGCTCGGCGATCGCCTGCCGCAGGTGGTCGAGGAAGACCTTGCGCGGAATCGGGAAGGCGCCGAGCGAGGCCAGGTGGCCGGTCTCCTGCTGGCAGTCGAGCATGCGTACGCCATGGCTGCGCAGGAAAGCGACCAGGTAGGCCAGCGCCACCTTGGAGGCGTCGGACACGCGCGCGAACATCGACTCGCCGTAGAACATGCGGCCGATGCAGACGCCATAAGCGCCGCCGACAAGTTCGCCGTCCAGCCACACTTCCGCCGAATGCGCATAGCCCATCCGGTGAAGGCCGGTGTAGCCGGCGATGATGTCTTCGGAGATCCAGGTGCCGGGCCCGTCCTTGCGCGGCGCGGCGCAGGAGCGCATCACGGATTCGAAGGCGCTGTCGAAGCGCACCACCCAGGGACCGTCCTCGCAGCGCGAACGTTCGACCTTGCGCAGGGTCTTTTTGAGGCTGTCGGAAATCTTGAAGTGGTCGGTGTACAGCACCATGCGCGGATCGGTGCTCCACCACAGGATGGGCTGGCCTTCCGAGAACCAGGGGAAGATGCCGTTGCGGTAGGCCTGCAGCAGGCGCTGGGGCGAGAGGTCGGCGCCGGCCGCGAGCAGGCCGGGCGCGTCGGTGGTCAACGCTTCGGATACGTCGGGGAACGGCGTATTTGCCTCGAGCCAGGGAATCATGGTGCGGGATGGGTCAATCGGGTTCGACGGGGGCTCGCATCGGCCTCGTGATGTCGCGGCTGTGAAAACCGTAGCTGCCGCCTTCGAGCACCTTGCGACGGTCGGCGAAGAACAGCTCCAGCGTGGTGCGGATGGTCGGGAAGGCCAGCTCGTCCCAGGGGATCTCGTGTTCGGTGTACAGCTGCACGTCCAGACTCTCGATGCCGGGCGCGAAATCCAGGTCGAGCAGGCGCGCCAGGTAGAACAGGTGGACCTGGTGCACGTGGGCGACGTTGAGCAGGGTGAACAGGTCGCCGAGTTCGACGTTGGCGCCGGCTTCCTCCTCGGTCTCGCGCACCGCGGCCTGGCCGGTGGTCTCTTCGTTTTCCATGAAGCCGGCCGGCAGCGTCCAGTAGCCGTAGCGCGGCTCGATCGCGCGCTTGCACAGCAGTACCTTGAGTTCGCCGTCCTGTTCCCAGACAGGAATCGAGCCGATCACCATCTTCGGGTTCTGGTAATGGATGGTGCCGCATTGGGTGCACACGTAGCGCGGACGGTTGTCGCCTTCGGGGATGGCCACCGTCACCGGATGGGCGCACTCGGAGCAGAATTTCATGAAAAAAGTAGGTAGTAACGTTGCCCTTACTTTACCACCGTATCGTGCCGGCTGTGCCGCAATCCGTACGCGCTGCGAGGCCCCATGCAAGCAGCTTATGCCGCACCCGGCCCGGCAAACCGGACCGGCATTGCGCAAATGGCCGGAGCTGCGTATAATACGAACCATCAGACGCGGGGTGGAGCAGTCTGGCAGCTCGTCGGGCTCATAACCCGAAGGTCACAGGTTCAAATCCTGTCCCCGCAACCAGATTCCAAGGCCGTTGATCCTGTTCAGGATCAGCGGCCTTTTCATTTTCCCTGCCGGCCCCGGCAGCGCCTGAAGCGCCTCAATCCCCATCTCCTTCGCCGCAACCCCTGCGGCCCAGTCCGGTCGAAGACATGTCGGCTGAATGCGGAGTCTTTCGATGATAACTGTGGACGAGATTAACGAAGCCTGGGGCTGGACCGGCCTGAACGCCGTGGAAGTGCTCGGGGAGAATGCCTTCGGCAACCTGATCATCCGCGACGACGAGGACCGCTACTGGCGCCTGTCGCCGCAGGACCTGTGCTGCGAACCGGTGGCCGAAGACCGCGCCGCCCTCGATGCCCTGTCGTATAACCAGGAATTCCTGAACGACTGGTATATGCCCGAACAGGTGTACCTGGCCGAATCCACGCTGGGTCCTCTCAGCGCCGGCCGCAAGTACTGCCTCAAGATACCGAGCGCGCTGGGCGGCCATTACGGGCGCGACAACCTGGCCACCGTGCCCTTGTCCGAACTGATCCGCTTCGCCGGCGAAGGCGCCCAGCAGTTCGAGGGCCTGCCGCGCTGGAAGTGAGCAGCCGCACGGAGGCTGCGAACACACTTAGAAGTCCTTCAGGAATCCCACCTGGAACAGGTCGCGGTCGTCGGTCTGGCGGAAGGTCTTGACCCGGTTGAAGTTCGCGAACACGCGCGCGTGGCGCGACACGGCGTGCTCGACCTGGAAGGTGATCAGCAGGTTGCCGTGGGTGATGTTGTCGGCGCGCCGGTTGCGGGCGACATAGGGGCCGAGTCCGGCGCTGATCGCGAAGCGCGGCGTGACCCGCTGCACGTAGAACAACTGGGCGGCCACGCCGCGGCGATCGACCCGGGCGCCGTCGTCGCCTTCGAACAAGAACTTGCCGGACACGGCCCAGTGCTCCATGCGCTCGCCCAGGTAGCGGCGCGCTTCCAGCACGGCGGCCAGGGCGGCGTCGGTGCCGGACATATTCGTGATCGAGCTGCCGCCCGAGACGCCGAACCAGGTCTGGCCGTCGGCGGGGTCGGTTTCGGGATCGGCTTCCGAGCGGCCGAACTGGCGGCCGATGCCGATCATCAGCGCATCGGAGCGGTGCACATTGCGCATCTGTACGTGGTTGTAGCCGATGCGCAGGTGGGTGCCTTGCGGCATGAAGTGCAGCGGCAGCCGCAGGCCCACGCTGGCCAGCGCGCCGACGTTGGCGTCGTCGATCTGGCGGCCGTCGATGACGGTCGTGTTCATGCTCAGGTAGGGGCCGATGCCCAGTTCGATGGCACTGCCCGCGCCCAGCTGGCGAACCATCAGCCATTGCACGGCGAAACCGTCGCGGTGGTTGTTGTCCGGATGGCCTTCGTTATAATGGACGAAGTCGATTCGTTCGCTGAGCGTGTCCGGCAGGGGCGAACCGAACAGGGTGCGCTGCTGGCGTCCCGCGCGAACCTCGAAGGTGCGTCCGCGCATCCAGACGTTACCCTCGGCATTGCCGCCTTGGATGCGGCCGTTGCCGAATATCGCCGACAGGTAGGCGCCGTGGTCGTCCGGGGCATCGGTGATGTCGGTCGGTGCGTTCTGGGTACGTTGAGCGCTCTGGGCCTGGGCGGGGCTGGCGCATGCGAGCAGCATGGCGAGCAGGGAAACGGATAAGGTCGGTTTAATGTTCATGACCTAAGTTTAATACCGCTTGCGTATCCCCACCAGAAACAGATCGCGGTCGTCCATCCGGACAAAGGTTTTTACGCGTCCGAAGTCGAAAAAGACCTGGGTATCGCGCGACAGGGCGCGCTCGGCCTGCAGGCTGATCAGGAGGTTGCCGCGCACCGGGGCGTCGGTCTGGTCGCGCTCGCGGCGGTTCCTGGCGAAATACGGACCGATTCCTGCGCTCATCGAAAAGCCCGGCGTGACTTCCTGCACGTAGCGGAGCTGGCTCGCCAGGCCGCGCCGGTCGACGCGGCTGCCGTCGCTGCCTTCCAACAGGATCCGCGCCGACCAGGCCCAGTGCACGGCGCCGTGGTCGAGGTCGCGGCCGGCATCGAGCACGGTGACGCGGCCGGTGGCGGTGCCGGGCATGCTGGTGACCGCTGCGCCGCCCGACACGCCGAACCAGAGCGGCGTGGACGCTTCGCGGATCGGCCCCTGCGCAACCGGCCCGAACTGGCGGGCGACGCCGAGCATCAGGGCGTCCGAGCGGTGCACGCCCGGCATCTGGGCGTGGTTGAAGCCCAGCCGCAGATACGTTCCCTCCGGCGCGGAGAACAGCCGCATGCGCAGCGCCGCGCTGAGCAGCAGGCCCCAGCGGGTATCGTCGAGCTGGCGGCCGTCGAGGAAGGTCGTGTTCATGCTCAGGTAGGGACCGGTGCCGAACTCGGTGGAGAACCGTTCGTCGAGCTGCCAGACGCCGGCCCATTGCAGGGCGAAGCCGTCGCGGTGATTGTTGTCGGGGTGGCCTTCGTTGTAGTAGACGACGTCGATGCGGCTGCCGGCAGCCTCGTTCAGCGGCCGGCCGATGCGCAGTTCGCCGGCGCGGCTGCGCATCCAGCGGTTGCCGACGGCCTGGCCGCCCTCGATGCGGCCGCCGCCGTGCTGCACCGAAAGATAAGTGCCGCTGTCGGCCGTCTCATCCCCGGCCTTGGCGCTGCCGGCCCAGGCCAGCAGCAGTACGCAGATGCATGCTCGTGCTTTCATTCCCGCCCCCTGTAGCTGACGACCTCATCAGTCTCACCAGGCGGGATGCCGCCGCCTTGTGTTAGCTCAGGCTCGCCCACAGGTGGGCCGCGGCCATGGTGCGATGCGGGCGGTAGTTGGCGAGAAAGGCCGCGGCTTCCGCCAGGTTCGGGCGTTCCGCCGTGCCGAGCAGGCGGGCGATGGCGGTCCGCACGGCAACGTCGCCTTCGAGCGAGCAATCGGCAAAGCCATAGCCGCGCAGCAGGCCGTAATTCACGGTCCAGGGACCGATGCCCTTTACCGCCAGCAGGCGCTCGCCGACCTCGTGCAGATCGGCATCGCGGTCCAGGGGAAGCAGTCCGTCGGCCAGCAGGCGCGCCAGCCGCAGCAGGGTCTCGGCCTTGGCGCGCGAGAACTTGCGGCTGGTGAGCTGGTCGAGGTCGAGGCGGGCCGCATCCTCCGCGTCAGGATAGCACCACAGGCCGTCCGGGTGCGCGCAGCCGGCCAGCGAGATGAAGGTGCGGCGCAGGGAGATCGCGAACGCCAGGTTGATCTGCTGGCCGATGACGGCCCAGCTCAGGGCTTCGAAGACGCTGGCCGACTGGATCACGCGCAGCCCGTGCTCACGCGCCACCAGCGGCGCGAACAGGGGATCGTCCGCTACCTGCGCCTCGAAGGGAGAGGGATCGATGCGCAGGCCCAGCACGTTGAGCAGCATGCCCTCCACCTGGGCCGGCAGCCGGGCGGCATCGATGTCGACCGTGCACAGGGCCCGGTCCGGATGCGTACCCAGGTCGATGCCGAGCACCGCCGGCACGCCGTCGGCCATCACGCCCTTGCGGATGGTGCGGGCGTCGATGCGCTCGGCCAGGCCTTCGGCGTCACGGCCGTGGAAGGTGAAGACGTCCTGCCGGCGGTAGTCCGGCGGCAGCGCGATGGCCAGTTCGAAGCGGCTCATTTACCTGCTGCCGGTGCAGTGGAGCGCCGCTCCGCGCCGCGGCTGAAGCGCGGCACGAAGCCCGTCACCAGGGCGGTGCCGAGCAGCACGATGGCGGAGCCGGCGATGGTGTACCAGCCGATGGTCTCGCCGAGGAAGAGGGCGCCCCACAGGATGCCGAAAACCGGGTTCAGGAAGGTCACCGTCAGGGCCGACGTGGTGCCGACTTCCTCGATCAGGCGGAAGTAGAGGATATAGGCGATGCCGCTGCACAGCACGCCCAGTGCCACGACCGCGCCGACGATGCCTGGTGTCGGCGTGCCCGTCATCGGGAAGAAGGGCAGGGCCGGCAGCACCATCAGGCTCGAGGTCCACATGGTGCCGTGGGCGTTGGCGAAGGGTTCGACGCTCTTCGCCGAGCGCGCATACTGGCTGGCGATGCCGTAGCTCAGCGCGGCCACGAGGGCGGCGGCCACGGCCAGGCCGGCGCCCGGCTTGCTGGAGACATGATCGAAGCCGACCAGCAGGGCCACGCCCGCCGTTCCCAGCAGCAGGCCGAGGGCGGTGCGCAGGCCGATCGCATGGCGGGTCCAGATCGCGCCGACGATCGCGCCCCACATCGGCGCGGTGGCGTTCAGCACCGACAGCACCGATGCCGACAGGGTGCGCGCGCCGAACGCGAACAGCAGGAAGGGCAGGGCGGAATTGAAGAAGCCGAGGATGAAGAAATGTTTCCAGTTGGCGCGCAGGTCGAGGCGCTTCTTCAGCACGAAGCCGACCGCGGCCAGGAACAGGGCGGCGAACAGCACGCGGAACTCGATCAGCACCGCCGGCCCCAGCACGGGGGCGCTGATGCGCATGAAGAGGAAGGAGCCGCCCCAGATGGCGGCAAGGGAGATGAGGCGCAGCAGGTTGGCGGTGTTCATTGCGTTATTCCGTGTGAAGCGTCAGGCATGATGGCCTGATGCGGCGCCGAAGGCTCTCCGTTTCTTGCTGCCGAATTGGAAAGTGCGGCGGGGAACTGGCAATGATACAAAAAATGCTGGGCAGCTGCTGACGGCCCGGGAATGACGGTTACAGGCTTACGGCACCATGGCCTTCTTCGCCGCCTTCTTGGCCTTGATTTCCGCCTGCGCCTTCTCGATCGCCGCCAGGCGTGCCGCGATGGCCGGGTGGTTGGCGCTGTAGCCGTTCAGCACCGTGGCCGGATGCGTTTCGTTCAGGCGCTTCCAGAAATTGTCGGCGTTGTCGATGCCGTAGCCGGCGCGGGCGGCCAGGTAGAGGCTGAGGCGGTCGGCGGCGGCATCCATCTCGGGCGGCATGGCCTTGACGCCGCCGCTGCCGATCAGCATCGAAGTGTCCGGCGTGACGCTCTTGAGGTTGTCGATGATGCTGCCGATGGTCGACACGTTGCGCTGGGCGGCGGCGTGGCCGAGCATGTTGTGGGCCATGGTCTTGGCCAGCACGTAGGCCAGTTCCTCGTCGTTGCGCGTGAAGTTGATCATGCCGCGCGTGACCAGCACGCGCGAGCCGTCGGCATAGGCGTTGACGTTGTCGGCGTTGCCCAGTTCGATCGCGAAGGCGCAGGCGCGCGTGACCGGAATCGAGAGCTGGCGCTCGCTGTCGTGGCGTTCCACCGTCATCGGCAGCGTGGCCTGGGAAGCGATGATCTTGCCGAAGATGCTGCCGGCCTGGCTCAGCGCGTGCTGGCCGGTGGGCAGCGGCTTGCCGCCGGCGGAGAGCAGCACGTCGCCGGTCTGCAGGCCGGCCTTGGCGGCGCCGCTGCCGGCCAGCACGCTGGTCACCTGCAGGCGTTCGTCCATGCCGAAGGCGACATGCGCGGCCTCGTTGTAGTCGCCCGGGTAGGACCAGCGG
Organism: Massilia sp. 01N410; assembly: GCF_056399665.1. NCBI lineage: Bacteria > Pseudomonadati > Pseudomonadota > Betaproteobacteria > Burkholderiales > Oxalobacteraceae > Massilia > Massilia sp. 01N410. Next base: position 76,010 of record NZ_JBFTRV010000016.1, on the reverse strand, counting down.
TTCTTGGCGGTAAAGCCGAGCAGAGCCCTGGCCTGGCCCTTGCACAGTTCGGCGTTCTGGATGAGGAGGGGAGCGGCCACCTTGTACAGGCGGTTTTGCAGGTCCGCCATCCTGGTCAGGGTGTCGGCGGCGGCGGCCATCTGCGGGTTCAGGACAGGCGCCTCGGGCGTGCGTTCGACGACGCGCGGTACCGTTCCTGGCTGCTGCGGTGCCTGGGTGGCGCAGCCGGTCAACAGCAGGGCGATGGATGTGGCGAATGCAGCCGCGAAGCGATTGGCGCTCATGTGCTCCTCATGTCTGGTTTATTGTTTGCCGGTGCTGCCGAATCCTCCGGCGCCCCGGTCGCTCGATGCGAACTCCTCCACGACGTTGAAACCAACCTGAACGACGGGAACCACGACCAGCTGCGCAAGCCTGTCCATCGGCTGCAGCGTGAACGTGGACTGGCCCCGGTTCCAGGTCGATACCATCAGCTGGCCCTGGTAATCGGAGTCGATCAAGCCTACCAGATTGCCGAGAACGATGCCGTTCTTATGGCCGAGGCCACTGCGCGGCAGGATCATAGCCGCATGGCCCGGGTCGGCGATGTGGATGGCGAGGCCGGTCGGCACCAGCACCGTCTGGCCCGGTTCGAGCACGAGCGGCGCATCGATGCAGGCGCGCAGGTCCAGGCCCGCGCTGCCGCCGGTGGCGTAGGCGGGCAGGAAGTCCTTCATGCGCGGGTCGAGAATCTTGAGGTCGATCTGTTTCATGGAGAGTGATGCGTGGAGCGTGAAGCGTTGATGGGTGGATCAGGTAAGCAGCGACCGCTGTTCGAGGCGCTTGGCGATTTCCGAGACCAGCTGGCGCGCCAGCTGCAGCTTGCCCGCCTGTGGCAGCACGGTGTGGCCGCTGTCGTCGAACAGGACGATGGCATTCTCATCCTGCCCGAAGGTATGGTGGCCGATATTGCCGACCAACAAAGGGATGCCTTTCTTCTCGCGCTTGGCGGCGCCGTATTCGACCAGGTTTTCCGACTCGGCGGCAAAGCCGACGCAGTAGGGCCAGCCGCTCAGCGAGGTGGTGGCGGCGACGGTCGCGAGGATGTCCGGATTCTGCGCGAACTGCAGCTCCGGCGTGCCGCTGCCGTCCTTCTTGATCTTCTGCGCGCTGGCATTCTCGACGCGCCAGTCTGCCACCGCGGCCACGCCGACGAAGATGTGCTGGCCGGCGATGCCCGCCATGACGGCGTCCAGCATCTGCCGGGCGCTCTGCACGTCGATGCGGCGCACGCCGTGCGGCGTGTCGAGCGCGGTCGGACCCGATACCAGGGTCACCTCGGCGCCGGCTTCGCGCGCGGCGCGCGCCACCGCATAGCCCATCTTGCCGGACGACAGATTGGTGATGCCGCGCACCGGGTCGATCGCCTCGTAGGTCGGACCGGCCGTGATCAGCACGCGCTTGCCCGCAAGGACCTTGGGCTGGAACGAGGCCACCAGCTCTTCCAGCAGCTCGTGCGGCTCCAGCATGCGGCCCATGCCGGTCTCGCCGCAGGCCTGGGAGCCGGCGGCCGGACCAAAGATCTGCACGCCGTCTTCGCGCAGCTGCGCGACGTTGCGCTGGGTCGCCGGCTTTTCCCACATCTCGACGTTCATGGCCGGCGCCACCAGCAGCGGCACCTGGTGCGGGCGCGCCAGGCACAGGGTCGACAGCAGGTCGTCGGTGGCGCCGTGGGCCAGCTTGAACAGGAAGTCGGCCGAGCAGGGCGCGACCAGGATCGCATCGGCGTCGCGTGTCAGGTCGATGTGGGCCATGTTGTTGGGGACGCGGCCGTCCCACTGGTCGGTGTAGACGGTGCGGCCGGACAGGGCCTGCATCGTCACCGGACCGATGAAGTGGGTGGCGGCATCGGTCATCACGACCTGCACGCTCGCGCCTTCCTTGGCCAGGGCGCGGCACAGTTCCGCGGCCTTGTAGCAGGCCACGCCGCCGGACAGGCCGAGGACGATCTTCTTGCCCTTCAGGTCCATGCTCATGGGAAGCTCCTTAGTGCTTGTTCACCCGGCGCAGTTCGTCGAAGATGAACAGGACCGCACCGATGGTGATCGCGCTGTCGGCGATGTTAAAGGCCGGGAAGTGGCCGACGCCGGACAGGTGGAAATCGAGGAAGTCGATCACGTGGCCGTAGGCCAGGCGGTCGATCAGGTTGCCCAGCGCGCCGCCCATGATCAGGGCCAGGGCCCAGCAGAACATGCGCTGGCCGGCGTGTTTGCGCAGCAGGTAGATGATGAATACCACGGCGGCGATGGCGATGCCGGCGAAGAAGTACTTCTGCCAGCCGCCCTGGTTGGACAGGAAGCTGAAGGCGGCGCCCGGGTTATACGCCAGCACCAGGTTGAAGAAGCTGGTGATCGGCTTCTCTTCGCCGTGCATGAAGGTGCGGGTGATGGTGATCTTGCTGATCTGGTCGAGCAGGATCACGATGAAGGCAATGCCAATCCAGGGCGCGAGGCTGGCGCCGGAGCTGGATTTGACGGCGGTGAAGCTTGGTTTGGTTTTTTTTGTGGCCATGGCTTGGACGATGAGGGAGGGGGTGCCCGCCCGCGCGGCCCTGTCGGACCGCATGCGGGCGGCGGCTTCTCAATGCTTAGGCAAAGCGGCGCTGCTCACCGCTGCCGAACAGATTGCTCGTGCAGCGGCCGCACAGGCCCGGATGCGCATGGTCGTGGCCGACGTCGCGGCGGTAGTGCCAGCAGCGCTCGCACTTTTCCGCTTCGGACGGGGTCACGGTCACCGCTTCCTGGGCCGCGTCATCGACCTTCTCGACGCCCGCCTGCGAGGTGATGAAGACGAACTTCAGGTCGTCTTCCAGGCTGGCCAGCGCGTCGTACTTCTCGCCGGTGGCCTTGAGCGCCAGTTCCGCCTGCAGCGAGGAGCCGATCGCGCCGGATGCGCGCACTTCCTCGAGCTGCTTGGTGACGTCGGCACGCACCGCGCGCAGCAGGGCGTACTTGGCCACCAGGGCGTCGCGGCCGGCGATCTCCGGGAAGTTCCAGAGGGTCTGGGTAAAGATCGTCTCGTCGCTTTCCGCATAGGCTTTCTCGCCGGCGAACACGGCCCAGGCTTCCTCGGTGGTGAAGGACAGGATCGGCGCCATGATGCGCAGCAGGGCGTGCGCGATATGCCACAGCGCGGTCTGCGCCGAACGGCGGGAGAGCGAGTCGACGCCGGTCGTGTACAGGCGGTCCTTCAGGATGTCGAGGTAGAAGCCACCCAGGTCTTCCGAGCAGAAGTTCTGCAGGCGGGCGACCACCGGGTGGAACTCGTAGCGTTCGAAATGGGCTGCGATGTCGGCTTGCAGCTTCTCGGTCTCGGCCAGCGCGTAGCGGTCGATCTCCAGCATCTCGGCCACTGGCACGGCGTTCCTGGCCGGATCGAAGTCCGAGGTGTTCGCCAGCAGGAAGCGCAGGGTGTTGCGGATGCGGCGGTAGGACTCGGTCACGCGCTTGAGGATCTCTTCGCCGATCGACAGCTCGCCGGTATAGTCGGTCGAGGCCACCCACAGGCGCAGGATGTCGGCGCCCAGCGTATCCGAGATCTTCTGCGGCGCCAGCGTGTTACCCAGCGACTTCGACATCTTCTTGCCGTTTTCGTCGACGGTGAAGCCGTGGGTCAGCAGCGCCTTGTACGGCGGACGGCCGTTCAGCATCGACGAGGTCAGCAGCGAGGAGTGGAACCAGCCGCGGTGCTGGTCCGAGCCTTCCAGGTAGAGGTCGGCCGGGAAGGCCAGCTGTTCCTTGTGCGAGCCGCGCAGCACGGTCTGGTGGGTGGTGCCGGAATCGAACCAGACGTCCAGGGTGTCGCGGTTCTTCTCAAAGATCTCGGCGTCATCGCCCAGCAGCTCGCGCGGGTCGAGCTGGTGCCAGGCGTCGATGCCGTTCGCTTCGATCAGCTTGGCCACCTGCTCCAGCAGTTCCGGGGTGCGCGGGTGCAGCGCGCCGGTCTCCTTGTGGATGAAGAAGGCCATCGGCACGCCCCACTGGCGCTGGCGCGACAGGGTCCAGTCCGGACGGTTGGCGATCATGCCGTGCAGGCGCGCCTGGCCCCAGTCCGGGAAGAATTTGGTGGCGTCGATGCCGGCCAGCGCGGTCTCGCGCAGGGTCGGGCCGCCGTCCGCAGGTAGGACGTCCATGCCGGCGAACCACTGGCTGGTGGCGCGGTAGACGATCGGGGTCTTGTGGCGCCAGCAGTGCATGTAGCTGTGGTCGAACATCTTCAGCTCGAACAGGGCGCGCGCTTCGGTCAGGGCGGAGCAGATCGGTTTGCTGGCTTCCCAGATCGTCATGCCGCCGAACAGCGGCAGGGTCGAGGCGAAGCGGCCGTCGCCCATCACCGGTTTCAGGATCTCGTCATCCTTCATGCCGTGCGCCTTGCAGGACTGGAAGTCTTCCAGGCCGTAGGCCGGGGCCGAGTGGACCACGCCGGTGCCGCTGTCGGTGGTGACGTAATCGGCCAGGTAGACCGGCGAAGTGCGGTCGTAGAAGGGATCGGCCTTGTGCAACGGGTGCTTGAAGCGGATGCCTTCCAGCTTGGCGCCTTCGGTGGTCGCGACGATCTCGCCTTCCAGCTTGTAGCGCTGCAGGACGGATTCCGCCAGGTCTTTCGCGATGATCAGCAGGACCGGCTTGCCGTCCTTCTCGGTCTTCACCAGCGCATACGTCACTTCCGGGTGCACGTTCAGCGCCTGGTTCGACGGGATGGTCCACGGGGTGGTGGTCCAGATCACGATGAAGCCGTCGCCTGCCGGCAGTTCGGCCAGGCCGAAAGCGGCGGCCAGCTTTTGCGGTTCCGCGAACGGGAAGCCGACGTCGATCGCCGGATCGCGCTTGTCCTGGTATTCCACCTCTGCCTCGGCCAGCGCCGAGCCGCAGTCGAAGCACCAGTTCACCGGCTTCAGGCCGCGGTAGACGTAACCCTTTTCCAGCAGCGTGCCGAGGGCGCGCAGTTCGTCGGCCTCGTTACCGTAGGCCATGGTCATGTAGGGATTGTCCCATTCGCCCAGCACGCCCAGGCGGATGAAGCCGGCGCGCTGGCGGTCGATCTGCTCGAGGGCGTAGGCGCGGGCTTTCTGAAGAACTTCGGCAGTCGGTAGATTTTTGCCGTACAGTTTTTCGATCTGGATCTCGATCGGCATGCCGTGGCAGTCCCAGCCCGGCACATAGGGCGCGTCGAAACCGGCCATGGTGCGCGATTTGACGACCATGTCCTTCAGGATCTTGTTGACGGCGTGGCCCAGGTGGATGTCACCGTTGGCGTAGGGCGGACCGTCGTGCAGCACGAACTTCGGACGGCCGGCAGCCGCCTTGCGGACGCGCTCGTAAATCTTTTTCTCTTGCCATTGCTTGACCCAGCCCGGTTCGCGCTTGGCGAGGTCGCCGCGCATCGGGAAGGCGGTATCGGTCATGTTGACCGGATATTTGCTGTCGGGCTTGTTGCCCCCTTGTTTGGCGCCTTTCGGGCCGTTCTTCGTATCGGACATAGGATTTTTCTAAAGTGGACTGCTGTTGTGCGTGAAGCGTGTAGAGCGGGCCACGCCGCGTCAGGCGGCATGGCCGGGGTCGTTCACGTTCAAATTCGGTCGGTGGCGGTGAGGGCAGCGCGGCGCTGGGCGAACCAGGCCCGTGCCTGCTGGGCGTCACGGTCGATTGCCGCGGTCAGGGTCGGCAGGTCGATGTATTTTTCTTCGTCGCGCAGTTTCTTCAGGAATTCGACGCGCACCAGCTTGCCGTAGCAGGGCTGGTTCCAGTCGAACACATGGACTTCGAGCAGCATGCGGCCCGCATCCTCGACGGTCGGGCGCACGCCCAGGCTGGCGACGGCCGGCAGCGGCTGATCCGCCAGGCCATGTACCTGCACCACGAAGATGCCGGCCAGGGCCGGGCGGTGGGCGACACGCAGGTTCAGTGTCGGGAAGCCCAGCGTACGGCCGAGCTTGGCGCCATGGATCACGTGGCCGGACATCGAATAGGGATGGCCGAGCAGGGCGCGGGTGGCGTCGAAATCGCCGGCCGCCAGCGCGGCGCGCACGGCCGAGGACGAGATCCGGGTGGCGTCGTGCAGCACGGCGGGCAGGCTGTGCACCTCGAAGCCGTATTCCTTGCCGGCTTCAAGCAGCTGGGCGACATTGCCGGCGCGGCGGGCGCCGTAGCAGAAGTCCTCGCCGACCATCAGCCACTTCACGTGCAGGCCTTCGACCAGCACCTTTTCCGTGAATTCCCTCGGTGACATCGAGGCGAAGTGCTCATTGAAATGCTCGACGATGACGCGGTCGACGCCGGCATCGGATAGCGATTCCAGCTTGTCGCGCAGGTTGGCGATGCGGGCCGGCGCCTTCGACAGGTCGTTTGCCCGGCGGGCGAAGTATTCGCGCGGATGCGGCTCGAAGGTCATCACGGCGGACTCCAGTCCAAGGCGCTGTGCGGCCGCGGTCACGTGCGCCAACAACGCCTGGTGCCCGCGGTGGACACCGTCGAAGTTGCCGATCGTGAGTGCGCAAGGGGCGCGCGCCCTGTCGTTGGGAAGTCCGCGAAATACCTTCATTGGATGATTCGTGCTCCGAGGCGAAATACCAGATTATACGGCAAAGGGCATGTTGCACAGCGCAATGCCCTGAATGCCGTATATGACCGTGGGAAAGAAAAAAGCGCCGCCTGCAGGGCAGGGCGGCGCTTTTCAGCGATGCGGGAAGAAAGTCGGGGCTCAGGCCGCCGGCTTGTTGATCGCCATGATGAAGTAACGGGCCAGGTCGGCCGTGCCATCCTTGCCGCCCACGGTTTTGAACGTGTTGATGGCCTGCTGCTTCTTGCCGGCGGCAGCATAGGCCTCGCCCAGGTGCAGCTTGGCATCTTCCGGATACTTCAGCTTGCCCGACTTGATGGCGGCTTCCATCATTTTCAGGCCCTTGTCGGCCTGGCCGGCCTGCACCAGGGCGTAGCCCAGGGCCAGCAGGCCGTCCTCGTCGCCCAGCTTGGTCAGGTCGGCTTCGGTGGTGGCCAGGTTCTTGTTCTGCTCTGCCAGGTTCTTCTCGGCCAGGTCCTTCAGGCGCTGGTGACGATCGGCATCCGGACCCGTGCCCAGGGCGCCGGCCTTGTAGCCCTTGTCGACGACCTTCACGGCTTCAGCCGGCGCTTTCGATTGCAGAACGAGCTGGGCCATTTCCATGAACTCGCTCGGCTTCTTCATCAGGTTGTTGGCCAGTTTCAGGCGGTAGACGTCCACCGACAGGCGGCTCGCGAAGCCCGGCTTGCTCTGCACGCGGTTCAGCAGGTCGGTCCAGTACTGGGCTTTCGGATAGTTGGCTGCCAGTTTTTCGATGGTGTTGACGTAGCCGGCCTTGTCGTTCTTCTTGAGCTGGATGTTGGCCAGCATGCCCAGCTGGTCTTCGCTCAGCGAACCACGCTTCTCGGCGGCGCGCAGCTCGTTTTCCAGCGCGGCGACGTTGCCCTGCTTGTAGTAGTTCTGCAGCAGGTAGGCGCGTAGTTTCGGATCGTCACGCTCTTTCAGCTGCTTCTCGATCGCGGCATTCGCCTTGTTCAGGTCGCCGGCACGCATGTAGATGCCAATCAGGCCTTCGGAAACCTGCGATTTTTGGGCGGCGGACAGCTTGCCGGAGGCGAGCAGGGTCTCGGAGGCCTTGGCGGCGGTGTCGTAGTCACCGGCCTGCACGGCGGCGCCGAGACGGGTCATTTCGATCAGATAGGTTTCGTTGGCGGATTTGCCGCTGACGCTGTCGAGCTGGCGCAGTGTCGCCAGAGCTTCCTTGTTCTTGCCCGACTTCATCTGTTGCTGGGCTTGCTGCAGCGGTTTGCCGATTTCCGGACGGACCGTTTCGGCGGCGTAAGCCGGAGCCAGGCCAACCACGGGAGCGGCAGCGGTGAATCCGAGTGCGGCCAGTGCGAGGCCGAGATGTGCGAGGCGGAACTTGGACATTGTTAGATTTCTTCCTTCAAAATAGACACGGCAGGGAATCCCTGCCGTGTTCATTATAGCCAAAGTGACTTTACTGGAACTGTTCGTTACCGACCATACCGATCTTGGTAACGCCCAGGCGCTGCGCCGTCGCCATGACGCCAGCAACCGCCTTGTACTCAACCAGCTTGTTCGGACGCAGATGCACTTCCGGCTGGTTAGGCATTGCAGCGATGCTGTTCATCTTGGCTTCCAGAGTTGCACGATCAGGAATCGCTTGGCCATCCCAGAGGATGGTGCCGTCGAAGTCCACGTCGATCGTGACCACTTGCGGTTTTTCCGTCTGCGGCGGCGGGGTGCCAACCGGCATGTTCAGATTGACCGAGTGGTTTTGCTTCGGAATCGTGATGATCATCATAACGATGAGAACGAGCAGGACGTCGATCAGCGGCGTCATGTTCATTTCCATCATTGCTTCCGGCTCTGCGTTCCTGGCGGAGCCGCCACCTACGTTCATACCCATGGTGTTTCCTTTCAAATGTCGGGGCACGGCGGTAGCGCCGGGCTAGCCCGGCGCTACCGAGGGGTTTAGCCCTTGTCAGGCGGTTCGATGATGAAACCGACCTTCTGTACCCCAGCACGCTGTGCCGTATAGATCACCCGGCCGATCGCTTCGTAGCGGGTGGTCTGGTCGCCGCGAATCTTGACTGCAGGCTGCGGCACCTTCACCGACTGTTCCGCGAAGAACTTGAACAGTTCATCCGTGTTAGCGATGTGTTTCTGATTCCAGTACATCTCGCCTTCGGAGGTCACAGTGATGTTGATGTCTTCCGGCTTGGTCTTGGTGACCTGGTTCGCTTCAATCGGCAGGTGGACATTCTTCAACTTCAGGACCACCGGGCTGGTGACAAGGAAGATGATCAGGAGAACCAACATGATGTCGACGAGCGGCGTCGTGTTGATCTCTGACATCACGGTATCTTCATCTCCGGAATCGGAGCCGACACTCATTGCCATAATTTATCCCACTTTCTTGGCGCTCGCTGCCGCGCGACCAGCTTCCGAGGTCGACATTGCGCCCGAGATCAGGACCGAGTGAACGTCGGCGCTGAACGAACGGATGTCTTCCATGGCTGCCTTGTTGCGGCGAACCAGCCAGTTGTAACCCAGAACTGCCGGAACTGCGACGAACAGACCGAATGCAGTCATGATCAGTGCTTCACCGACCGGACCTGCAACCTTGTCGATCGAGGCGTTACCCGACATACCGATAGCGGTCAGTGCGTTGTAGATGCCCCAGACGGTACCGAACAGACCGATGAACGGCGAGGTCGAACCGACGGTTGCCAGGAACGACAGGCCATCCTGCAGACGCGACTGGACTTTGTCCACGGCGCGCTGGATCTGCATGGTCACCCAGGTCGACAGGTCGATCTGCTCGAGCAGGGCGCCGTCGTGGTGCTGGGTTGCCTTGGTGCCGGTTTCAGCGATGAAGCGGAACGGCGAGCCATCCTTCAGTTGTGCCGAGCCGGCAGCGATCGACGGAGCTTTCCAGAACTTCTGGGTGGTTTCCTTCGACTGACGCATCACTTTGGCCTGGTCCAGCAGCTTGGTGATGATGATGTACCACGAACCGATCGACATCAGCGACAGGATGATGATGGTGCCCTTGTTGACGAAGTCGCCTTCTGCCCACATTTTTGCGGGACCGTACGGGTTCTCGACCTTTTCCTTGGTGCCTTCGGCGGCCGGAGCGGCAGCCGGAGCTGCTGCGTCGGCAGCCGGAGCTGCTGCGTCGGCAGCCGGAGCTGCTGCGTCGGCGGCCGGTGCGCTTGCCGCCGGAGCTGCGGCGCCTGCTGGTGCGTCAGCGAAGGCCGGTGCAGACACCAGGGCCGATGCTGCCGTTACCGAGAACAGGACTGCCGCCAGGAGAGCGGACAAACGGGTATTCTTAAACATGCTTCCTCCAAAAATTTAAAATGAACAGTTCGCTGAACAAATGACAACGAAATTTAAAACTTGAGACTTTCTTACGAGCGTCTCTCTTATTCAAGCGTCCAGACGTACTGCACCGGCTGCCATGCTTGCACGGGCACGCCATTCTCCGTTGCTGCCTTGAAGCGGCACTTACCCAGAGCTGCCTGAGCTGCCTTGTCCAGGTCACGGAAGCCGCTCGACTTCGTGATCTTGGAATCCATCACCCGACCGTCGGCACCGATCAGGAACGAAATAGTGGAGATACCAGTTTCCTCGTTACGCAGCGACGATTTCGGGTATTCCGGCTTCGCGCAGGTATTGAAGTCGGCCACTGCCTCGGTACGGCTCGGACCCTTGGACGGCGGAGCCGAAGGAGCCGGGTTTGCCGGAGGAGCGGGCGGAGCCAGGTCCCGGGACGGCGGCGGCGTGTTGGTCGCAGCCGAGATGGTGTTCTGCGGCGGCGGCGGTTGCTGCACCTGCACCTCGACCGGCGGGATGAACGGCGGCGGCGGCGCCTTCATTTCTGGCGGCGGCGGCGGCGGCGGAGTTTCCGGCGGTGGCGGCGGTTTCACGTCTTCGATCAGTTTCGTTTCCACAGCTTCCGTCACCTTGCTGACGATCTTGGTGCCAAGGCCATTAACGATTGCCCAAGCGACCAGAACGTGCAACAGAACGACGATGGCTATTCCTGTGAAATTCTTCCCGGGGTTTTTCTCATGCGAAAAATTCATGCCATATTTCTCCAATACCATCTCTTTTTTGTTGCTACTAAACCCACTAAACACGACAAAAACTCAGGGCCGCATCCGGGACATCGAGGAATTATACCTACGAATTCTTTTTTGCACATACATTTTTATACCTCCAAAGAGGGGCTAACTGCCTGTAAAAACAAGCAAACAAGCTCATCCGTAATGAGGAAGGATGGGGTGCATAATCGAGAATGTAGTTATCTTTATGACAATGTTAGCGTTATCCCCTTGCCGATGTGTAGAAGATCAGGCCAAATAGCCCCTTCCGCCAAATTTTCCATGCCGATTTTGCCAGTTGGCAAATAAGATATGATTCAATAATGGCGTTTCTGCAAACTATAGCCATATTCATTCATGGGGGGCGTACTGTTGAAACGGCCTCGCCCTTGTGGTAGGAGTGAAGGCCATAAGAGGCACTTATGTACGGACCCCTGTTTGATATGGCTCACTTGCCACGCATGTAGAATTTTGCGTTGACACAGAAAAAAGGCCTGTCCTAAGCAGACAGGCCTGGCGGCACCGTTGGCACCAGCATATATATATATTAGTAGCGCGCGCGCTTCTCGCGGCGGCACTCGAGGCTGCTGACCACGCGCCCCGATGGGTCTACCGTTTCCAATCTGACATCGAAGCCCCAGAGCCGGGCCACATGCTTGAGCACTTCATGGGCCTGCTGGTTCAGCGGACGGCGCTGGAACTGCGTATGGCGCAGGGTCAGCGCGCGGTCGTCGCGGGTATTGACCTGCCAGACCTGGATGTTCGGCTCGCGGTTGCCCAGGTTGTACTGCTCGGCCAGCTGCTGGCGCACGTAGCGGTAGCCGGCTTCGTCGTGGATCGCCGAAATCGTCAGCTTGTCGCTGCGGTCGTCGTCGAGCACGGCAAAGAAGTGGAAGTCGCGGATCAGCTTGGGCGACAGGTACTGGGCGATGAAACTTTCGTCCTTGAAGTTCCGCATCGCGAAATCGAGCGTCTTGATCCAGTCGCTGCCGGCGATGTCCGGGAACCAGGCGCGGTCCTCGTCGGTCGGGTCTTCGCAGATGCGCTTGATGTCGGTCATCATCGCAAAGCCGAGCGCGTAAGGATTGATGCCATTGTAATAGGGGCTGGTCGCCGGCGGCTGGTAGACCACGTTGGTATGGCTCTGCAGGAACTCGAGCATGAAGCCGTCGCCGACGATGCCCTCTTTATATAGTTCCTGCAGGATCGTGTAGTGCCAGAAGGTGGCCCAGCCCTCGTTCATCACCTGGGTCTGACGCTGCGGATAGAAATACTGTGAGATCTTGCGCGTGATGCGCACCAGCTCGCGCTGCCAGGGTTCCAGCAGCGGCGCGTACTTCTCGATGAAGTAGAGCAGGTTTTCCTCGGGCTCGACCGGGAAGCGCGGCGGCGGCGCATCCCGGTGGGATTCCTCGCGCCGCGGCAGGGTACGCCAGATCTCGTTGATCTGGGACTGGGCGTATTCCTCGCGCTCCTTCTGCCGGTTCTGTTCCTGGGCCACGGACAGCTTGGCCGGACGCTTGTAGCGGTCCACGCCATAGTTCTGGAGCGCGTGGCAGGAATCGAGCAGTTCCTCGACGGCGTCGATGCCGTGGCGCTGTTCGCACTCGGCGATGTAGTTCTTGGCGAAGACCATGTAGTCGACGATGGCGTCGGCGTCGGTCCAGGTGCGGAACAGGTAATTTCCCTTGAAGAAGGAATTGTGGCCATAGGCCGCGTGGGCGATCACCAGCGCCTGCATCGTCAGGCTGTTTTCCTCCATCAGGTAGGCGATGCAGGGGTTGGAATTGATCACGATCTCGTAGGCCAGGCCCATCTGGCCGCGGCGGTAGCTTTTTTCCGTGGTCAGGAAATGCTTGCCGAAAGACCAGTGGTTGTACGACACCGGCATGCCTACCGAGGTGTAGGCATCCATCATCTGCTCGGCGGTGATGATCTCGAGCTGGTTGGGGTAGGTGTCCAGGCCAAACTTCCTGGCCACCCGGCGGATTTCCTCGTGGGCTTGCTCGATCAGGTCGAAGGTCCACTCCGACTGGTCGGGCAGGGCACGCGGATTTTTGGGATCTCTTGGCATGAGCGGGCCTCGTCTACTTGGGCTGCTTCTTGAACAATTCGCGGAACACCGGGTAGATGTCGGCCGGGGTCACGATCTTCTGCATCGCGAAGTTCGCATGCGTGGCCGCCACCTCGCAATACTGCTCCCACAGGTTCTGCGGCGGGCCGTCCGTGATCTCGACGTAGGTGTAGTACTGGACCCGCGGCATGATCGCATTGGTCAGGATCTGCCTGCACAGGACCGAGTCGTTGTCCCAGTTGTCGCCGTCGGAAGCCTGGGCCACATAGGTATTCCAGTCGCCGCTGCTGTAGCGCTCGCTGATGACCTTGTTCAGCAGGTGCAGCGCCGAGGACACGACGGTGCCGCCCGATTCGCGCGAGTGGAAGAAGTCGTTCTCGTCGACCTCGGCGGCGGCCGTGTGGTGGCGGATGAAGACCACGTCGATCTTCTCGTACGCGCGCTTCAGGAACAGGTAGAGCAGGATGAAGAAGCGCTTGGCGGTGTCCTTGCGGCTTTCGTCCATCGAGCCGGAGACGTCCATGATGCAGAACATCACGGCCGAGGTCGACGGCTTCGGCACCTTGATCCGGTTGCTGTAGCGCAGGTCGATCGGGTCGATGAAGGGGATCGCCAGCAGCCGCGTGTGCAGCGCGTGGATCTTGTGCTTCAGTTCGAGTACGCGCGGGTCGTCGTCCTCGGCGCCCAGCGCCTGGATCTCTTCGAGCTCCTGTTCCAGGCTGGCGAGCTTCTTGCGGCTCGGTCCGCCCACGGCGATGCGGCGGCCGAGCGCGCCGCGCAGGGAGCGCAGCACGTGGATATTGGACGGCGTGCCGGAGATGTTGTAGCCGGCGCGCTGGTTCTTGAACTCGACGACCTGGGTCAGCTGCGTCTTGATCATGTTCGGCAGCTCGAGGTCCTCGAAGAAGTAATTCATGAATTCTTCGCGGCTCAGTTCGAAGATGAAATCGTCTTCGGTGGTCTGCTCGCTGTTGCCGGCACGGCCGCGTCCACTGCCGCCGCCGCCGCTGCGCGGACGGTTGATCTGGTCGCCTTTCTGGTATTCGGTATTGCCGGGGTTGACGACTTCCCAGACACCCCCATGGGCGTGCCCGAACTTGGGCTCGTTCACGTCCTTGACGGGAATCGAGACCTTCTCGCCATTTTCGATGTCGGTGATCGAGCGACCCTTGATCGCCCGGCCGACCGCATCCTTGATTTGCGCCTTGTAGCGGCGCAAGAAGCGTTCGCGGTTGACCGCAGACTTGTTCTTGCCCTGCAAGCGTCGGTCGATGAGGTAAGTCAAAACAGGCCTCCTGCTCAAATTCGCGGCGGGCCGGGTCACCACCGGTACCCCTATATTAACGCGCCGCGCATCAACGTGGTTGGCGTCCCGGATTTTGGTGGGACAAAGCCTACGGGCGGACCAGAAATCTGGTCCGCCCAACCACGCACCTGGTGTGGCAATGGCCTGGTTACGAGGATTTGCGAACCCTCAGGTACCACTCGCACAGCAGCCGAACCTGCTTCGGCGTATAACCCTTCTCGACCATACGGGCCACGAAGTCGGCGTGCTTGGTTGCATCCTCCGTGCTCGCCTTCGCATTGAAGGAGATGACGGGCAAGAGTTCCTCGGTGTTCGAGAACATCTTCTTCTCGATCACGGTGCGGAATTTCTCGTAGCTCGTCCAGGCCGGATTCTTGCCGCCGTTCGTCGCACGCGCACGCAGGGCGAAGTTGACGATTTCGTTTCGGAAATCCTTCGGATTCGAGATGCCAGCCGGCTTCTCGATCTTCTCCAGCTCGGCGTTCAGCGATTCGCGGTCGAAGCTCTCGCCGGTGTCCGGATCGCGGAATTCCTGGTCCTGGATCCAGAAGTCGGCAAAGGTCACGTAGCGGTCGAAGATGTTCTGGCCGTACTCGGAATAGCTTTCCAGATAGGCGGTCTGGATCTCCTTGCCGATGAAGTCGACGTAGCGCTGCGCCAGGTGTTCCTTGATATAGGACATGTAGCGCTGCTCGGTCTCGCCGGCGAACTGCTCGCGTTCGATCTGCTGCTCGAGAACGTAGAGCAGGTGGACCGGATTCGCCGCGACCTCGGTGTTATCGAAGTTGAAGACCTTCGACAGGATCTTGAAGGCGAAGCGCGTCGACAGCCCGTTCATGCCTTCGTCCACGCCGGCGTAGTCGACGTATTCGTGCATCGACTTGGCCTTCGGATCGGTGTCCTTCAGGTTCTCGCCGTCGTACACCAGCATCTTCGAATAGATGCTGGAGTTTTCCGGATCCTTCAGGCGCGACAGGATCGCGAACTGGGCCATCATGCGCAGCGTGCCCGGTGCGCAGGGCGCCTTGTCGAGCGAGGAGTTGCGCAGCAGCTTGTCGTAGATCTTGATCTCGTCGGACACGCGCAGGCAGTAGGGCACCTTCACGATGTAGATCCGGTCGAGGAAAGCCTCGTTGTTGCGGTTGTTGCGGAAGGTCTTCCACTCGGACTCGTTCGAGTGCGCCAGGATGATGCCCTCGAAGGGGATCGCGCCGAAGCCCTCGGTGCCCTTGTAGTTGCCTTCCTGGGTCGCGGTCAGCAGCGGGTGCAGGACCTTGATCGGGGCCTTGAACATCTCGACGAATTCCATCAGGCCCTGGTTGGCCAGGCACAGGCCGCCGGAGTAGCTGTAGGCGTCCGGATCGTCCTGGGAATAGTCTTCGAGCTTGCGGATGTCGACCTTGCCCACCAGCGAGGAGATGTCCTGGTTGTTCTCGTCGCCCGGCTCGGTCTTGGCGATCGCGATCTGCTTGAGGATGCTGGGGTAGCGCTTGACGACGCGGAACTTGTTGATGTCGCCGCCGAACTCGTGCAGGCGCTTGACTGCCCACGGGCTGGGGACGCCACGCAGGTAGCGGCGCGGGACGCCGTAGTCCTCTTCCAGGATGGCGCCGTCTTCCTCTTCGTTGAACAGGCCCAGCGGCGATTCGTTCACCGGCGAGCCCTTGATCGCGAAGAACGGAATCTGTTCCATCAGGTGCTTGAGCTTTTCGGCAATCGACGATTTGCCGCCGCCAACCGGGCCCAGCAGGTAAAGGATCTGCTTGCGTTCTTCCAGGCCCTGGGCCGCGTGACGGAAGTAGGAGACGACCTGCTCGATCACTTCCTCCATGCCGTAGAACTCGCGGAAGGCGGGATAAATCTTGATGACCTTGTTGGCGAAGATGCGCGACAGGCGCGGGTCGAGGCGGGTGTCGACCAGGGTGGGGTCGCCGATGGCGGCCAGCATGCGCTCGGGAGCGCTGGCGTAAGTCAGGGGGTCTTTCTTGCACAGTTGAAGATACTCCGACAGGGAGTATTCCTCTTCCCGGGTACGCTCATAGCGGGCTGCGTAGTTATCAAAAATGGTCATGTGAATGTCCTCTAATGTGCTAACACTGATCACTGTCGCGGCAGCCGATGAAAGACGACTGCCCAGGCCCCGGTTCTGGCATCAAGCTGTTGTGGGGTCGCCGTCTACGTTCGAGAGGTCAGGCATGTGACCTGACATGAAACGGAGGGCGATTTTCTTGTTCTCATCCGGTTATGAAAACCGGTTGGTTAGCGCCCGCAGAGAGCGTCTTCTTACGCTTATGAAATTTATTATGTGCCTATTAGTTCTCGAAGTCAAAACAGTGTCGTGCGTCGAAAAAAACCATTTTGACGAGCCTGCGGATCCAGTCTTGACGCCGTTTTGCAGGGTCCTGGCGAGGCCATGTTTGACAGGGTTTTTGGCCCCGTTGGACAGCGTCGTGTTTGTCAAAAGGTAAGTCAATAGTGCACCAACTTGCTAAGCAGTGGCGCACGCGCGTATGCCGTCGGCCATCTATAAAATTCCAGGGCGAAATGAGCCTGGAGAGCGCATGCGCTACACTTCTCCAAATGGCGACAAACGCCGGTCCACCGTGGAGATCCCTCATGCTGAACGAAGAGCTGCGCCTCACCCTGCAGGCAATGCCGAAGGCAGAATTGCACATCCATATCGAAGGCTCTTTGGAACCCGAGCTGATTTTTGAGCTAGCGCAAAGAAACGGCGTATCCCTCGCTTACCCCACCGTCGAAGCGTTGCGGCAGGCCTACGCCTTCAGCGATCTGCAATCCTTCCTCGATATCTATTACGCGGGCGCCAGTGTGCTGCTGACCGAGCAGGATTTCTACGACATGACCGCCGCCTATCTCCGGCGTGCGCAAGCCGACAATGTGCGCCACACCGAGATCTTCTTCGACCCGCAAACCCATACCGCGCGCGGCGTCGCCTTCGAGACCGTCATCAACGGCATCTGGCGCGCCTGCCAGGACAGCCCGGTCAGCGCGAGCCTGATCCTGTGCTTCCTGCGCCACTTGTCGGAGGAAGAGGCGATCGCCACGCTGGAGGAGGCGATTCCCTACCGCGACAAGCTCATCGGCGTCGGCCTCGATTCCTCCGAAGTCGGCAACCCGCCCGAAAAATTCGCGCGCGTGTTCGAACGCGCCCGCAATCTCGGCCTGCACCTGGTCGCGCACGCGGGCGAGGAGGGGCCGCCCGCCTATATCGAGAGCGCGCTGGACGTGCTGAACGTGGAGCGCATCGACCACGGCGTGCGCTGCCTCGACGATCCCGCCCTGGTGCAGCGCCTGGTGCGCGAGCAGATGGCGCTGACGGTGTGCCCGCTGTCGAACATCAAGCTGCGCGTATTCGACGTGATGGGCGAGCACAACCTGCGCCGCCTGCTCGACGCCGGCCTGGTCGCCACCGTCAACTCCGACGATCCGGCCTACTTCGGCGGCTACCTCAACGAGAACTACGTCGCCGCCTTCGAGGCGCTGCCGCTGGACCGCTCGCATGCGCGCCAGCTCGCGCGCAACAGCTTTGCCGCCGCCTTCCTCGAGCCGGAACAGAAGCGCGCCTGGCTGGCCGAAGTCGACCGTTTTTTCAGTGAGGCCAATTAATGCTGATGCAATCCCTGCGCATGACCGCGCGCGACTGGCGCGCCGGCGAACTGCGCTTCCTGCTGGTGGCGCTGGTGGTCGCGGTGTCGGCCCTCACCGCGGTCGGCTTTTTCGTGGACCGAATGCGCGCCGGCCTGAACCGCGACGCCCACCAGCTGCTCGGCGCCGACCTCCTGATCAACGCCGACCAGCCGCTGCGCCAGGACTGGCGCGATGAAGCCCGGCGGCGCGGCCTGCGGCTGGCCGACACCGTCACCTTCCCGAGCATGGCCCAGGCCGGAACCGGGGATGCATCCCAGGCCGTGCTGGCATCGGTGAAGGCGGTCTCGCCCACCTATCCGCTGCGCGGCCAGCTGAAGATCACCACCAGCCCGGTCGACGCCAGCGAGGCCCTCGGCGACGCCACCCGCGACACCCCGGCCCCGGGCACGGTCTGGGTCGACGTCAACCTGCTGCCACCGCTGAAAGTCAAGATCGGCAGCGTGATCCAGCTGGGCGACAAGAGCTTCACGATTGCCCGCCTGATCGCCACCGAACCCGATCGCGGCGCCTCGTTCTCGAACTTCGCGCCGCGCGTGATGCTGGCGCTGTCGGACCTGAAAGCCACCGGCCTGGCCGACAACTACGCGCGCATCACCTACCGCATGCAGGTCGCCGCGCGTTCGCCGAACGACCAGGCCGCGGTGGCCGGTTACGAGCGCTGGGTGCGCGAACGCATCGCGCTCGATAAGGTCAAGGGCGTGCGCATCGAGAACCTGGAAAACGGCCGCCCCGAGATGCGCTCGACCCTCGACCGCGCCGAGCGCTTCCTGGCCCTGGTCGGCCTGCTGTCGGCGATGCTGGCGGCGGTGGCCGTGGCGATGGCGGCGCGCCGCTTCATGCAGCGCCACCTGGATTCGGTGGCCATGCTGCGCTGCTTGGGGCTAACCCAGAACCAGGTCGGGCTGCTGTTCCTGATCGAGTTCGCACTGGTCGGCCTGGCGGGCAGCCTGCTCGGCGTGCTGGTCGGCGTCGCCGCCCACTACGTGCTGCTGGAACTGATCGGCAATCTGATCCCGACCGAGCTGCCGCCGGTATCGCTGCTGCCGGCGCTGCAGGGCGTGGCCACCGGCCTGCTGCTGCTGGTCGGCTTCGCGCTGCCGCCCGTGCTCCAGCTGCGCAACGTGCCGCACAACCGCGTGATCCGCCGCGAGCAAGCGCCGCCGCGGCCGATGGCGCTTGCCACCTATGGCCTCGGCACCGCGGTCTTCGTCGGCCTGCTGCTGTGGCAGGCAGGCGACCTCAAACTGGCGCTGCTGACCGCCGGCGGCTTCCTCGGCGGCCTGGCCGTGTTCGCGCTGGTCGGCTGGCTGGCGCTGCTGGGCTTGCGCAGCCTGCGCGGGGTCTCCCGCAACCAGGGCTGGCGCTTCGCCATCACCTCGCTGCAGCGGCGGCCCGGCGCCACGGTGGTGCAGATCGTTTCGCTGTCGCTGGGCCTGATGGCGCTGCTGGTGCTGACCGTGGTGCGCGGCGACCTGATGGACGCCTGGCGCCTGGCCACCCCGGCCGACGCGCCGAACCGCTTCATCATCAACATCCAGCCCGACCAGAAGGAGGGCGTGGAAAAGACCATCAGCGCGGCCGGCGTCGACAACCCGATGCTCTATCCGATGATCCGCGGCCGCCTGGTGGCGGTGAACGGCAAGGAGATCACCGCCGCCACCTACACCAGCGAGCGCGCCAAGGCGCTGTCGGACCGCGAATTCAACCTCTCCAGCGTGAACGATCTGCCGGAAGGGAACGACGTCGTGGCCGGTCAGTGGTATCGCGACGCTCCCGGCGTGGCCGAAGCCTCGGTCGAGCAGGGTATCGCGCAGACCCTGGGCCTGAAGCTCGGCGACACCATGCGCTTCGACATGGGCGGCCTGCAGGTCGATGCGAAGATCACCAGCCTGCGCAAGCTGGAATGGGGCTCGATGCGCGCCAACTTCTTCGTCGTCATCAACCCGGCCGCAATGCGCGACGCACCGACCACCTACATGACCGCCTTCCACCTGCCGGCGCGCGGCGTTGGCCTGGCGAACACGCTCACGCGAAAGTATCCGAACCTGACCGTGATCGACGTCAGCGGCATCATCCGCCAGCTGCAGGACGTGCTGGACCAGGTGGTGACCGCGGTCGAGTTCCTGTTCCTGTTCACCCTGGTCTCCGGCGTGCTGGTGTTGTACGCGGCCCTGATGGGATCGACGGCCGAGCGCACCCGCGAAGCCGGCCTGCTGCGCGCGCTGGGCGCCACCCGCGGCCAGCTGGCGAGCGCGCAGCGGATCGAGTTCGCGCTGGTGGGAGGCTTGTCCGGCCTGCTGGCGGCGACCGGCGCGGCGGGACTGGGTTGGGCGCTGGCCGAATACCAGTTCAAATTCCCCTGGCATTTCGAGCCCCAGGTGTGGGCGGCCGGGCTGCTGGTGGGGGCGGCGTGCGGGCTGATCGGCGGCTGGCTGGGACTGCGCAATGTGTTGCGGCAGCCGCCGCTGCAGACTTTGCGCGAGGCGTAATCGAGGCGGAGAACGTGGGCACATCGTGCCCACGCATCTGTTGCGCATCGCCGACCTGGGACAAAAGGCCCTCCCACGGGCCTTGTCCGCTGCGCTATCATGGGCAGATGCAAGAATCTCAGACCACCCCCCAAGACCAGGAAGCCGCGGACGAACGCAGCGCCTATGAACTGATCGGCGGCGAGTCCCGCCTGCGCGAACTGGTCGACCGTTTCTACGACATCATGCAGCTCGAGCCGGACTTCGCCGGCATCCACGCCATGCACCCGGTGCCCAACGACAGCTCGCGCGAGAAGCTGTTCATGTTCCTGTCCGGCTGGCTGGGCGGCCCCAACCTCTTCATCGAACGCTACGGCCACCCGATGCTGCGCGCCCGCCACCTGCCGTTCGCGATCGGCACCACCGAACGCGACCAATGGCTGCGTTGCATGGCGATGGCGCTGGAAGATCTCGGCTACGACTACGACCTGCGCCTGCGCCTGATGGGCGCCTTCTACCAGACCGCCGACTGGATGCGGAATCGCCCGCACTGATATGTCCACGATCGAGTTCATCGTCCTCGCGATCGGCCTGCTGGCCGTGCTCGCCCTGCAGTTCGCCCTGTTCGCGCGCAGCCGCGGTAGTGGTAAAGACGCGGACGGCCAGGCCCACGCCTTCGAACGCCTGGAGCGCGAGCTGCGCCACGAGCTGCAGACCAGCGCCCAGGCCACGCGCCAGGAACTGGCCGCCCACCTGGCCCAGAACCAGGCCGCCACCGCCCAGCAGCTGGAAGCGATGCGCCAGCAGATCCAGCTGCACGCCGCCGGCGGACGCGAAGAACAGGCGCGCGTGCTGAAGCGCTTCGCCGACAGCATGAACACGGCCATCGCCACGCTGACCGAATCGAACGCCCAGCGCATGCTGGAAGTTCGCGGCACGCTCGAGACCAAGATCCGCGACCTGCAGGCCGACAATGCGCGCCGCCTGGAAGAGATGCGCCAGACCGTCGACGAAAAGCTGCACGCGACGCTGGAGACCAGGCTGACCGAATCCTTCCGCCAGGTGTCCGACCGCCTCGAGCGCGTGCACCAGGGCCTGGGCGAGATGCAGCAGCTGGCCATCGGCGTGGGCGACCTGAAACGCGTGCTGACCAATGTGAAGACGCGCGGCACCTGGGGCGAGGTACAACTGGAGATGCTGCTCGAGCAGGTGCTGACGGTCGAGCAGTATGCCAAGAACGTCGAGACGGTCAGCGGCTCGAACGCGCGCGTCGAGTTCGCGATCAAGCTGCCGGGCACGGTCGAGGGCGGCCCGCCGCTGTGGCTGCCCATCGACGCCAAGTTCCCGAAAGAGCAGTACGAGCGCCTGGTGGAAGCGGCCGATACCGCCGATGCCGACGGCGTGGTGCGCGCCGGCGCCGAGCTGGAACGCGCGGTGCGCAACGAGGCGAAAACGATCTGCGAAAAATACGTCTCGCCGCCGCAGACCACCGACTTCGCGATCCTGTTCCTGCCCACCGAAGGCCTGTACGCCGAGGTGATGCGCCGCCCGGGCCTGGCCGACGAGCTGCAGCGCACCCTGCGCGTGACGATCGCCGGACCGTCGACCTTGACCGCGCTGCTCAACAGCCTGCAGATGGGCTTCCGCACGCTGGCGCTGGAAAAGCGCTCATCCGAAGTCTGGCAGGTGCTGGGCGCGGTGAAGACCGAGTTCGGCAAGTTCGGCGACGTGCTGGCCGCCACCAAGACCACGCTCGAACGCGCGGCCAAGAACATCGAGAATGCCGAGGTGCGCAGCCGGCAGATGGCGCGCAAGCTGAAGTCGGTCGAGGCGCTGCCGAGCGAGGCGGCGCAGTTGATGCTGGGGGCTGCGCCGGCGGATGGCGACGACCTCGCTTGATCATTCGCCGCCGTAATTGCCTGTCGTCGCAATCAATGTCGCGCCGCACGTCGTTTTATGACCCTCGTGTGCAACGGCGATCCCGTCGATGACGTGATGCGGGTCGCCCTCGGCGATCGTGCAGTTGTCGTGGCCCTTGATGGGGCAGCTGCATTTGTCGCCGACGCGGGCGACCGGGATGCCGCCGACCGTGAAGTGCGTCGCGCTTACGCTTTCGACCTTGCCACCGTGTGAAGTGGGGTCGCCTAGACGGATCACGTTGCGCATGGCTTAACCCTTTTTGTCGGTTGGCGTCTCTGCTGCCAGGTGGGCGGGGGCGGGCGGATCGCCATATCCGACCAGTTTCCATACGGTCGCCGTACGGTAAGAGGGATATACTCCTTTGATTTTTTGCCACAGCGACGGCTCGCCAAGCGATACCACATGCGGCATCCGTTCTCCGGCCTTGATGTGCTGGCGCCGGTCGTCCTGTCGTGCTGCCGGTTCGTCGGATTCCCACCACCCCGTTTGCGGACAAATGCGCCCGGTTGCGGCAAGTTCTCCCAGCGGCAGCCGTGGTCCTGCGTCAGTGGCTTTGACTGTCGTCGTCCCGGTTGGACGCAGGCGGATCGTGCTGGTGATCTTGTCCCAGACGGCGATGGCTTCTTCGTCGGTCAGGCTGGCTTTGGTGGCGCCGATGGCGTTATTGGCGACGCCGGTTTGCATGCGGATGTCCGCAAAAGGTTTCAAATAGTTTCCCGCGACGCCTCTAAACGCGATAGCGAAATCATGAACCGAGTGTACCGTGCTTTGTTCCGGCGAGCGTGACAAGCCTTCGAAGCCGTTTACCCAATCATGGATCTGGCGGGGCCCTCTGCGGAAATAGACAGTTTTCAACATTGGATGGTTGGGATCTTCTGCTTTCAGATCTTTCTCTAAACGCTCCAGTTGCCATTCCAGCGAGTCGCTTTCGGAATAATGCGGGTTGGAGGGGCGAATTTGAATTGAAAGGTGTACGTCCGGAAATTCTTTCAGGCGGAAGCCGATACTTAGGAGTTCGGCTGGCGGCTCCTTGGGTGGTCCGGGTTCATCCGGCAGGAAGGCATATTCGATGCAGTTGCCGGGCTCAGTCGGGATCTCGTTTTCGGCACGTAGGCGCAGGCGGCGAGCCATGCTCTTGATGCGGGCTGTAGCACTCTCCCGACGGTCTTTTAGCGGGCGGGCGTCGATGATAACGCCATCGTCATTCAGTTTAAAGTATCCGTTGATTTTAAGTGCCCCAATTGCTTCAAAACCGTCGTAACCCGTTACGATCTGGCCATCGGGGTCTTTCAAGTTCTCAACCGAAATCAGCAAAGGGATATCGTTGAGATAAATAGCTTTTTCGCTTTTCAACTCATTGATGAGCTTTTGCGCCAACCCATTTACTTCCTCAACGCCATTGGGGTAGACATTCACGCCCAACGGTATATCGACTCCGCCCCAAACCACGGTTGTCGATGCCGGTACATCTACCATAAATCTGCCAAAGCACACCGTCCTGGTTTTTTTGAAAATTGGTTGCAGACGGGGTGAGAGTGCGATCATGTTCGGCTTTTTCCATTGTTGGGGTTTAGGATCGCAGGCAGTGAGCAGCAATGCCACGCTTGAGAGAAGAATGAAAGGCAAGCATTTCGTAAGAGCCATATGCAATTACTCCTTCTCGTTTTTCCATTTGGCGTTCTGAGCGATGCGAACGATGCTGTACAAGGTAGCGGCAACAGCCCGCGGGTCTTTGTAGCTGGACTGATGTTCGTATCCGGTTTGGCGAAATATGCCTTTGAAACTATCGCTGTGCAGTTGATGGTCTGCAGATTTGGCGGGTACGGTCTGGTCTCCAGGAGACGAAGCCGGGAGGATCCTTGCGAATACCGGGGCGGGAACCAGATCCTCGGCCAGCAAGCTGGCGATGTTATTTGCGGCGCCAGGGTCCCAGTCAACCAATCTTAGCTGGCCCTGTTTGTTATCTTCAAGAATTGGCCAATTTTGCCACCCAGTTGCGGCGGTGCAATTA
This sequence comes from Massilia sp. 01N410, assembly GCF_056399665.1. Taxonomy (NCBI): domain Bacteria; kingdom Pseudomonadati; phylum Pseudomonadota; class Betaproteobacteria; order Burkholderiales; family Oxalobacteraceae; genus Massilia; species Massilia sp. 01N410. The sequence continues at coordinate 51,889 of NZ_JBFTRV010000016.1, read as the reverse complement.
ATGATTTCCCACACCACCTCACCGAAACTATGTCGTTTGCTGTCGGCGCCGTAATGAGCATAACTGTTCGGGTGATAGGTTTTCATAATCATTCGATGAAAGTTTCTGGCTATGTCGAGATATTCGCAAGTACGTTCGAATGTTCCGCCACCCTTTTCAAGAGAACGCCCGGAGGGATTGATCCAGTCTTCTCGAAACAGCGCATACCATTTGCCCTGAATTTTGTATATTTCATTGTAAGGATTGCCATTTTTTGGCCAGGCGTCCAGGTCATGCCCATTATGGCGAACGCGTAGCCAGCCATTTCCGTAAGCCTCGCTAGGCAGCAACTGAAGCCCACCAGGCGCGTTCGCCAGCACTGCCGTGACTTCGTCACCGTGGTTCCCTGCCACCTTGGCGGCAACGCTCGCTTCGATATTGGCTTTGCTAGTACTAATCAGGCCAGGATCTTCGAAACCTGCGCGCATGCGTCGATAAGCTGCAGGCGCGCCAATGGCCGGCATCACACCATGCACGATGCCCAACACCTTGTCTTGCAGGTTGCCGAAGTTCGAATGAATCAGCGCCCGACCGACAAGGCCACCCATCGAATGCGTTACAACGATGACTTGGTTGCATTCGTAGCCTGAGCGGTTGAAATCGTCGATGAGCTTATTGATTCGGACAGCAATAATCTTTGCGCTGTCGCCATTCGATTGCAGCCAGTTATAACCAAACGAATAAACGGCAAACCAGCAGCCAGTCGCAAGCTTTTTGAGTTCTTCCGCCGTTAATGCCTGTTGGGGGAGTTTTGGATCCGCACCCCAGATTTTTGGCTCGACTCCCACGACATCGTGCCACTCCGGACGAAGTTTGCCTTCGGAGAAAGTACTGTTGAGGCGTGATTCAAGATGTTGCAGCAATTGTCCATAGCTCTTAAAAAAGACTTCGCCCCAGCCTCGTGCACGTGCCTTTTGTGCAGCCGTGCCGCCGCCAGATAGGACTACCGGATCGCTTGCCAGTAAGGCAGAGTCAAAGTTCGGGGCGAGTTCGACATTGCCATGGCGCCCGTCACCCACTACGTTCGAAGGTCCAGAGGAGTCGTAAATGTCCACTGTCGTTTGTAACGGGTCCAGCCGCAATTGGCGATCGGCTGGGCTTTCGTTGGCGGCCCTGGTAATGTTGATTGGTTTCGAAGGGTCAAGCGTGTCCGGCCGCCAGGCAATATTGTCCTTCTGGCGCAACTCCTTCTGCCGCTCCATACTCATCCGCAAATTCGACCCCATAATCCCTGGCAAAAAGATGATCGGCAGTACCCGTTTCGGCAGCATCCGCGCACATTGAGGCTTCTTGTCCTGCTTCGGTGTCGCAAACCCTTCGGCTTTGCGGGCGGCACCAGCATGTGCTTGCGCGGGCAAGGGATGTTCGGCAGTCGTCATCGTATTCTCCCCATGAAATCAGTCGTCCAAAGCTTCGATGCTGTAGCGCCCGAATGGAATCGCACTGGTAAAGCGTTCGGTCAACCCAGCTGCATCAGTCCGTCCTTCGAACGTGCGCCCGTCCTCGGTAGTAATGCGATAGCGCTGGTTCTTCATCGGCTCGTCGGTCCCAATCCATCGGAGAACCGTCTGCTGGTCGTGCGCCGACTCGCTGACGATCGAAGGCACTGCGACCGGAGAACCTCCAGTCGGCCCGACGTGCGCGAATTTCGACGACTTGATGGTGTGCTCACCGCTGCTCTGCTGCGTGATGGCGCCACCGCCGATATCCACTTGCGCGCCCTGCGCCACCATGCGGATCTTCGGTGCCTGCAGCACGATCTCCTCGGTGGCAGTCAAGACGATGCGCTTGGAAGAGGTGAGCTCAATATCGTCGGCATGTGTCTGCAGTTCGAGCTTGCCGCTCGCGGCGATCAGCTTGATGCCGAGCCGGTGCGCGAACAGGCTGATACTTTCCGCGACCCGCGCCAGCAGTTTTCTGCCGACCGACAGCTGGGTGTTCCCGATGCTGAGCACATCGACATGCGTCTGTGCGCCGATGGCGATGTTGTCCTGGCTGCTTAGCGCGACGCCTGCGGGCGCGGAAAGCGCGACCACTGCCTGGCCGCCATCGCCCGTGCCATTGCTGTCGGTGTTGCTGCCGGCTTCCCACTGCTTCAGGTAAGCGATCAGCTGTTTGAGCTCTTTGTCGGAGGTAGCGTCCGCGTGATGGGTCACCGACAGTTCGGAGAGCTGCTGCTGTACACCCTGTAGCGCCTCGACCAGACCGATCAGTTCGGCGCGGTCCAGTTGTTTGCCGCTGGCCTTCTGGCGTGCCGCGGCGCTGATGAGCACGCCTTGCGCTCCGCGTACCGCAACCGCGTGGTCGCTGCGCAGCTCGGCACCTTCGCCGCGTGCCTCACCCTTGCCGTCGTTGCGCGGATGAGTGAGCCAGCCGAGGTTCAGTTCGCTGTGTCCGTGTTGCGAAGACAGTTGCGCGTTGATCTGGCCCGGGGTGTCGTCGAGACGCAGCTGGTTGTAGCGAAGGCCTTGTACTTCCTTGCTCTTGATACCAGCCAGGTGCTTGTTGCCGGGCAGCTTTCCTGTGTGGCTGAAGGAGGGCGGCGGCGCCATGGCCCCGTAGACTTGCGCCACGATGATCGGTTTGTCCGGGTCCCCGCCGAGGAAATCGACGATGACTTCATCGCCCACCCGTGGCAAGGTGATCGTTCCCCATTGATTGCTGGCCCAGGTACTGGCTACGCGTATCCAGGCGGAGTCGCGGCCGGTATCGCTGGCGCCCGCCCCTTGCGCGTGGCTATGGTCCTCCACCCTGGTGCCCGGAAAGCGCACCTTGACCCGGCCATTCTCGTCGCAGTGCACTTCTTCGCCGGGTGGGCCGACCACGATGGCGCTTTGCAGTTGCGGGCGCGGCAAATCGCTACGCGGGTCGAAGGCGGGGACGATGGGAATGCCGCGGCGCACGCACGAAAAGCGATTGGTATAACGCATGCCGCGCTCTTCGCTGGCTTGCCGTAGCGCGCTATCGGCCGATCCTTCGTTCCACCGGTTGTGGGCGAACAGCCGCTGTATCCGGTCCTCGACGGTCTTCGGCAAATTGTTCTCCGCGTCGATCTGCAGACGCGTGACGATGAATTCCCGCTCTCTTGCGGGATGTGCGTCGATTTCGGGATGGCCGCTCAATCCTATCCACTGTCCGATACATAGGGCACGCACGCTGCTTTCGCCGTAAAAGCATTTCGACTCGTACTCATGGCGTTTCATGCGCAATTCGCCGAGATTCCGGTAGTCGTCCCCATCGTTGCCTGCGTGCGGCACGTCGATCAGGTAATCGTCGAGACTGAATGCGAACCGGTTGCCCGCCGCTCCCTGATCGATATGGGACGGCGTGTGACTTGTCATCGGACGGCCCTGCATGTAATCCGTGCTGAGGCGACTGACATTGCCGGGTCTGAGCGCGCGTACCGGGCTCCACGCGAAAATGGTGTCGCTTTGCTCGGTGCCGTCGTCCCGGTGATAGCGGACGGTACCGGCGGCATTCTGCGGGAGCGTGAACGCGTCGTCGAACAGCACCAGGGAATGAGCCGGTATGTCCTGGCTGGCTTGTCCGGGCCGCATGAACCATGCGATGCCGCGCCGTTTCCAAAGCCGGCGCAGGAAGTCCGCGTCGGATTCGTTATGCTGCATCGTGAATTCGCGGGCGGGATAGCTGCCGGTCACAAAGGACCAGTCCACGTCGAAAGCCTTGGCCAGCACGGGATTGTTCCGTCGCCACTCGTCGAGGATGACTTCGGTAATGTCCAATTCGTTCAGGTTGCGGAAGACGCGTGTATTGCTGCGGCACTCCATCAGCGCCAGTGCGTCGCGCAGCACCAGTTCATAGGTCGCCAGGCCGCCGTCGCTCTGCCCCGCAGCCGCTTGCGCGACAATGCCGCACACGGAGCGCAGATCGCCGCGATCCGTCACGAACTGCAGCTCGACCGGCGACGCAATGAATTCCTTCAAGGGGAGATCGACACGCGTCGATACACACAGGAGGCGGTATTCCAGCCCACCGCATAAGGTCTCGCTTCCGGTGACCCGTTTGATCAGCAAGACGTCTTCGAGCACGCGCGGTCCTTTGGACAGCCGCGCCCGGATGGGACGATTCGCTTCGGATAAGCCGGCGAATCCTTCGACGATATCTTTGAAATTCATCCAGGGTTCCCAATCCATGTAAGCAGAACTGCTCAATGGTAGGAATCCGAATCGTCGCTACATTGATATCAATAAAGTCTTTGCTAAATATCAGTTACGCATGCCAACCCCAGAAGCGGACAGCAAGGCATGTTCAAATCAAGCCCTCGAACATCAACACATCCACCATCTCCCCAGCCTGCACGCTACCCTGTTCATCCTGCAGCACCACCATGCAGTTCGCCTCCGACATCGAGCGCAAAATGCCCGAGCCTTGCGAGCCGGTGATCTTCACCTCGGGCTGCCCATCGGCGCCGCGCGACAGCACGCCGCGCTGGTATTCGGTACGCCCCGGTTTCTTGCGAATGGACGCCACGGAGCGGGCACGCACCAACTCCAAAGGCGCCTCGGCCCCCATCATGCGCAGCAGCGCTTCGCGGGCGAAGAAGTAGAAGGAGACCATCACCGCCACCGGATTGCCCGGCAGCCCGAACAGGAAGGCGCTGTGGCCCTTGGAGGCGATGCGGCCGAAGGCCAGCGGACGGCCCGGGCGCATGCCGATCTTCCAGAAGGTGACGTCGCCGAGCTTCGCCATGATCTGCTTCGTGTAGTCGGCCGCGCCCACCGAGACGCCGCCCGAGGTGATGATGGCGTCGGCGTTTTCGCAGGCCTCGCGTAATGCGTCTTCCAGCGCCTGCGGGTCGTCGCGCACCACGCCCATGTCGATGATGTCGCAGCCCAGCCGCGTCAGCATGCCGTAGATGGTGTAGCGGTTGCTGTCGTAGACGCAGCCTTGGTCGAGCGGCTGGCCGATCGAGCGCAGCTCGTCGCCGGTCGAGAAGAAGGCGACGCGCAGGCGCCGCCGCACCGGCACCTCGGCCACGCCGAGCGATGCCAGCAGGCCCAGGTCGGCCGGGCGGATGACCTTCCCCTTGCGCAGGGCGGCGCTGCCGGCCTTCAGGTCTTCGCCGGCCAGGCGGCGGTTGTCCCCGGCGCGGATGGTGCCGGGGGCCATGACCATGACACCGCCGGATTCGGTCACGAGTTCCTGCGGCACCACGCTGTCGCAGCCGGCAGGCATCACGCCGCCGGTCATGATGCGCACGCATTCGCCGGGGCCGGGTACGGCGCTGGAGGTGCGACCGGCATACACGGTGTCGATCACGCGCAGAAGCACCAACGCTTCGGTAGACAAATCTTCGCCGCGCAGGGCATAGCCGTCCATCGCCGAGTTGTCGTGGGCCGGAACGTCGATCGGCGACGTGATGTCCGCCGCCAGCACCCGTCCCAGCGCGGCGCGCAGCGCCACCTGTTCGGTCGCGCGCAGCGGCGAAACGAAGTCGCGGATGATCCGCTGCGCGTCGCGCACCGGCAGGGCATCCGGGTCATATGCGGACAGGCAGCTGACGACGTCGGCCAAGCGCGGAGCCGATACGGGCGACCCGGCGGGATCGAGACTCTGCAGCTCGTCGCGGGTATTGATGTTGCGGAAGGCGGCGGCGTCCTCGAACAGCACCTCGGCCACCTTGATCTGCGGGTACCAGCCGTCCATGCGGCGTCCGCCGGCGGCAAGATAGGCCGACAGCACGTCCACTTTACTGGATTTAATTATGCAGAAAACTGGATGCGGTTGGCGCAGGCCGTTTTCTTCCGTCACCGCCAGCGCGAGGTCGGCGCCGGCATCCTCCAGGCCCTGCAGCAGGCGCGCCGCCAGGTCCGACGGGAGGAAGGGCGAGTCGCAGGGGGCGGTCAGCAGATAGGGCGTGGCGCAGCGGCGCAGGCCCGCTTCCAGTCCGGCCAGCGGACCGGCAAAGCCCGGCGTATCGTCCGGCCAGACCGGCACGCCGAAGGCGCCATAGGCTTCGAGGTTCTGGTTGGCGTTGATGGCCACGCTGGCCACCTGCGGCCGCAGGCGGTCCAGGACGTGCGCCACCATGGTCGAGCCGCCGAAGGGCTGCAGGCCCTTGTCCACGTTGCCCATGCGCGTGCCGCGTCCGCCGGCCAGGACCAGGCCGCTGATCGATTCAGTATTCATTTTCTTATCCGCCGATGTAAGACATTTCGATTTTCTTCGCGCCGCGCGACAGGCCTTCGGTATTGATCGTCCGCGTTTCCGAATAGCGGTCCGCGCGCCGGCTCCACAGCTGGGCGATGCTGGACGATATCTCGAGGTCGCTGCGGTCTTCGCGCAGCAGGGCGCGCAGGTCGTGGCCGCGGGTCGCGAACAGGCAGGTGTAGAGCTTGCCCTCGGTGGACAGGCGGATGCGCGAGCAGTCGCTGCAGAAGGCCTGGGTCACGCTCGAGATCATGCCGAGCTCGCCGCTGCCGTCCACGTAACGCCAGCGCGAAGCGGTCTCGCCCGCGTAGTTGGCGCCGATGGGTTCGAGCGGCATTTCGGCGGCGATGCGCCGCACCACTTCGCCGGACGGAATGACTTCGTCCATGTTCCAGCCGTTCGAGGCGCCCACGTCCATGTATTCGATGAAGCGCAAGATGGTCGGCGTGCCCTTGAAGTGGCGCGCCATCGGCAGGATCTGGGCGTCGTTCATGCCGCCCTTGACCACCATGTTGACCTTCACCGGACCGAGGCCGGCGGCGTGCGCGGCCTCGATGCCTTCGAGGACATCGGAGACCGCGAAGTCGACGTCGTTCATGCGCTTGAAGATGGCGTCGTCGATGGCGTCGAGCGAAACCGTGACGCGGTCCAGGCCGGCGTCCTTCAGTACGCGGGCCTTGCGCGCCAGCAGCGAGCCGTTGGTGGTGAGGGTGAGGTCGAGCGGGCGGCCGGACGGCGTCTGCAGTTCGCGCAGCTGGGCGACGAGGCGTTCCAGGTCCTTGCGCAGCAGCGGCTCGCCGCCGGTCAGGCGGATCTTCTCGACGCCGTGGGCGACGAACAGGCGCGCCACCCGGGTGATCTCCTCGAAGCTCAGCAGCGAGGAGTGGGGCAGGTAGGCGTAGTTCTTGTCGAACACCTCTTTCGGCATGCAGTAGACGCAGCGGAAGTTGCAGCGGTCGGTGACCGAGATGCGCAGGTCGTGCAGCGGCCGGCCGAGCGCGTCCGCGAGCAGTCCCGAAGGCTCGGCCAGCGCCGCCGGCGCAGGCATTGCCGGCGATCCGGCGTCGCCCAGCATGATGATTTTCTCAGACATTCCAATACGATAGCATGATGCCCGCAAGCGCACAGGCGAGGATCAGCGGGATCGTTCCCACCTTGTAGCGCAGCAGGGCGACGGTGGCGGTGGCGCCGATCGCGATCGCCGGCCAGTGCGGCCTGCCGCCGCCCAGGAACACCTGGCCGCCGAAGAACACCGCCAGGCTGGCGATCACGCCGACCACCGCCGCCGAGATCGCCGTCAGCGGCGCCGTCATGCGCAGGTCGCCGCGCGTGGACTCGACCAGCGGCCCGCCGGCCAGGATGAACACGAAGGAGGGCAGGAAGGTGAACAGGCTGGCCACCGCCGCCCCGGCCGCGCCGGCGGCGAACAGTGCGCCCGGCCCGAACAGCGCATGGGTCCAGCCGCCGACGAAGCCCACAAAAGCCACGATCATGATCAGCGGGCCGGGCGTGGTCTCGCCGAGGGCCAGGCCGTCGATCATCTGGCCGGCGCTCAGCCAGCCATAGTGCTCGACGGCGCCCTGCACGACGTAGGGCAGCACGGCATAGGCGCCCCCAAAACTCATCATCGCGGCCTTGGTGAAGAACCAGCCCATGCTCGCCAGCGCGCCCGATGGGCCGTACAGCGCCGCCAGCAGCAGCCAGGCCGCCAGGCCGATGCCGCAGCCGGCCAGGCTCACCCGCAGCAGCCCGGCCCAGCTGAAGCGGGCGTGCGGCGGCGTCGGCGTGTCGTCGTCGATCAGCGCGGGGCCATGGGACTTGCCGCCCGCCTTGTGGGCGCCGCCGGGCTGGAACAGGGCGGGGCGCAGGCGTCCGCCCACGACGCCCGCCAGCGCCGCGCCCAGCACCACCAGCGGGAAGGGCAGCGCCAGCACGGCGATGGCGACGAAGGCGCAAGCGGCGATGGCGGCCAGCAGCCAGTTGCGGATCGTACGGCTGCCGATGCGCCAGGCGGCGCCGAGCACGATGGCGACCACCGCCGGCTTGATGCCGTTCATGACGCCGGCGATGGCCGGCAGGTGGCCGTAGGCCATGTAGATCCACGACAGCGCGATCAGGATCAGCAGCGAAGGCAGCACGAACAGCACCCCGGCCACGATGCCGCCGAGGGTACGGTGCATCAGCCAGCCGATGTAGACGGCGAGCTGGGTCGCTTCCGGGCCGGGCAGCAGCATGCAGTAGTTGAGCGCGTGCAGGAAGCGCTGCTCGGAGATCCAGCGGCGGCGCTCGACCAGCTCGGCATGCATCATCGCGATCTGTCCGGCCGGTCCGCCGAAGCTGATGAAACCCAGCTTGAGCCAGTAGCGCAGGGCGGTGCGGAAGGGGATGGGCTGGGGATGCATGCAACAAGCGATGGTCAAAGTTGGTTTATCTTACAGACAAAAAAAAGGAAGCCGAAGCTTCCTTTTTTATTGGACAAGACCGCCTCTTACTGGCGCGTATCCACCTGGATCAGCGGCTCCTGGGCCGGCGGCGGCGCAAGCTTGCGAGTGCGGCCGAGACGGACCGGCTGCTGGGACTGGGCGGCCGCTTCCTGGGCAGCGCGCAGCTTTTCCGGATCGGTCGATGCCAGTTGCAGGCCGGCCTGGGCCAGCGTTTCGCCCAGATCGGCCGGGGCAGCGGCAACCGGAGCCGGAGCCGGAGCCGGTGCGGGGGCTGCGACCGGAGCCGGGGCCGAGGCGACCGGCGCCACCGGCGCCGGCATCACGACCGGCTGGGCAGCCGGAGCGGCGGCTTCGACCGGAGCCACGGCTTCAACCGGAGCCGGTGCCGGAGCAACCGGAGCAACCGGAGCAGCCGGAGCAACCGGCGCCATGGCGGCAGCGTGACGGGCAGCGGCTTCGGCGACCGATTTCGCGGTCGGGAAGGGCCACGCACCCTGGTTCGATGCCTTCACCTCTGCGGCAGCGGCCTCGGCTGCTGCCTGTGCGGCGGCGACGTGCAGGGCTTCTGCTGCCGCGGCTTCGGCACGTGCCCGGGCTGCGGCTTGTTCGGCTGCGGCGTGTTCGGCCGCGGCTTTCTCGGCAGCGGCTTTCACCGAAGCGGCGGTCGGGAAGGGCCACGGACCCGGGGCAGCAGCAGCCTTGGCCGGCTTGGCGCCTTTGGCTCTCGCAGCCTTGGTTTCGGCCTGGACCTTGGCGGCTTCTTCGTCGGCAACCGGTGCGAAGGCCGGTGCCGCGCCTTCTTCACCGCTCTCGTTGTCGATGATGTCGGCCCCGTCGCGATCGCGGCGGTTGCGGTTGCGGCCGCCACGACGGCGGCGGCGGCGCGGCTCGTCGCCACCATCGGTCTCGGCTTCCTCGCCGTCCGGGCCGATGGCCGTCACGGTCTTCACCACTTGCTCCTGGATGATTTCCTGATCGCCATTCGGAGCGGTCGTCGCGATCGTGACGGTGGTCGCGGCGCTAGCCTGGACCACGCTCAGTTCGTCGGCCTTGGCTTCGACCACCTGGGCGCGCTCGGCACGCTCACGCGGCTGGCGCGGCTGGCGCTCGGCACGTTCCGGACGCTCGGCGCGTTCGCCACGCTCGGCGCGCGGGGCCGGCTGGGCTGGCGCCTCGGCCTGATCGCGGGTTTCGCGCACTTCACGGGTCTCGCGGCCTTCGCGCGGCTCGCGCGGTTCACGCGGCTTGCGCGGCGGACGGGCCGGCTTGCCTTCGGCGTCGACCGGCTTGGCGGTCTCGTCGGCCGGCGCGCCTTTGGCGAGCTGTTCGCGGTCTTCGCGCTCACGGCCCTTGCCGGTACCGGTACCGTTACGGCCGCCACGGCCATTGCGCTGGCCGCGGTTGCCGCGCTCGGCGGCTGCCGCTGCCGGCTCGGCCGGCTTGACGGGTGCCGCTGCCGGAGCCGGCGGCGGGGTCATCGGCGCCGGGGTGCCGAAGAAGAAGTTACGCAGCTTGGCAAAGAAGCCCTGCTCGGCCGGAGGCGGCGGCGCCACCGGAGCGGCGGGCGCTGCGGCAGGAGCGGCCTCGGCCTTGACCGGCTCGCGGCGTTCCACCATCGGCGCCGGCTGGGCCGGGGTAATGGTCTTGACCACGGCTTCCTGGCGCGGCTTGGCTTCTTCCTTCTGGCGCTTGGCAAAAGCCATGTCGGTGTCGGCCGACTCGGCCAGCGTGTAGCTGGAGGCGGCGTCTTCCAGGCGCGGATCGTCGTGCTTGATGCGCTCGAGCTTGTAGTGCGGGGTCTCCAGATGCTTGTTCGGCACCAAAATGACCGTGATGCGGTGACGGGTTTCGATCTTCAGCACTTCGCCGCGCTTTTCGTTCAGCAGGAACGCAGCGACGTCGACCGGAACCTGGACGTGGATCGCGGCCGAGTTTTCCTTCATCGCCTCTTCCTGGATGATACGCAGGACTTGCAGAGCCGAGGATTCGGTATCGCGGATGTGGCCGGTGCCCGAGCAGCGCGGGCAGGTGACGTGCGAACCTTCCGACAGCGAAGGACGCAGGCGCTGGCGCGACAGTTCCATCAGGCCGAAGCGCGAGATCTTGCCCATCTGGACGCGTGCACGGTCATGGTGCAGGGCGTCCTTCAGGCGCTGTTCGACTTCGCGCTGGTTCTTGGCGACTTCCATGTCGATGAAGTCGATCACGATCAGGCCGCCCAGGTCGCGCAGGCGCAGCTGGCGGGCCACTTCGTCGGCCGCTTCGCAGTTGGTGTTAAAGGCGGTGGTTTCGATGTCCGAACCGCGGGTGGCGCGGGCCGAGTTGACGTCGATGGACACCAGGGCTTCGGTGTGGTCGATCACGATCGCGCCGCCCGACGGCAGCGGGACGGTACGCGAGTACGCGGTCTCGATCTGGTGTTCGATCTGGAAACGGGAGAACAGCGGGACGTCGTCGGTATAGCGTTTCACGCGGTGCGCCATGTCGGGCATCACGTGGCTCATGAATTGCTGGGCTTGGTCGAAGATCTCGTCGGTGTCGATCAGGACTTCACCGATGTCGGGCTGGAAGTAGTCGCGGATGGCGCGGATGACGAGGGAGGATTCCTGGTAGATCAGGAAGGCCCCGGGGGCCGATTTGCCGGCGCCTTCGATCGCGCGCCAGAGTTGCATCAGGTAATTCAGGTCCCACTGGAGTTCTTCGACGTTGCGGCCGATGCCGGCGGTCCGGGCAATCACCGACATGCCTTGCGGCAGGTCCAGCTTGTCCATGGTCTCGCGCAGTTCCTGGCGTTCTTCGCCTTCGACCCGGCGGGAGACGCCGCCGCCGCGCGGATTGTTCGGCATCAGGACCAGGTAGCGGCCGGCCAGCGAAATGAAGGAAGTCAGTGCCGCGCCCTTGTTGCCGCGTTCCTCTTTCTCGACCTGCACCATGATTTCCTGGCCTTCGCGCAGGGCTTCCTTGATGGTGCAATTCCGGACGTCGACACCTTCACGGAAATACGAGCGGGCGACTTCTTTAAAGGGGAGGAAACCGTGGCGGTCTTCGCCGTAGCTGACGAAGCAGGCTTCAAGGGAGGGTTCGATGCGGGTGATGACGCCTTTGTAGATATTCGATTTTCGCTGTTCGCGACCGGCGGTCTCGATATCGATGTCGATCAGTTTTTGGCCGTCGACAATCGCTACGCGCAGCTCCTCTTGCTGCGTAGCGTTAAACAACATACGTTTCATTTTTATTAACTCCGCGGCCCGTGGACCGTTTAATTACTGGAAACGTACGCGGGGAGGGGAGTGTTGGCGGTGGTATGCCCGGAGCGTGGCACGGCATTGCCGGCCACAGGGCGCAAATGGCATCGAACGTCATTGTCGCGCGCACGCCGCAACCTTGTTCGGCCGGCGCGGCCCGATCGGGGCGGCGCCAGGGCCTTGGGGCGGGTGCTAACAGCGACCACAGCCAGACCGCGGGGCGACCGTAGCGGGAATCCGGGCCAGGCGCTTATCAGCCTTGGCCTGCGGATTCCTGGAGAGGCTCCTTGCAGCGGGTCCGGCGAAAACGACAAGCGTTATCGACGCCATCACCCGGCGAGCCAGGCTGAACCTGGCTTGCCGGTACTTATCCTTACGATTCCAAACAATCCAATCCTGCAGTCCTGCGCGCTACCCGATTACAACTGCGGTGCAACCTTGGCGCGCGCAAGAATGTGCGTACACGTTTGTCATCTCACCAAACCTGCTGCGCTTCGCATTGGCGGCCAGCGATGCTCACCGTACTTTCGTACAGCTGCGCTTCTCGGTCACCACTACTTCCGCTCGCTATGATTTCGCGAGATTCCTTTTTTTCTTCATCGAATTCGCATTTTTGCGGGGTCGACGAAGGCGCCCCTGTGTAAAATATCGTTTTAATTCTTACACCAGCAGAGGTTTGACCGCCGCCTGTCGATTATATATTCAAAATGAAGGACTTAGAGAGAAATTCTGTCCAGCTTGTAACAATCGCTGAAGAAGAAGCCGGGCAACGTATCGACAACTACCTGCTGCGTGTTTGTAAAGGTGTCCCAAAAAGCCATATTTACCGCATCCTCCGCTCTGGCGAGGTGCGCGTGAACAAGGGGCGTATCGATCAGTTGTACCGCCTGGAAACGGGCGATGTGGTGCGTATTCCGCCGATCCGCATCGCCGAAAAGGCAGCCGGCAGCGCTCCCGTGCCCGGCGCCGAATTCGCGATCGTGCATGAGGACAGCCACCTGCTGGTGATCGACAAACCGGCCGGCGTCGCCGTGCATGGCGGCTCGGGCGTGTCCTATGGCGTCATCGAACAGCTGCGCGCGGCGCGTCCGCAAGCCAAGTTCCTGGAACTGGTGCATCGCCTCGACCGCGAAACCTCGGGTTTATTGTTGTTAGCGAAGAAACGTTCGGCGCTGACCAATTTGCACGAGCAAATGCGTGACGGCACGACGGACAAGCGCTACCTGACCCTGGTCAGCGGCAACTGGACCAACCCGCGCCAGCACGTCAAGCTGCCCCTGCACAAGTACACGACCTCGGACGGCGAGCGCCGCGTGGTGGTGCAGGCCGGCGGCCAGGAAGCGCATACCGTGTTCAACCTGCTGCGCCGCTGGGAAGGCTTCGCCCTGCTGGAAGCCGAGCTCAAGACCGGGCGTACGCACCAGATCCGCGTGCACCTGGCATCGAGCGGTTTCCCGATCGCAGGTGACGAGAAATACGGCGATTTTGCATTGAACAAGCAGCTTCAGAAGGCAAATAATACGCGCGGAGCCCTCAAGCGGATGTTCCTGCATGCGTACCGGATCACTTTCCAGCACCCCGAAACCGACAAGCCGATGACCCTGACGGCGCCACTGCCGGCGGAATGCGAGCGTTTCTTGGTAAGCTTGGGGCAACCGACAAGCAAACATTCATAATGGCACGCAAGCAATTCGACCTGATCGTCTTCGACTGGGATGGCACGCTGATGGACAGCACCGCCACCATCGTCAAATGCATCCAATCCGCCGCCAAGGACCTCGGCCTGAGCGTTCCCAGCGATGCCGCCGCCGCGCATGTCATCGGGCTCGGCCTGCTTGAAGCGATGCAGGCCGTGATGCCGGACATCGACCCGGCCCTGTATCCGCGCATGGTGGAGCGGTATCGTTATCATTTCCTGACAAAAGACCACGAACTGGTGCTATTCCGCGGCGTTCCCGCCATGCTGGAAGAACTCTCCCAGCTCGGCTATTTCCTGGCCGTCGCCACCGGCAAGAGCCGGGTCGGCCTGAACCGCGCCCTGAATGCCTGCGGACTGCTGTCGACCTTCGATGCAACCCGTTGCGCGGACGAGACATTTTCCAAGCCGCATCCTGCAATGTTGCAAGAATTGACAAGGGAGCTGGGGCAAGACATGCGTCGCACCGTTATGATCGGCGACACGACGCACGACTTGCTTATGGCCAACAATGCCGGCGCCTCAGGCATCGCGGTCGAGTACGGCGCGCATCCTGTGCAGCAACTGCAGGCATGTCACCCGGTCTTCACGGCAAAGAATGTGCCTGAACTCCACCAGTGGCTGGTCGAGAACGCATGAGCGAAGCAAACGAGGTCTATATCTGCGGGCCCGATGCCCTGGTCGACGGCGGCAATGGCGTTCGCTTTCCGGTGGTCGCGTTCGGCGATGAAGCCACCGGTTTCGTGGTGCGCCATGGCGGCAAGGTCTACGGCTACCTGAACCGCTGCGCCCACGTTCCCGTCGAACTGGACTGGTTCAAGGGCGAGTTTTTCGAGTCGAGCAAGCTATACCTCATGTGTTCGACCCACGGCGCGATCTATGCGCCCGAAACCGGGGTCTGCACCGGTGGACCATGCCGGGGCGGCAGGCTGCGCCCGATTGCCGTGCGCGAATCCGGCGATGGCGTCTATTGGCAGCCGGACCAGCATTTCCAGCCGCCGAAGTAAAACAAGCACACATTTATGAGCGAAAACAACAGGAACGAGAATCAGAACGCGAATGACCCAGGGGCAATGCGCTATTGGGAGCGCGAGACCCTCGAGCGGCTCGTGTTTGCCACGGTGCGTGAGCAGCGGGCTGCACGGCGCTGGGGGATCTTCTTCAAGCTATCCTTCTTGTTGCTGGCATTTTTCGCGATCTGGGCCTATTTCGACTTCAGCACCGGCTCCGGCACCGAATCTCTCGGCCGCCATACCGCCCTGATCGAAATCGACGGCAGCATCGACGACGAAGGCAGCGGCGCCGCCGATACCGTGATCCCGTCCCTGAACAAGGCCTTTGCCGACGCCGGCTCGGCTGCGGTGGTGCTGCGCATCAATAGTCCAGGCGGTAGTCCGGTGCAGGCAGGCATCATCGTCGACGAAATCCAGCGCCTCAAGAAGGGCTATCCGAACAAGCCGCTGTACGTGGTCGTGGACGAAATCTGCGCTTCGGGCGGCTATTACATCGCCTCGGCCGCCGACAAGATCTTCGTCAACAAGGCCAGCATCGTCGGTTCGGTCGGCGTGCTGATGGACGGCTTCGGCTTTACCGGCCTGATGGACAAACTGGGCATCGAGCGCCGCCTGCTGACGGCGGGCGAAAACAAAGGCTTCCTCGATCCCTTCAGCCCGCAATCCGACAAGCAGAAGCAGCACGCGCTGGCCATGCTGAACGAAATCCACGAGCAATTCATCGCCGTGGTCCGTGCCGGCCGCGGCAAGCGCCTGAAGGAAAATCCGGAAATCTTCTCCGGCCTCTACTGGACCGGCGCCAAGGCCGTCGAGATGGGCCTGGCCGATGGTTTCGGCACCGTCGACACCGTCGCCCGCGACGTGGTGAAGGCCGAAGACATCATCGACTACACCGCGCATGAAGGCTTGCCGGAGCGTGTGCTGAAGAAATTTGGCGCATCGGTGGGGGCGGGCGCCGTGCATTCGATTTACCGGGGACCGGTTCCGAGTCTTCGCTGATTTGGTTTTTAATAAGTATTGAAATAATGAAAATAAAGAAAGCAGTCTTCCCTGTAGCAGGGTTGGGGAGCCGATTTTTGCCAGCGACCAAGGCGCAACCAAAAGAAATGTTGCCGGTCGTTGACAAGCCCTTGATTCAATATGCTGTCGAGGAAGCCGTAGCAGCTGGAATCACAGAAATGATTTTCATTACAGGCCGCAATAAAAGGGCGATCGAAGATCATTTCGACAAGGCATATGAACTCGAGTCGGAACTTGCAGCAGCGCAGAAGCACGAGCTGCTTAATCTAGTGCAGTCGGTGATCCCCAAAAACGTAAGTTGCATTTATATCCGACAGGCCGCCCCGCTTGGTCTGGGTCACGCTGTACTTTGCGCACGCCCTATCGTCCAGAATGAGCCCTTCGCGGTGCTATTAGCGGACGATTTCATGGATGCGGCCCCAGGATACAAGCCAGTTTTGGCACAGATGACAGATCTGTACAACTACGAAAAATGCAGCATACTGGCAGTACAGAATGTCCCACGCGAAAATACACGGCAGTACGGCATCGTTAGTACATCCGCGTATCGCCCCGACATCGAGCAGGTGTCTGGTATAGTCGAAAAGCCTCATCCTGCTGATGCACCCTCCACCTTGGCCGTGGTTGGACGCTACGTTCTATCGCCGCACATCTTTGACCATCTGGAAGCCCTGGATGCAGGAGCGGGAGGCGAAATTCAGTTGACGGATGGCATTGCCAAATTGATGGCAGTTGACCGAGTGCTGGCCCATAGGTTTGCCGGACAGCGTTATGATTGTGGATCCAAACTTGGCTATTTGAAGGCAATGACTGCCATGGGTTTACGGCATCCGGAAACGGGCGCAGCCTATCGATTGTTCCTGGACGAGATCGGTGCTAGTAGTGGAATCATTTGATGCAATGCCGCCGCTGACTCGTAACAATGTGCCTTGAAAATTCCAAAGTGTCGGCTATAGTTGTTTTGTAGCTTACACCTACAGACCCGCTTCAAGGCGGTTTCGAGTGAACTCCATTCCTCAGGTTGGATCCCGCTATGGGAGAAAACGACGGCGCAAGCCGTCGTTTTCATTTATTCGGCATGAAAACCTCCATCCTCGAGCCAGGCCTGGAATTGGCGCTGGGCCTGGCCGTACCATGCGGCACGCATGGGTACGTTGTGAGCGGAGGCAAAGACATGGGGAGTATCGCCACCGCGTGTCCAGCGCGCCAGCGCGAGGCGGGTTGGAAACGTCGCCGCGTACTCGCTCGCCACATGGCATGCCTGATCCATGGAATCCTTTCCATGGAAGGGAGGGCGATTTTTTTCTTCTTCAATATGCACATTTACCTCATCTCTTGTTTGAAAAATCGGTGAGTGTTAATCCTACAAGTTGATGAACGGTAGTCCTACGCTCAACGATTGTAGGTCGATTCCTAACGAGGCTTCAGTGTAGCAATGGAAACTGATGTGGCATTGACGCGTGTCAAACGTAGTTTTGCTACCGATTCAAACAGTGGAACTACCTGATCTTTGCCATACACATCCGTTCTGTTAAAGTTCCGCCCCATGAGCAAACTTTCCCTCGACCGCGTGCTGCAATCCCAAGGCTTCGGCACGCGCAAATACTGCCGCGCCCTGATCGAGGACGGCGACGTCGCGATCGGTGGCGAGGTCCAGACCAGCTACAAGACCACGGTCGAGACCGACGGCCTGGTGCTGACCGTGTTCGACGAGGAGTGGATTTATCGCGAGCGCGTCTATCTCGCCCTCTACAAACCGGCCAACTTCGAATGCTCGCGCAAGCCCAGCCACCATCCCGGCGTGCTGACCCTGTTGCCCGAACAATTTACCTGGCGCGAAGTGCAGCCGGTCGGCCGCCTCGACCACGACACCACCGGCCTGCTGCTGATGTCGGACGACGGTCCCTTCATCCACGCCCAGTCCTCGCCCAAGCGTCATGTGCCGAAGGTCTACCAGGCAAGGACGCAGGAGCCGGTGACCCAGGCACTGGTCGACCAGTTGCTGGCCGGCGTCCAGCTGATTGATGAGCCCGCTCCGCTGGCGGCCCTGACCTGCGTCCAGCGCGGCGACCACCAGCTCGAGATCGTGCTGGAACAGGGGAAATATCACCAGGTCAAACGCATGCTCGCTGCAGCCGGCAACCACTGCGTGGCCCTGCACCGCTCGCAGATCGGCGGCCTGACGCTCGAATCGCTCGGCCTGAAGGAAGGGGAGTGGTGCTATCTGGAGCAAGATCAACTGGGCTTGCTGGCGCAGGTTCAACTGATACTGTCGTAATGATTTTGACACACAGTTTTCAGACCCTTTTATTTTATTTTCCCACGTAGAAATTATTACTTATAAGACTGTTCGCAGAGGAATGTAATCTGATTCGAATAGGCTAGGGTTGATAACAGATGTGATGAATTTTCGTTTGAACGCGCTGGTGTACTTTCCATAATGAAATTCAGAAAATTTCTGAATTTTGTTGGAAAAGAGATATATGCAATTTTATGTGATTTCTGCGAATTTAATGCGCTGGAGAAATTGAATGCCGAACGAAAGAATTGATTTTTTGAGGTTGAGTATTTCGCCTTACACCCAAGAATTTCTCAACTGTTCTTGGGAGTGGTTAAATGACCCAGAGACAAAGGCGCTTACAGCCACACCAGATTTTAGTCGTGATCAGCAATTGGCGTGGTATTCTAGTTTGGCTTCCAAGAAAGATTATTTGATTTGGGGCGTCAAGCTGGATGACAAACCCATAGGTGTTTTTGGAGTAAAAAATATTCGCGACCGCAATGGGGAGTACTGGGGATATATTGGGTCAAAAGAGCTTTGGGGGAGCGGTATTGGTACTTGGATGATGCAGCAAGTGCTTGAGCTTTCGACTAATGCGGGGCTATCTCGAATATATCTCAAGGTTTTAAAAAATAATGTTGCCGCAATTAGATTGTATGGGCGGATGCGATTCAATAAATATGATTCGGATCAGGATTTTGATTGGATGGAGCGCAACATTGATTGCCGGAATATTACATGAACGATCAAAAAAATCAGATTGAGCTGGTGCGATATAAGGTTGAATTAAAGCCCACGTGGGATGCTCTTGTCGATAAAGCCAAGAATGCCACATTTTTGCATTATCGCGACTATGTAGACTATCATGCGGATCGCTTCGTCGATCATTCGATCCTGATATTTAAAAACGGTAAAGTAATTGCTGCATTCCCTTGTAATGTCGTAGAGGATCAAGTTTATAGCCATGGTGGCCTGACATACGGGGGCTTGCTATACGGAAAAGACGTTCATGCGGCAACTGTGCTAGAGATCTTTGAGGCGATAGGCAATTATTTTCGCGAAAATGGTAAGCGTAAAATTTTATACAAAGTTGTGCCGCAGATATTTCACACTTACCCTGCCGATGAAGATTTATATGCACTGACGCGAGTCGGAGCATCCCTGGTCAGGCGAGACCTGTCTAGCGTGATTGAAATCGCACATCGGCCTAAACTCAGCGATTCACGAAAAAATACTGCAAGGAAGGCTGAGAAAGCCGGGGCAGTCGCTGTTGAACTAAATAGTTTTCACGAATTTCACGCACTTCTCGCGCATGTGCTGAGCAAGTTTGGTGCGGCTCCGGTGCATTCGGTGGGCGAGCTCGAATTATTGAAGGCACGTTTCCCGGAACAGATCCGATTGTTCGGGACATTAATTGGCGGCCGGTTGTATGCTGCATGTCTCGCCTATGACTGTGGTCATGTGGTTCATACGCAATATTTAGCAAGTTCTGATGAAGGTCGGCAGATAGGTGCGTTGGATTATTTATTGCTGAATTTAGTTGAAAAATACTTTTCCGATAAGAAATTTTTAAGTTTTGGAATTTCGACGGAACAGCAAGGACGTGTTCTGAACACAGGATTGATCGCCCAGAAAGAAGGGTTTGGTGGGCGGGGTATAGTGCACGATTTCTACGAGTGGGTTCTCTAGTTGATTTATTTCTCCAAATTTAGGAAGTAAACCCGTAGTGTGTTCAATATACTTTCGTGAGACCTGAGTTTCTCGTGTCATGCTTGCTGTTTGTTCCAGAAGCTGCACGGCACTCCACTATCCCTGTTGGGCGCTAACACTGGAATCGTTGGGCTGAGGAAAGCATTGGTGTTATCTGGAGCAGGTACTACTGCATTTCTTGGTGCTGAAATAGCGCGCGCCGGCGGACCGTTGTGCTGGGCATTGTCCAGCCCGGCTGTTCACGCAGGTGGAATAGCGCTACTGACCTGCGTTAAGAAGCCAGCGTCTTGGAAATAGCGCATTGTTTCTGGCATTATTAATCTTGATTCTCGGCATCGCCTCCGCCTTTCGGGAGCAGCGGCGGTGTCGTGCGACGCACAACAGCCTTTTCCGCGACACTTGTCATCTTATTATTGAAGCAACTCAGCAAGATGATATCGACATCTCCGAAAACGTACCGATTTCTCTCCGTTTCAGCACTCTTCGTAGTTAATTCCGCCCTGGCCCAGCAGGGCGTTCCCGACCTGGCCGGCTGTGCACAGATCACCGACGCCGCCCAGCGCCTGGCCTGCTATGACCGCCTCGCCGGCGTCAGCCCGGCGCCCGCACAAGCGGCCGCAGCCGTGTCCAGCCCGCCTGCGGCGCAATCCGAGCGCGAAGTCCAGTCGGCCCTCGACCTCTCGCCCGAAAAGACCCGCGGCTTCAGCCTGGCCGACCATTGGGAACTGGACCGGGAGCACAAGCGCGGCGTCTTCAATTTCCGCCCGCACAACGCGACCTACCTGATGATCACGCGCACGGCGCATCCGAACGATGCGCCTTACCGGCCCTTCCGCAACCTTGCCGACTTCAACACCGACCTGGCGCACAACGAACTGGTGTACCAGCTGAGCTTCAAGACCAAGGTGCTGGAAGACATCGGGAAGAAGCCGGTCGACCTGTGGTTCGGCTATACGCAGAACAGTTTCTGGCAGGCCGGCAACCGCCAGGCATCCAGTCCATTCCGCGAAACCAATTACCAGCCCGAGCTGATGGCGGTGATGCCACTGAACTTCGACGTGCTGGGCATGCACGCCAGCTACCTCAACCTTGGCGTGGTGCACCAGTCGAACGGCCAGGCCTCGACCTTGTCGCGCAGCTGGAACCGGGTCTATGCCCAGCTCGGCCTCGAACGCGCCGGCTTTACCGTGCTGGGACGGGTCTGGAAACGCGTCAACGAAGCGGCGAGCGACGACAACAACCCGAACATCGTCGACTACATGGGCCGCGGCGACCTGGCCGTCACCTACCGCAACAACGGACACGACTACTCGGCCCTGCTGCGCCGCAATTTCTCGACGAACCGCGGCGCCGTCCAGCTCAGCTGGGCTTTCCCGCTGGCCGGCCACTTCAAGGGCTATCTGCAGTATTTCTCCGGCTATGGCCAGAGCCTGATCGACTACAACTACTACCAGAACGTGGTCGGCGTGGGGCTGCTCGGCACCTTCTGAGCGGCCAGCAGCCGTCCAGGCTGCACTACAATGGCGAGATGAAACTCGCCACCCTCAACGACGGATCGCGCGACGGCCAGCTGGCCGTCGTCTCGCGTGACCTGAAAACCGCCCACATTGCCGACGGCATCGCGCCCACCCTGCAGGCCGCGCTGGACGACTGGGCCTTCATCGCGCCCCAGTTGGCGGAACTCTACGACCAGCTCAACGCCGGCCGCGCCCGCCGCCCCTTCGACTTCGACCCGGCGCGCTGCATGGCGCCGCTGCCGCGCGCCTACCAGTGGGCCGACGGCTCGGCCTACGTCAACCACGTCGAGCTGGTGCGCAAGGCGCGTGGTGCCGAGATGCCGGCCTCGTTCTGGGAAGACCCGCTGATGTACCAGGGCGGCAGCGACGATTTTCTGGGCCCGATGGACGACATCGTGCTGGCGCACGAAGAGTGGGGCATCGACTTCGAGGCCGAAGTGGCCGTGATCCTAGGGGACGTCAAGATCGGCGCCACGCCCGACGAGGCGCACCAGCAGATCCGCCTGCTGATGCTGGCCAACGACGTCTCGCTGCGCAACCTGATCCCGCCCGAGCTGGCGAAGGGCTTCGGCTTCTTGCAGTCGAAACCGGCAACGGCCTTCTCGCCGGTGGCGGTGACGCCGGATGAGCTGGGCGAAGCCTGGAAGGGAGGAAAGGTCCACCTGCCGCTGCGCTCGACCTGGAACGGCCGCCTGGTCGGCCAGCCGGATGCGGGCGTCGACATGGTCTTCAATTTTCCGCAGTTGATCGCCCACCTCTGCAAGACCCGCAACGCGCGCGCCGGCAGCATCATCGGCTCGGGCACGGTGTCGAACAAGGATGCCTCGAAGGGCTACTCTTGCATCGCCGAACAGCGCTGCCTGGAGACGATCGAATACGGCCAGCCGGTCACCCAGTTCATGCGCTTCGGCGACACGATCCGCATCGAGATGCTGGACGAGAAGGGCAAGTCGATCTTCGGGGTGATCGAGCAGAAGGTGGCGCGGCTGGAACCATAACCGAACCGTATGGCCGTCGTTCCCGCGTCCATCGTCATTCCCGCGAAAGCGGGAATCCATGCTGAGTAACCAATTACCTACCGCCCCAAAACTCCCCACTAACTTCATCGCCTCGTAAATCCACCTCCACCGGCCGCGAAACCCTGCGCACCACATCCGCAACCAGCAGCCGCCCATCCGCCTCATGCACCCGGTACCAGAGGAAGGCCACGCCGGACAGCCGCAGCTTCTGCCCCGTGAACAGGGCATCCTTCACGATGCTCATCCCCTCCAGCCGCAAGTCGAAATCGAGCACCGGCGCCCCCTCGGTGCGCGCCGCATAGCCCAGGTAGCGCGCCGCGTTGTACAGCGGACTGCGCTCGCCCGCCTCGCCGGCCTTGAGCGAGTCGATGAAGGCGTCGACGGTCTTCAGCAGCGCGCCGGCGTTTGAGGCCAATGCCGACAGCTCGCGTTTTTCCTCGCCCTTGGCGGCATCGGCCAGCCGGTTCAGCGCCGCGATCCGCTGCGCCAGCTCGCCACGCTGCGCCGCCAGCGCACGCACGCGGGAGAGCAGGGCGGCGTACTGCTTGCCGTCCAGCTCACCCAGGTAGCCTGCACCAAGTCCCGCGATCCGCTCCGGGCAGCTGCGCGCGAGGGCGGTCGCGAACAGGACGCGGGCGCCGTCACCATAGCCGATGCCCTGCGCCGACACGTCGGACCTGAACAGCGCGGCCAGACCGGCGCCGGCCTTCAGCGTCGCCGGCACCGCCGTCAGCACGGTGAAGGCGACGGCGGCGGCGCTGCCCTGCGGCGTATGCGTTTCGATGGCCTGCTGCAGCTCCTTGTTCTGCTTGCCCAGGTCGTCCTTGAGGCGCTCCATCGCGTCCTGCACGAGGCGCGCCGCCAGGACGCCCTGGGCGGCCGCCGGCTCGTAGATGGTGGTTTTGCGGCCGGCGGGCAGGGCGGCGCAAACTTCTGTGGCTAGCTCACGGGCCAGGTCGAAGGCCCTGACCAGGCCGGCGGCGCCGAATTTGCCGGTGTCGACGCTGCCCTGAAGGGGCTTGATGGAGGAGGGTGGCAGGCGGGCGAGCAGCTCAGCGCGTTCGGCCTGGGCGATGGCGGCGCGGGCTTCGGCTTCGCGCTGGGCGGCGAGGACGTCGGTGGTTTCGCTTGCACCGACGGCCGCGCTTGAAATTGTCGCAATTGCCAGAAATAGCCAAAATCCGGCAGTACGAAGAAATTCGAAAAATTGAAATATTTTTATATCAAAATGTCTACTCATATTATTTTGATTTCAACATATTTACTGTTCGATTAATCAGAGCGTGAATTTGTTGGGTGCCCATAATCTCACCAAAAATCACGCGGATGTCACTTCGCCAATCCCAATCTATCCACAGGTAAATACCGGGCGTTTTGCGCTTCTGCTAATTACCCATCGAAGGGGGATTTCGACTGTGGTGTATATGCCGAATTTCACATCTTTGGCGACAAATGCATAGAACTGGTGACAACAAAAGGTTTCCCAACCATATTGCTGTCGGGTAAAATGACGGGCTGTTTGAGACGCGTCCACGCTCCACTCCTTCCAAGACCAATGTTCAAGTTCACCAAGAGTTTTACGGCCGTCGCGCTGGCCATGACGGCTATTGCCGCTTCCGCCCAAGAGGCGACCAACAAGGCTGACATGTTCGGCCAGGACACGCCGTCTGCGGTCGGCGACTCGGTCAACACCGCCGCGCCTGCCCAGACCCGCAGGCTGACCATCTCGAATGCGCCCTCGGGTCAGGTCGGTGCCCAGGCCTTGAATCAGGCAAATGGGCAAGTCCAGGGTCAGGCCGGCCGTGGCCGCCCGGCAGCGAATGGCGCGCGGGAAGGAATGGATTCGCGCCAGCTGCAAAAGCGAATGGCGGATCAGAATGCGCCATTGAGCGAATTTCAGAAATTCATTGAAGATAATACCAACAAGGTATTGCCGATTTTCGGTTCCGAATTCTTCGCCAACGCTCAGCCGACGTTTGCGCCGATCCAGAATTCCCCTGTTCCGAGCGATTACCCGCTTGGACCGGGCGACGAGTTAAACATCCGCGGCTGGGGCACGATCGATATCGATTTTCGCGCCACCATCGACCGTAACGGCACCATCAATATCCCGACCATCGGCTCGGTCGTGCTGGCTGGCGTCAAGGCCGGCGATGCCGAAACCGTGATCCGCAATGCCGTCGCACGCCTGTACAAGGGCGTGACGGTCAGCGTCAACTTCGGCCAGCTGCGTGCGATTACCGTGTACGTGGTCGGCCAGGCCAGCCGCCCGGGTACCTATACCGTGTCGAGCCTGTCGACCCTGGTGACGGCCCTGTTCGCGAGCGGCGGTCCGAACGCCAACGGCAGCATGCGCCGCGTGCAGGTGAAACGCGGCGGCAAGGTCGCGGCGGAACTCGACCTGTATTCCTTCATCGCCAAGGGCGACAAGTCGGCCGACATCAAGCTGCTGGATGGCGACACCATCTATATCCCGCCGGCGGGTGGCTATGTGGCCTTGGTCGGCAAGGTCAACAGCCCGGCCATTTACGAACTCAAGAACAACAGCGACAGCATCGGATCCCTGCTCGACTTCGCAGGTGGTCTGCCGGTTGTGGCCGATCCGCGCCGCGCTTATCTGGAACGCATCGATCCGAACAAGAGCCATCCGCGTAGCGTCGAAGAATTCGCGCTGAATCCGGAAGGCCTGCAGCGTCCGCTGAAGAACGGCGACGTGCTCAACGTGGTGTCGATCACACCGGACTTCTCGAATGCCGTGGTGCTGCGCGGTAACGTCGACCAGCCGGTGCGCGCGCCGTTCAAGCAGGGCATGCGCGTCAGCGACTTGATCCCGAGCCGCGAATACCTGATCAGCCGCGAATCGGTTAAGCGCCAGAACAATGTCGTGGCGGCCGGCGACAACGAAAAGGATACGACCCAGGACGCGGCCAAGATCGCCTCGCGCATCGGCAACCTGATCGCGCCGATCAACTGGGACTATGCGGTCATCGAGCGCGTCAACCGCAGCGACCTGAGCGTCAAGCTGATCCCGTTCAACCTGGGCGCCGTGTTCTCCAACCCGGCCGGTCCGGACAATATCCAGCTGCAGCCGGGCGACACCGTTACCATCTTCTCGCAGGAAGACGTGGCGGTCCCGATGGACAAGCGCCAGGTCTTTGTGCGCGTCGAAGGCGAAGTCAAGGTGCCGGGCGTGTACCAGATGACGGCTGGCGACACCCTGCAGAGCCTGATCGCCAAGGCGGGCGGCCCGACCGGTAACGCCTACCTGTTCGGTACCGGCTTCTACCGCGACGAAGTACAGAAGGAACAGTCGGCCAACCTGCAGCGCGCTGCGGACCGTCTGGAATCCCAGCTGCGAAGCGAGCAGTCGCGCCAGCTGGCCAACCTGAGCGGTCTTTCGCCGACCGAAGCCGCCGCAATGACCGCCCAGTTCGAAACCGAGCGTCGTACCGCGGAAGAACGCATTGCACGCTTCCGCAAGCTGCAGCCGACCGGCCGTATTGCTTTCGGCCTGGATCCGAATGAGCGCTCGTTCGCGCGCTTGCCGCAGGTCACGCTGCAGAACGGCGACCGTCTGGTGGTGCCGTCGAAGCCGGCCTTCGTGCATGTGTTCGGCGCCGTAAATGTCGAGGCGTCGCCACTGTGGCGCCCGAATAGCCGCGTCAAGGATTACCTGAAGATGGCGGGTACGACCTCGGATGCGGATATCGACAACGCTTTCGTGCTGCGTGTCGATGGTACCGTGGTGTCCTCGGATTCGCAGGGCTGGTTCTTTGGCAAGATCGGTGGTCTAGAAGTGATGCCGGGGGATACGATCGTCGTGCCTGAGAAGCTGGACAGGCAGACTGCGTGGACCAAATTTACGCAGGGTGCGCGTGAGTGGACGCAGATTCTGGCGAACTTTGGACTTGGTGCTGCGGCGATTAAAACTCTGCGGAATTGATCCGCGAGATTACTTTGCATCAAGAACAACCTGAATGGAAGAGCGCTGGAACATGAGCGAAGTACAAGTCCCACCTGACGTAGCGTCGCACGATGAGAATGACAGCGAGCTTGGCTTGATCGATTTGATGATCGTTCTCGCTAAACATAAAAAGCTGATTTGCATCGTGCCGCTGATCGCAGCGGTCGTTTCTGCTGGAGTAAGCCTTGCTTTGCCTGAGACGTATAAAGCGGCAGTAAAACTGCTACCTCCGCAACAACAACAATCCGGTGCGAGTGCCTTGCTTGCACAATTCGGCGGTGTAGCGAGTATGGCTGCTGGCGTCGCCGGGTTGAAAAATC
The DNA here is from genome assembly GCF_056399665.1 of Massilia sp. 01N410. Taxonomy (NCBI): domain Bacteria; kingdom Pseudomonadati; phylum Pseudomonadota; class Betaproteobacteria; order Burkholderiales; family Oxalobacteraceae; genus Massilia; species Massilia sp. 01N410. Next base: position 25,450 of record NZ_JBFTRV010000016.1, on the reverse strand, counting down.
CTAACGATCTTTACGTCGGGATGTTGAAAAGCCGGACCATAGCCGATCGTCTGATCGCCCAATACGATCTCAAGAAAGTCTACCAGACGGAATTGGCTGAGAGTGCCAGGATGCGGTTGAGCGAAAACACCTTAATCGCGTCAGGGAAGGATGGGCTTATTACCATCGAGGTCGAGGATCGCGATCAGAACCGCGTTGCAAAGCTTGCAAACTCATATGTGGATGAGTTACTCGGCCTGACTCGTACGCTGGCCGTGACCGAAGCTGCTCAACGGCGTTTGTTCTTCGAGCGCGAGCTTGAGTCCGCAAAAAACAAGCTGGCGAAAGCGGAAATTGCCTTGAAGAGTTCACTCGAACAACATGGAGTGGTCAGTGTTGATGTCGAAAGCCGAGCCGCCGTTGAAACCATGGCGCGGTTGAGGGCGCAAATCTCTGCAAAGGAAATTGAACTGAATTCCATGCGTGCATTTGTCACAACAAGCCATCCTGAGTTCCAACGCGTTCAAGAAGAACTTAACAGCCTTAGAGGCCAATTGTCGAAGCTTGAAAATGGCCATGAAGAGAAGCAGGGTGTTACGGAAAGCGGTGGAGCAAACGTACAACAGGGCGGATTGGAGAGTATTCAGCGTTTCCGTGACCTCAAGTATTTCCAGATGCTGTATGAACTGCTGGCAAAGCAGTACGAAGCTGCCCGTCTTGACGAAGCCAAGGACCCCTCGATCGTTCAAGTTCTAGACCCGGCTGTTGAGCCCGAGCGTCGAGCCAAGCCAAAGCGTGCCTTCATCGTACTGGCATCAGTCATCGCGAGCTTTATAGCAGCTGTGATTGCTGCATTTGCCCTTGAGAGCAAAGCAAAAGCCTTGGCAAACCCAGCCAGTGCTCGAAAGTGGGCAGAGCTGGTTTCGCGGCTCCGGAAAGGGTAAGTCAGGACTTCCTGGCGCCGTCCGAAACCAGCCTCACTGTGAAAACACGGCTAATTAGATTAACCTTAATACGCATTATGACAATTCTTGTAACTGGCGGTGCCGGTTTCATCGGCAGTAATTTCGTACTGGATTGGCTGGAAGTGAACGACGAACAGGTCGTCAATCTAGATGTTCTGACATATGCCGGCAATCTTGAAAATCTACGGTCCGTCAGCGATGACAATCGTCATGTATTTGTTAAGGGGAGTATCAACGACTCTGAGCTGGTAACCCGGCTATTGGCAGAATATCAGCCTCGCGCGGTCATTAATTTCGCCGCAGAATCGCATGTCGATAGAAGTATCGTGGGCCCGGCTGCATTCGTGGAAACGAATATCGTAGGGACTTTTAATCTTCTCGAGGCTGTTCGACATCATTGGAACGCCCTGCCTGCAGACAGGCAGGCAGAGTTCCGGCTGTTGCACGTTTCAACCGATGAGGTTTACGGCTCTCTGACGCAAGATGCAGCCCCTTTTTCTGAAAAAAACCGCTATGAGCCCAACAGCCCATACTCAGCCAGCAAGGCTGCAAGCGACCATCTCGTCAGGGCCTACCATCACACATATGGGCTGCCGGTGCTGACCACCAATTGTTCGAATAATTACGGCCCTTATCATTTCCCAGAGAAATTAATCCCGTTGGTGATCCATAATGCATTGGCTGGGAAAAATCTCCCGATTTACGGAGATGGTCGGCAGATCCGTGACTGGCTATTTGTTCGCGATCACTGCTCGGCCATTCGGCGCGTTCTTGAAGCCGGAAAAGTAGGCGAGGTATACAACGTAGGCGGATGGAACGAAAAAGCCAACATCGAAGTCGTTAACGCTATTTGCGACATTCTCGACCAGTTGTCTCCTAAGGCTGAGGGCGATTCGTACAGGAGCCAGATTACTTTTGTAAAAGACAGGCCCGGTCATGACCGGAGATATGCAATCGATGCGCGCAAGCTCGAACGCGAGCTTGGTTGGAAACCAAACGAAACGTTTGAAAGCGGGCTGCGCAAGACAGTTGAGTGGTATCTCACCCACAAAGAATGGGTGGAAAACGTGACCAGTGGTGCGTATCGCACCTGGATCGGTCTGCATTACGACGGACGGGGTTGAACGTGTCTAAAAAACGGTATAAGGGCATTGTCCTGGCCGGCGGTTCCGGCACTCGGTTGTATCCAATTACTCGTGGTGTGTCGAAACAGCTCTTGCCAGTCTACGACAAACCGATGATCTATTATCCGTTATCGGTATTAATGTTGGCGGGTATCCAGGAAATTCTGATCATCACCACGCTTGAAGATCAAGCCGGCTTCGTGCGATTGCTCGGTGACGGTTCCGAATTTGGTATTAAGCTGACCTATGCGGTTCAAGAAAAGCCGGAAGGTCTGGCGCAAGCATTCTTGATCGGTGAAGAATTCATCGGCGATGACAACGTTTGCCTGGTTCTTGGAGATAACATTTTCTTCGGACAGGGCTTCAGCCCGATGTTGCAGCGCGCAGCTTCCCAGCAAACTGGTGCAACCGTGTTTGGTTATTCGGTCAAGGATCCACAGCGGTTCGGCGTCGTCGAATTCGATGCCAACATGACCGCTATTTCGCTGGAAGAAAAGCCAGCTGCACCGAAATCGAACGTTGCCGTAACTGGGCTTTACTTCTATGACAACGACGTAATTCGCATCGCCAAATCCATCGAGCCGTCACCGCGTGGAGAACTCGAGATTACCTGCGTTAACGAAACCTATCTCAAACAAGGGCAACTTCGCGTCGAAATGCTGGGACGTGGATTTGCGTGGCTCGACACGGGGACGCACGAGAGTTTGCTCGACGCGGCACATTTCGTGGAAACAATTGAGACGAGACAGGGCTATAAAGTGGCATGTCTGGAAGAGATTGCTTTGCATAACGGTTGGCTTAGTAAAGAAGCCGTGCGTCGGGCAGGCGAAAACTTGTGCAAGACAAGTTATGGCCAGTATCTCATCAGTATTGCTGCGTAATCCTAGATAGAAAAAAACTTCAGATGGAAATTAAATTAGTACAGCTGCAAAAACACGGCGATGAACGAGGGCGCCTCGTCGCTCTTGAAGATCAACGCAACGTCCCCTTTCCGATTCGTCGAGTTTACTACTTGTTCGAAACCAAAAGCGACATCCGTCGTGGTTTTCATGCGCACCGTGAATTGAAGCAACTGGCGATTGTAGTCCGTGGCTCGTGCCGTTTCCATCTGGACGATGGTAAAGAAAAGATAGATCTGCTGTTGGACAATCCCGCCCAAGGCTTGCTGCTGCCTCCAATGTTGTGGCACGAAATGTATGATTTTTCCGAAGATTGTGTATTGATGGTTCTAGCAGACGGTCATTATGATGAGTCGGATTACATTCGTGGTTACGACGAGTTTGTGGAACTTGCCAAGCAGTGAGCAAGAAATCCTGATCCTCGACGCAGCTCTCGCGGCCCAAAGCGTGATCAGCAACCTGGGATAGGCGAGGTATTCGCAGTATGTCGGTTATGCTGTTCCGCCAGTATTTATATGGACATGCTGTGGCTACCTTCGCAATCCGTCTGAACTCGACTGGATTCCTAAGATCATGTCCTGCTGGTAAGGAATGGATACTTCAGCCATGTGTATCTACTGAAAACGGCAAATGGCGGTCAAATCAAGGCTTGAACGACCACGATCAGGGATTAGGTGGACGTGGCCTCTTGCATGAATTTTATGAATGGATGTTATAAATTGATTCCTTTTCTCGATTTAAAAGCGATTAATCTTGCCCATGAGGCTGAACTCAAAGTGGCATTCGATCGTGTTCTGCAGTCCGGATGGTACATACTCGGTACAGAGGTGAAAGCATTTGAGCAGGAATTTGCCGAGTATTGCGGTACCGAGCACGCAATTGGCGTCAGCAATGGTCTCGACGCATTGCACCTGATCTTGCGCGGATATGGGATCGGACCCGGCGACGAAGTCATCGTGCCCTCCAATACCTATATCGCGACTTGGCTTGCCGCAACCTATGCCGGCGCAACTCCAGTGCCTGTAGAGCCTATTGACGGCGGATACAATATCGATCCAGAGCGCATCGAAGCTGCCGTTACGCCACGTACCAAGGCGATCATCGTCGTTCATCTTTATGGCGAAGCGGCGGACATGGATTCGATCATGCGGATCGCGGCAAAGTACGATCTCAAGGTTATTGAAGATGGCGCTCAGGCGCATGGCGCGCTATACAAGGGAAAGCGCGTTGGCAATCTCGGACATGCGGCCGGATTCAGCTTCTACCCCGGCAAAAATCTGGGCGCTTTGGGCGATGCTGGCGGGGTAACGACGAATGACGCCGATCTGGCTAACAAAGTCAGAGTGCTATTGAACTATGGATCACAGCGCAAGTACCATAACGAAGTGCAAGGATACAACTGTCGCCTGGATGAGTTGCAAGCGGCATTGCTGCGCGTGAAGCTACCGTTTCTGGATAAGGAAACTGAGCGTCGGCAAGCTATTGCTGCGCGTTATAACGAGGAGCTTGCCGATACCGGTCTGGTTCTTCCAAAGAGCGCGAATACCGGCGACCACGTATGGCATCTGTATGTCGTGCGTAGCATCAATCGCGATAACTTGCAGAAGAAACTGGCGGAAGCAGGGGTTAGTACGATGATTCATTACCCGATTCCGCCGCATCTTCAGCCGGCGTATGCCGAGCTCGGACTCAAGAAAGGCGACCTCCCGCTGGCCGAGCAGATTCACGAGGAAGTCCTCAGCCTGCCGATGGGACCGTCCATGACAGATGACCAGATCGAGCAGGTAATCGCACGAGTAAAAGTCTGCTGCAAGTGAAGCGTTTAATAAGTGTAACGATGTTCAGTGGGCTGCTCACCCTACTGCGCATCGGCAGCGGTTTTATTGTCGCGAAAGTAGTCGCGATCCAGACCGGTCCGAGCGGCATGGCGATGCTTGGCCAACTGCAGAGCATCATTACTGCTCTCAATGGAATTGTCGCGGCACCAGTCGGGAATGGGCTCGTGCGTTATACAGCCGAGCACGATGCAAGCGGATTCGACGCCTGCCGGCCGTGGTGGCGCGCATCCGTACGGTGGCTCCAGTTCATCCTTCTGTTGACGGTTCCAGTCGTATGCTTCGGTGCCAAGTCGTTGGCAACACTGCTGTTCGGCGAGCAAAAATACGCTTGGGTGATCGTTCTCGTTGGAATCGTATTGCCGCTATCCGCGCTGAATACGCTACTTGCTTCGGTAATTAACGGTCAACAGCAATACAGGCGCTTTATCGGTCTCAGTACCATATCCGTAGTTATTGCGACTGCAGTTATGCTGGCCCTAGCTTACACTCGGCAGCTAGATGGTGCCCTATTGGCCGCAGCATTGTTTTCCGGTATCTCTGGCGTTGTGATGTTGCTGGGGGCTGTGCGTCAACCTTGGTTCCGCTTGCGCCTCTGGTTCGGCAGTGTGGATAGATCGCATTTTCGCAGCGTAGGTAGCTACGTTGCGATGGCAGTCGTCTCGGCAATTTGCGCTCCCGTATCTTTGGTGGTGGTACGCAATATTTTGATCAGCAGGGTTGGCTGGACGGAGGCCGGACAGTGGCAAGCTGTGTACAAGATATCGGAGGTCTATCTCGGCGTCATCACTATGGCCTTGTCTACCTATTATCTGCCGCGGCTTTCCACCCTTTCAGGCTACCAAGCCATCCGGGCGGAAATATTGTCGGTCAGTCGGGTGGCCATTCCCGTTGTGTCGATTTTGGCCATTGGGATTTATTTATTGCGTGACGTCGCAATCAATCTGCTGTTTACCGCACAATTTCGGCCGGCGCGTGACCTGTTCGCGATTCAATTGATAGGCGACGTGGTCAAGATTTTTAGCTGGCTATTTGCGTTCCCTATGCTTTCGCGCGGTGCCGCTAAATGGTTCATCGGGACGGAAATATTATTTGGAATTAGTTTCCCGGTGCTGACATGGTTTTTCGTCGCTGAATATGGTGTGGCCGGCGCAAATCTCGCTTATGCGGCCAATTACTGTCTTTATTTCGCCTTCGTATACAAGGCATTGAAATATTTCGCTAAATAACGAATCAACAGCTGGCGGTTGGAATGAAAGTCCTGCTTCTCGGTGAATACAGTTCACTGCACAACAACTTAAAAGACGGCCTAGTCTCCCTAGGGCACGAGGTTACCCTTGTGGCCGGCGCCGATGGCTTTAAGAAAATTCCACGGGATGTGGACCTCGATAGTCCCTTGCCGTCCATTCTTGGTTCTGTGCATCGACGCGCAAAACTGTTCAGAGCGATTTCGAAGATAAAAAACTTCGATGTTGTGCAGTTGATTAATCCATTCATACTTTACCAGAAATTTTTCCCTGGTCTGCATTGCATCAAGAAGATCGCCGCTGAAAACCGAAAGCTTTTCATGTCGGCTTCCGGCGATGACGCTTATCTCTGGCGTTTTGGAAAGGCTGCGCTACGCTATAGTCCGTTTGACGATATTCTGAAATATGACTTGGAAGCCGAGTCTTTCTACATGCAGGAGGATGCAGCGTTTCGCTTCAACGAGGCTGCCTTGAAGATGGTACGCGGGATTATTCCGATCATGTACGAATACGAGGTCAGCTATGCCGGCGCCGAAAATCGTCTTCCAACTATACCGATCCCGTTGAATTTGGAAAAAATTCAGTATCGAGAAAACCGGTGCGAGGGAAAGATTGTCGTGTTTCATGGTCTTAACCGCTACGGTGCCAAGGGCACGCGGCACGTGGAGGAAGCGTTCGGGTTTTTGGCGAAAAAATACCCTAATGACCTGGAGCTCATAATTGATGGGAAAATGCCGCTGGATCGCTACCTTAAACTGATGGAGCGTACCAACGTCGTGATCGACCAGACCAATACGTATTCGCTAGGCGTCAACGGCGTGTATGCTTTGGCCATGGGGAAGGTCGTGCTTGGCGGAGCTGAGCCGGAGTCGCTTACCTCGATCGGCGTGCGTTCGTCGCCAGTAATAAATATCAGCCCGAACGCAGCGAGCATTGTGCTTGAAATCGAAAAATTGCTCGAGCGGCGGAGTGAAATTCCGCAAATAGGTTTTGAATCAAGGAAATTTGCAGAGGAAGTACACAGTCATGTCAAAGTGGCGTCTACTTACTGCGATATTTGGAACAAGAACTGACCGCATGTGGGTGTGGTGATGAGCCAAGCTCTTAGGACATCGGGTACGATGCAGCAGACCTTCAATGAAAAATAGAACAACTGAAACGCTAAAAAACAAGTTAGCAATCTACCTTCCTTCTCTGGGCGGGGGCGGGGCTGAGCGCGTGACCGGTACTCTGGCAAATGCTATTGCCGAACGTGGCGTTAACGTGGATCTGGTGCTGGCGCAAGCTACCGGTCCTTATCTGGCTCATGTGAGCCCGGCGGTTAATATTGTCGACCTTGGCGCTTCGCGAGTACTGACAAGTTGCTCAGGCCTGATAAATTACCTGCGCGAGGAGCGTCCAACAGCTACTTTGTCTGTGCTGAACCATGCGAATGTCATCGCGATCGCCGCTCGGGCAATGTCGGGCGTGAGGACCAGGTTGGTCGTCAGCGAGCACAATACCTTGAGTAGCGCTGTCAAAGGACGTGTATCGCTTCGCGGCTCAATCGAAGTTGGCGCCATGAAGTTCAGCTATCCGCGGGCAGATGCAATCGTCGGGGTGTCGAATGGTGTTTCCGACGACTTGGCGAAGGCACTTGGGCTTCCCCGTAGTCGGGTAAATACCGTATATAACCCGATCGATGCTGTTCAGATAAAACAGAAGAGTCTGGAGTCGGTCGATCATCCGTGGTTCGCTCCAGGACAACCGCCGGTCATTGTTGCCATCGGTCGGTTGACGCGCCAGAAGAATTTCGAACATTTGCTCAATTCGTTCGCCCTTCTGCGTTCATCTAGGGGCATTGAGGCTCGGTTAATGATTCTTGGCGAGGGTGAACTTAGAAGCGACTTGGAAGAGCAAGTAAAAACCCTCGGACTGAGCGCCTGCGTCGCACTGCCGGGCTTCGTCAGCAATCCATATGCTTACCTCCGTGCCGCCGGTCTCTTCGTGCTTTCGTCATCGTGGGAAGGGTTGCCGACAGTGCTGATCGAAGCAATGTCCTGTGAAGCCAAGGTCGTGAGCACCGACTGCCCCAGCGGCCCGGCGGAGATTCTGGAAAATGGAAAGTGGGGGCGGGTCGTGCCAATGGATGATACGCGGGCTCTAGCCGCAGCGATGGCAGCTGCCCTCGCTGATGAGAACCCGCCAAACGTGTATGAGCGCGCCAGCGATTTTTCTGTCGAGAGATCCGTAGATGGATATTTACAGCTGCTTCAAATTTCACATTCTGAGCAAGCGGTAAGAGAAACGTGTGGTGGCTGATGTGAGCAATTCGAGGCTTGTGGCCGAGGGGCGTGATGCCGTCAGCAGCCTGAATTTTCAGGTTGGCACCTTGGTGCTTGCGGTAATTTACGGCAGTATCGTATGTCTGCTGCCTAATGAAAATTTCTTCGATCACGAAAACTATCTGTCCTATGCTCAAAACGCATGGGACCAGCTTGTTGCGTTCTGGACAATTAACCCTCTTGTGGTTTTTGCTAATGAACCGCTATGGCTGCTGTTGAATTCGGTCCTTGGGCTGATTTTGACCCCAGAAGCGGTCGTGCGAACGATCATTTTTGTGTCGGCCACATCGGCTGCGCTGAAGATTTTGCGATTCGATCGCAGAATCGTTGTTTTTGGGTTTTTTCTGTTAATCATGCCCATGGTTATCAAGAACTATCTGATTCACATCAGGCAGGGCGCAGCGTTAGCCGTTTTCCTCGTAGGCTGGTTTTCTCCGCGGCGAAAAGTACGATGGACATTGATTGCATGTGCGCCTTTTATACATACGTCGTTTGTCTTTATTCTGTTATTGATTGGCATTACATCCGCAACTCAGCGCTTTCGACTTGGTCCCAGTTTACGCTTGCCGGCGTTTCTGGGGATCGGAATTGCGGTCGGCGTCGGTCTCGGATGGGTAGCCTCACTCGTTGGCGCGCGTCAGGCGGATGAGTACAGCTTCGGCGCTACGGGAATCAGCGGTGTCGGCTTCCTCTTCTGGGCGATTATCTTTCTATTGATGTCCTTCGAAGGAAAGAAATATCTGAAGAAATACATGTTCGAAACCAGTGTGGTTCTGTTCTATTTGGGAACGTATTTCTTTGTCGAAGTAACTGCCCGTATTTTCGAGAGCGGTGCAGTGCTGGTTTGCCTCGCTGCTTTTAACTTGACCGGTTGGCGGCGCCATGCCGCTCTGGTGGTGTTAGGAGCGTTGTTGGCAGTGCAATGGGTAGCACGTTTGAATCAACCGTTATTAGGATTTGGTCTGGCATGAGCGATAGTAGGCGTATTCTTCACGTCATTACGGGACTCGGGAATGGTGGGGCGGAAGCTGTTCTTTACCGTCTATGTTTGTCCGATAAACAGAATTCCCACATAGTAATTTCCTTGATGGACTTGGGTTACTATGGTTCTAAACTTCTCGCCGCAAATGTGGATGTCCATGCTTTGGATATGCCGCGTGGTCGCGTCACGATGCGCGGTCTGGCCAAGCTTTGGAATCTGATCCGTACTGCGCGACCTGACGTCGTTCAGACCTGGATGTACCACGCTGACCTTCTGGGTGGATTAGCGGCTCGTCTTGCTGGCGTAAAATCGGTCGTGTGGGGAATTCATCATACAGTTCTCGAACCAGGAAAATCGAAGAGCGAGACGATCATGATTGCCCGGCTCCTGGCTAGGTTGTCGCACTTTATCCCGAGACAAATTACGGCCTGCGCTGAAAAGAGTGTAGTGGTGCATGCGGCACTTGGTTACAAAGCCGAAAAGATGGTTGTCGTGCCGAACGGGTACGATCTCCAGAACTTCATGTACGACGAACAGCAACGTGCCGCTTTACGCACGAGTTGGAATGTCGATAAAAGCGTGCCATTGCTTGGCATGGTGAGCCGCTACGATCCGCAGAAAGACCACGCCAATCTGATCAAAGCGTTGGCCGAGTTGAAGAAATCAGGGCAACGGTTTTGCTGTTTGCTGGTGGGGTCAGGAATGGTGGCCGAGAATGCTGAACTGAGCGAAAGAATCGCCCACGCCGGCCTACAGTCGGAAATAATGTTGCTGGGGCCTCGCCATGATATTCCGGCAGTGATGAGTGCGCTGGATCTGCACGTACTGTCCAGTTCCGCAGAAGCCTTTCCGAACGTGTTGGCGGAGGCCATGGCTTGTGGCACCCCTTGCGTTACGACTGACGTCGGTGATGCTGCATTGATCGTCGGCGACACGGGCTGGGTCACACCGCCAAACAACGCGGCAGCCTTGGCAAAGTCGATGGGATTGGCGCTTGCAGCCCGTCAGACCGGAGACTGGGACGACCGAAAGCGGCGGGCGCGTCAGCGAGTGGAACAAAACTTCAGTCTCGATCGGATGGTCGCTGGCTATCAGGGCGTCTGGAACCGGGCAGTAGTCTGACACTGTTTTAGCAATTTCCCACGTGACTTGACGACTCCGAATACGGTCTATCGTAGAGCTTGGGGCACGAATAAATATTTCGATCGTAGATGGTATGAAAATACTTTTTGTAATAACTCGTTCTGATGTAATGGGCGGCGCAAGCGTACATATGCTTGATCTCGCTGAAGGGGTACATGCTTCGGGGCATGAAGTATTTATCTTGACAGGCGGCTCTGGTATTCTTTTGGAGAAGGCGCGTGCTCGCAATCTTCCGATCGCCTCCTTGACATGGCTCGTGCGCGAAATCCGAATTGTTTCGGACACACTTGCCATCTTCGAACTGATCAGATGGATCAAGCGCGTCAAACCGGACGTCATCCATCTGCATTCTTCCAAGGCCGGTATTGTTGGCAGACTCGCGGCAGCTTGGTGCCGTATTCCCGCTGTATTTACAGCGCATGGATGGGCGTTCACGGAAGGTGTCGCTCAATCCCGACGTGCGCTCTACATCTTTATCGAACGTACGCTGGCAAGATTTGCCGCAGCAATTATTGCTGTGTCGAACTACGATCGAAACCTTGCACTCTCCTTGAACGTCATCAAGGAAGAAAAAATCAGGACAATTCCAAACGGTATGCCATGCGTCCCGGATTACGTGCCTCCTCCTCAGCCCGCTGGCGAAACCCGCCTGATCATGGTGGCTCGTTTCGAGGCGCCCAAACGCCAAGCCTTGGTACTCGAGGCGCTCGCGCGGCTCCCCGTACACAACTGGCAAATGGAATTCGTCGGCGATGGGCCAGCACTCGAGGCGTGTGTTCGTCGGGCGGATGAGCTGGGATTGCGTAATGTTCAGTTTTCTGGCGCCTGCAATGACGTAGCCGCAAGACTGGCGAGATCCCACGTGTTCGTTCTGTTGTCGGACTGGGAGGGGTTACCTTTGACTATCATTGAAGCGATGAGGGCGGGTTTACCGGTCGTCGCCTCGAAAGTTGGTGGAATTCCCGAGTTGGTAGAGGATGGCGTAAATGGCCGCTTGGTGGACAATAATGCGGTGGAGGATATCGCCTCCGCAGTTCTCGAACTCTTGGGATCGCCGAGTAAGGCTCGCCTGCTGGGGGATAATGGGCGTCAAAGATTCCTGGCTGAGTATTCGTTCGACAAGATGCGAGCGGAGACATTGGCCGTTTATGACAACGTTTTGTTGAAAGCTGCCGCATGAAAGTTTTGGTTACCGGTGCAAATGGATTCGTCGGGCGGTCTTTGGTCAAAAGGTTGCTCGAGTCAGGGACTACGGAAATCATCTTTCATACGCGCTCGCCAAATGAGCCAGTTCCTGACGGCTGCAAGCATTTTGCGGCGGTCGTGGGACCGGAAACCGATTGGACAGCCGCATTGCAAGGGATTGAGGCGGTTTTTCATCTTGCGGCCAGAGCCCACAAGCTGGCTGATCGGCGCAGCGGCGCAGAGGCGATAGCTGTTTACAGGTCTGTAAACACGGATGGGACTCTCAGACTTGCGACGCAGGCTACCGAATGCGGCGTACGCCGGTTCATATTCTTGAGCTCAATTGGTGTAAATGGCTCGGAAACCTTCGACCTTCCGTTTACGGCGGATGACAAACCTGATCCTCAAACGCCTTACGCACTGTCGAAGTTGGAGGCAGAGCGAGGGCTCATGTCTTTGGCGGAGCAGAGTGATATGGAGGTAGTTATTGTCCGCGCGCCGCTCGTCTATGGCGCTTTCGCGCCCGGTAATCTGGGTTCGCTCTTGAACGCGGTGCGACAGCGTAGGCCTTTACCTCTGGGGGCCATCCGGGAAAACCGCCGAAGTCTTGTTTCTGTCGAAAACCTGGTCGACCTTTTGACGACTGGATGTCTGCGGCATGTGGCTGCCAAAAACCAGGTCTTCCTTGTTTGCGATGACCATGATCTTTCTACAACGGAACTGGTCTCGACGATGGCGCATGCTGTCGGTGTCAAGGCAAGATTGGTGCCGATACCACTGTGGATGTTGCGGATTGCGACCACCTTGGTTGGGAAGCCGCACGTCTACAAACAGCTTGTCGGTAACCTGCAGGTCGACATGGCGAAAACCCGGAGACTATTGAACTGGGCACCGCCAAAGACTGTATTACAGGGTTTCCAGTTAGTAGGCGATAACTTGCGCTGAAGCGATCATTGGATTCCCTCGACATTTGAGGGAAAGCGGCGAACCTGAACTGGAAGTTCGTTGCGCGAGAGAAAAATCAGGCCACGGCTGCGGCGGTCAATTGTCGTTGCCGCCGTTCGAAAGCTCGTGGATTGATTGTATATTGCTGATTGCCGAGTTACCGGCTTTTCCGCTACCGGCAAGGTACCTAGAGCGGATCTGGAGCGTCTACTGTGTTCAGCGGACGCTTTGCGTTCAAGGCTTCGTTCGATGTACTAGAATTGGCAGGTCGAGATTGCCCGGTCCTGACCTTTTTGAAACCTGCGCCGATTCTGCATCAGTGAGTAATACCTTCCCGACGCGCCACCTTGATAAAGGTAAGAATCATAACTTTAGCATCGAAGACAAATGATTGCCTGTGAAGATAGTCAGCATCAAGTCGCACTTTGTCCGGGATCGGAAGTTCGTCACGGCCATTGATCTGTGCCCAGCCAGTCAGCCCTGGACGGATCGTATGGACGCCATGTTCGGTGCGCAATTCGATCAGGTTCTGTTGATTGAACAACGCAGGGCGCGGTCCGACCACGCTCATGTCGCCTGTCAGGATGCACCAAAGCTGGGGCAGTTCGTCCAAGCTAGTACGGCGCAGGAAACCGCCGACCGGAGTCAGATATTGGTTCGGATCGGACAGCAGGTGGGTTGCCACCACCGGCGTGTCGGTGCGCATGGTGCGCAGCTTGGGCATCGAGAACATGCGGTTATCCCGACCGACGCGATCCGACCAGTACAGCACAGGTCCTTTCGAGGTCAGCTTTACCACGACCGCGAGCACGGACAGCAGGGGAAGGAAAATCAGCGATGCGATCAATGCCAATACAAAATCAACTACACGTTTCATGTGGTACTAACCCTTAATACTTAATGTTCAGGCACGCGCTTCTTCGAGCGGTTTATCGATGCCGGTGGAATCCAGGTCTTCCCTACGGCTTTTCCAGAAGTGGTCGTCGATCTCCGACGATGGGGTGAATTCCGGAACGATCTTGCGCAGCTGGGCGCGGATCGCGTCTTGATCGCTGCGGGCGCAGGCCTCGTCCAGGTGCTTCAGCATGATTTCCAGGAAGGGCCACGCAATCTCGGCTTCCTGGGCGCGCATGATCAGTGGATGGTCGGTGCCGCTCACGTTGTCGCCGATGAGCAGCTCTTCATAAAGCTTTTCGCCAGGGCGCAGCCCGACATAGCGGATCTCGATGCCACTCTCCGACATGGGAGACCTGACTTCGTTGCCGCTCAGTTGGATCATTTTCTTCGCCAGGTCGGCAATCTTGACCGGTTCGCCCATGTCGAGCACGAACACGTCGCCGCCTTGGCCCATCGAGCCGGCCTGAATGACGAGCTGGGCTGCTTCGGGAATCGTCATGAAGTAGCGCGTGATTTCCGGATGGGTCAGGGTCACCGGGCCGCCGGCGGCGATCTGTTTGCGGAACAGCGGTACGACCGAACCGGACGAACCGAGCACGTTACCAAAGCGGACCATGCAGAAGCGGGTACCGCTGTGCTGGCGTGCAAAAGCCTGCAGGATCAGTTCGGCCAGACGCTTAGTTGACCCCATCACATTGGTCGGGCGGACTGCCTTGTCGGTAGAAACCAGGACGAAGCATTTCACCTTAGCCGCCACTGCGGCACGGGCAAAGTTCAGCGTGCCGAACACGTTGTTGCGGATGCCCGCGACCGGATTCTGCTCCACCAGCGGCACGTGCTTGTACGCTGCTGCGTGATACACGGTGTCGATCTCGAAATGCTGGAAGATGTCGCGTGCCTTGTCGAAATCCAGCACCGATCCAATAAAGGGAACGAGTTCGGTCTCCTGGCCGCTTGCCGCCAACGCAGCGCGCAGTTCCTGGTCGATCGCGTATAGCGCATACTCGGAAATCTCGAGCAGGACCAGGCGGCGCGGTTTCAGCTTGATGATCTGGCGGCACAGTTCCGAACCGATCGAACCGCCGGCGCCGCTGACCGCCACCGCCTTGCCGGTAATGCAGACCGACAGCAGGGCCTCATCGGGCGCGACCGGGTCGCGGCTGAGCAGGTCCTCGATCTCGACCTGCCGCACGTCGTCGACCCGCGACATACCCTTGACCAGGTTCTTGACCGGCGGCGTGACCTTGATCTTGACCTTGAGCGGAGTGAGGCGGTCGATAATCTGCTTCTGTTCGCCGCGGCTCAGCGAGGGCATCGCCAGCAGGACGGTGTTGACGTCATGTCGCTCCACGAGATCGCCGAGCCGCTCCGATGCGTGGACCTTGATGCCGCTGATCGTCGCTCGGTGCAACTGGGGATTGTCGTCCACGAAGGCGACCGGCAGATACTCTTTGCCGGGCAGTAAAGCATTGGCAAGCTGCACGCCCGCATCGCCTGCGCCATAAATGATCACGTTGACGCGGTCGGCGGCACGACGGTCTCCCAAGAAGAACCCACGCGCCAAGAAGCGGCTTGCCAGCAAATATAGGATAAGGTTGGCGGTAAAGATAAGGAACGGAGTCGGCGAAAACGCATCACCGAGCGATACCAGCGCCATCAGGGCAAGCATGGCTACAGACACAGCCGCACCTCTCACGACCGTCACGACGATTTGGTGGTCGATATAGCGGATAATGGCGCGATAGAGCCCAATCCGTGCATACACCGGAATCGAGATGATTGGTGCAGCCAGGATCAGCCATATGTATTTACTGAATTCCGATGGCTGGATGCTGTTGAAGTGTAGCGCCAGCGCCACAATAAAAGTCAGCGGCACAAAAATCAGATCCGCTGCGGCTGCGACGGCCTGCTTTTGGCGACGAGGTAGGTCGAGGAATGTTTTCTTCATATTTTGTAATGAGATGACTTTTTGTTTCGCCTAAATGTCATCAATTATTCAGCGCAGCGATTTTTTGAATGAAAACCGAGCTTTTCGGCGAATGCCGGGAAAATTTCTTATTCCTGGGGCGGTTAAATTCTCACCGTTTGTAACGGATTTGCGAGCGCTGACTTACGGGGCTGCTGCAATGCATGATGTGCCCAGAATGATACTTTATTGCTGAGGAAAAAGGCAGGCAGGAGTAGGATTTTTCCTCCTCCAGTGGGGGAATTTGAGAGTTGCAAAATGGTTAATTGAGGTAATATTTTTGCAGTAAATTGGTCCTTCTTGCAGGGAAAAAGCTTGAAGTGGCAGACCTTGGGCAAGCTACAAACAAGCTAAAGCCTGCAGTTTCCGAAAGACTTGCGACTAAGAAGAGTCTTAACGAACTGTTGCGTAGTTGCATCATCCGTATTTGAACGAATTTTCGAGAGGAACGCTTTTAACATCTTTACACCCCTGATGAAGTAGTGTTCAGCGACTTATAAATTTCGGTGTTGTCTGTTATTCACCGGATACCAGGATGCGCAGTTGGCTGCTGATGGTTGAGCTGATAAAATCTCACATTTGCGATTGTCATTAGCACGAGATTTCGGATTAGAGGTCGATCGCGTCTTTGCCGGATTTTTAGATGATCGATACCGCATTCAGAAACTCATTCAAGCTGTCCCTTTGCAGTTCACTGGTGCTTGCCGCAACGAGCGCATTCGGATCGACTCCTGGAACCCAGGGGCAGTCTGGTTATATCAATATGCCGAGCGCCTGGGTCGAGCAGGATGGCACTTTTAGCACAGGTTACAGTTATGACAGCCCATACGGTAGTACATGGGTGTCCGCGACCTTCTTGCCGTTCCTCCAGTTGACAGGCCGTTATGTTTCCTTGAACGGGGTGCCTCCGTTCGAGAGCGTCAGTCCGGAATACGGACAGCGATATGGGCGCTATAAAGACAAGGTCTTCGACGCCAAGCTCAACGTCTGGAAGGAAACGGGCTGGTTGCCGGCTGTGTCGGTTGGCGCAACCGACTTGCTCGGGACTGAGCTGTTCAAGGGGCAGTACGTGGTGTTGACCAAGACTTTTGGCGCGGCGCGGAATATTGAGGCCAGTCTGGGTTACGGACGAAAGCGCCCAAGCGGTCTATTCGCAGGCGCCCGCTGGGCCCCGACCGCGCTGCCAGGCTGGGCCGTGGTCGCCGAATACGACGCCAACGACTACAAGAAGGATTTCCACGCCGCCGACACCGGTGCCGCCCTGCGCGAAAAAGGCCCGGCCGTCGGCCTCGAATACCGCTGGGGCTGGCTAGGCGCTCAAGTCGCGCGCCACCGCGACCACTTCAGCGCCAACGCCTACGTCAGCATCCCATTCTCGGAGCGGGAATTCATCCCGAAGCTGTACGAACCGGCCCCCTTCGACCCGAAGAAGGCCCCAGCGAAGGTGTCGGCCGCGGAATGGCAGCAGGACGGCAACCACGGGGCCGCGCTCGCCCAGGCCCTGGTCAGGCAGGACTTCAAGAACGTGCGCGTCGAACTCGACAGCAACGTCCTCAAGCTCACGCTGACCAACAACCGCATCTCGAATATGGGACGCGCCATCGGCCGGGCGGTGCGCACCGCGCTCGCGTTCGCACCGGAAGGTACGCGTGCGATCCATGTCACGTACACCAAGCTCGAACAGCCGATTGCTACCTACGAGTTCCAGGACATGCAGCGACTTACGGACTACCTGACCGGCCTGGCCGACCGCGAGTCCTTCTTGCAGACCGTGCTGGTGCGCTATTCGAGCCCGGCGGACCGTATCGACGACCAGCAGGGCCTGCTCGCCGCGGTGCGCGAGGAGAAGAGCGGTCTGGCGGTGCAGGTGGGCCAGGACGGCAACATCGTCCAGGTCGTGTCCGAAGACCGCGAGGCCAATCGCTTCAAGACGGTGCCGAAGATCGCCTTCTTCTTCAACGATCCGAGCGGCGCGCTGCGCTACGAGGTGGCGGCCGCGGCCAATTACGACAAGCGCCTGGGCCAGGGCACTTACCTGAACAGCGCGTTCAAGCTCGACCTGTTCGAGAACGTGTCGGGCGTGACCCAGAAGTCCAACAGCCTGCTGCCGCACGTGCGCACTGACGTCGCCGAGTACAAGCGCGGTGGCCGCCTCAAGCTGAATCGCCTGTTGCTCAACCAGTACCTCACGCTCGACGAGCGCCTGTATGCGCGCGCCTCGGCCGGCTTCTATGAAGAGATGTACCGAGGCGTTGGCGGCCAGGTGCTGTACCTGCCGAAGGACAGCCGCTGGGCAGCCGACGTGGCGGTCGACGCGCTCCAGCAGCGCGGCTACAAGGGGTGGTTCGACAAGCTCGACTACAAGACCGTCACGGCGCTAGGCTCCTTGCACTACAAGCTACCTTACGACATGACCGCAACTGCGCGGGCAGGGCGCTTCCTGGCGCGCGACGAAGGCGTGCGTTTCGAGCTCAAGCGCCGCTTCCCCTCGGGTGTCGAGATCGGCGCCTGGTACACCAAGACCAACGGCAAGGACATCACCAACCCGGGCACGCCGACCAATCCCTACAATGACAAAGGCGTATTCCTGTCGGTGCCGCTGAACATCATGCTGCCGATGGATTCGCAGTCGACGGCCGGCATCGGCCTGTCGCCCTGGACCCGCGACGTCGGCCAGATGGTCGCCAGCCCCGGCGACCTGTACGACCTGTTCGAGCAGCCGCGCCGCGACCTGACGACCTACGACGGCTTGGGCAACTTTGCCGAGCGCCGCGACGAGCAGAACCTGGCAGCCGTGAATCCGCCGGTGCGGCCGACGCCGAACATGTGGCCGCTGTTCCGCTATCGCATCGAGCAGTCGTTCTCGAATACGCCGACCCTGCCGCAATGGGCGAAGGGCACGGTGCTTGGCGGCGGTGCGATCCTGGGCGGCGCCCTGCTCGACAAGCCGGTCGACCGCTTCATGGAAAAGCACGCCGGCTCCAGCATCGCGCGCGCCTGGGACAACGTGGGCAAGGGCATGCCGGTGCTGCTGGCCGGCGCTGCCGCCGGTGCGGTTGCCTTTGGCGATGCGCGCGCCCAGAACATGGGCATCATCTCGCTCGAGTCGATTGCCGGCGCGGCGGCGGTGTCGATGGCCACCAAGCGCATCGTCGGCCGTGCGCGGCCCAACGAAGGACTGGGGCAGTGGAGCAAGGCCTCGGACCGCTCGAATGCCTCCTTCCCGTCGAATCACAGCACGGTCGCGTTCGCGGCGGTGACCCCGTTCGCACAGGAGTACGATGCGCCGTGGCTGTACGGTCTTGCCGCCGCCAGTTCGCTGGGCCGTGCCGCGGGGCGCGAGCACTGGGTGTCCGACGTGGTTGCCGGCGGTGTGCTCGGCTATGCGATGGGCAGCTGGCTGTGGCAGGCGCAGCGCAGCGATACGCGCTCGAGCTTTGCCGTCGCCCCGGGGCCGAAGTCGGTCAGCGTGGCCTGGAGCGGCAGCTACTGACGGTGCCCCCTGCGCGTAAGGTTCTGCACGTACAATGGAAAGAATATACGTGCTAGAACCAGCGCGCATCGCTACGGGACATCGATGAAGATTCTGTTGACGGGCAAGGACGGGCAGGTCGGCTTCGAACTGGCGCGCGCACTGGCGCCGCTGGGGGAGGTCGTCGCCGTCGGCCGCGCCGACTGCGATCTGGGCGATGCGGCCGCCGTGCGCAAACTGGTGCGGCGCGTGGCCCCCGACGTCATCGTCAACCCGGCTGCCTGGACCGCGGTCGACCGCGCCGAATCCGAGCGCGAGGCCGCATTTGCCGTCAATGCCAGCGCACCCGGCGTCCTGGGCGAAGAAGCCGCGCGTCTAAATGCCCTGGTCGTTCACTACTCGACCGACTACGTCTTCGATGGCTCAGGCCAGGCCCCCTACAAGGAAAGCGATACGCCCGCGCCGCAGAGCGTCTACGGCAGCAGCAAGCTGGCCGGTGAGCGCGCGCTGGCCGGGGCCACGGCGCGCCACCTGATCCTGCGTACCAGCTGGGTGCTGGGCAGCCACGGCGGCAATTTTGCAAAGACCATGCTGCGCCTGGCCGCCGAACGCGAATGGCTGCAAGTCGTCGACGACCAGTTCGGTGCACCTACCTCCGCCGCCTTGCTGGCAGACCTGACTGCCCATCTGGTCCGGCAGTATGCGCGTGAAGGCGGCCATGTCTTCCCTTACGGGACTTATCATGTGACGGCAGCAGGTCAAACCAGCTGGTACGACTATGCCCGTTTCGTGCTCGAGGCCGCGCGCGCGGCCGGCAAACCGCTCATGGCGGCACCCGAGAGCGTAATGCCAGTGAAGACGGCCGCCTTTCCGAGCGCGGCAAAGCGCCCGGCCAATTCGTGTCTCGACACGAGCCTGTTCGGCAGCACCTTCGGCCTGCGGCTGCCGCCGTGGCAAGAGGGTGTAGGCAGTGTATTGCGCCAGATTTTCCAGACAAGTTAACACATGCCCTACACCGTCACCGCCACCACGATCCCCGATGTACTGCTGCTTGAACCAAAGGTCTTCAGCGACGATCGCGGCTACTTTTATGAAAGCTACAACCTGCGCGATTTCTGGAACGCGACAGGACTTGATGTCGAATTCGTACAAGAAAATCACAGCATGTCCACGCAGGGTGTACTGCGCGGCCTGCACTACCAGATCCGGCATCCGCAGGGAAAGCTGATGCGCGCCGTGGGCGGCAGCGTGTTCGACGTCGCGGTCGATCTGCGCAAGTCCTCGCCTACCTTCGGACGCTGGGCCGGCGCAGTGCTGAGCGCGGAGAACCGCCGGCAGTTATGGATTCCGCCCGGCTTCGCCCATGGCTTCCTGGCCTTGAGCGAGGTGGCCGAGGTGCTCTACAAGACCACCGATTACTGGTACCCGGAGCATGAGCGCACGCTGTCGTGGAAGGATCCGTCCCTGGACATTGCCTGGCCCATCGACGGCGAACCCCGGCTGGCGCCGAAGGACGCGCAGGGGAAGTCTTTCGGCGAGATCGAGGTGTTCGGGTAAAAAAAATCGGCTGCGTGAGCAGCCGATATTTTTGCAACCGGAGCGCGCGAGGCGCCCACGCACCGATTAGTGGTGGGTGGTGGTCGAGTGGTTGGTGGTCGAGCCATTGTCCGAAGCGGCAACGGCCACGGCAGCCACAGCGGCGCCGACGGCGACCAGGGTGCCGGTCGACAGGCCAGCGATGGCGCCGGCGCCGAAGAAGCCACCCGACGACGCTGCACCAGCAGCGGTGCCGGCGGTGCCAGCGGTGCCGGCAGTACCAGCGGTCTGGCCAGCGGCAGCAGCGTTACCGGTGTTCGAGGCAGCAGCGGATTCTTGTGCCAGCACTGGTGCCGACAGCAGGCTCAGGATTGCGCCAGCAGCGATGATTTTCTTCATATTGGGTCCTTGATTAAATAAATAGTGCAGCAATACTTTGTTGCTATGGGATTATAACAACGAAATGTTGCCTTGACTCACTATCAACCTGCCTGTTCAGCAATCAAGGACGAAAACTGTGAGTATTTTTCCACGAACCGCGGCATAGGCGGTTAGTGAAATTGCCGGACGCCCAAAAGCGTCCGGCAAGCCGATCAGTGGTGAGTCGTGGTCGCGTGGCTGGTGGTGGTCTCGTTGTCCGAAGCAGCGACGGCAACGAAGGCAATCGCGCTGCCGATGGCAATAGCGGTGCCGGTCGACATGCCGGCGATGGTGCCGCTGCCGAAGAAGCTGCCCGACGACGACGCGGCGCCGGTGGTGCCGGTCGAAGCAGTGCCGGTCTGGGCAGCAGCGGTATTACCCGAGTTCGAAGCCGGAGCAGTATTGTCTTGTGCCAGCACTTGTGCCGACAGTGCGCTCAGGATGGCGCCGACGATCATCAATTTTTTCATGTTGTTCCTTTAAATCATTAAAAGTGTCAGGCCAGTCTTTCCAACGACCCATACGGAAAGTGTAAATATTCTTTCACTTGCCCGTAACACATCAGTGTACAGCAATTATATTTAAACAATCTCACATTTTCTAACGCTTTCCAGCCCCAGGAACGGAAAAGGCAGCTCTTTTCCCACCTGTTCGCTCTATAGCCCTAGGGCAACTTCTGGAATAATCCCATCCTGAACCAAAGCCGGCAGCGCAGCCGGCGCAACAGGAGCGGGAATGGCGGAGAGCAGCAACGCAGAAAAGACAGAACCAGCGTCAGCCAAACGCTTGCGTGACGCACGCAAGAACGGCGACATTCCCCGCTCGCGCGAAGTTTCCACCTTTACCGTCCTGATGACCGCCGG
Organism: Massilia sp. 01N410; assembly: GCF_056399665.1. Classification (NCBI taxonomy): domain Bacteria; kingdom Pseudomonadati; phylum Pseudomonadota; class Betaproteobacteria; order Burkholderiales; family Oxalobacteraceae; genus Massilia; species Massilia sp. 01N410. Next base: position 3,668 of record NZ_JBFTRV010000016.1, on the reverse strand, counting down.
TGCCGTCCTGTGGATGCTGGGCGGCGGTGTCGTCAACAAGCTGTCGAGCACGCTGGCGCGCGGCCTCTCGCTCAACCGCGACCAGATCACCAACCCGAACCTCCTGATCGAACGCATCACCGCCGATATCGGCAGCGTGATCCTGGCCTGCCTGCCGCTTGCGATCGCCATCATGCTGGTCGGCGTGGTGTCGCCGCTGCTGATCGGCGGCTGGAACTTCACCTCCAAATCCTTCATGCCGAACTTCGGCAAGATGAATCCGCTGAACGGCCTCGGCAACATGGTCTCGAGCAACTCCCTGATCGAGCTGCTGAAAGCCGTCGCCAAGACCCTGCTGGTCGGCGCGGTGGCCTGGTATGTGCTGATGAGCGAGAAGGACGCCGTGATCGGCCTGGCGCTCGAGCCGCTGGGCACCGCCACCGGTCACCTCACGAGCCTGCTGGTCAAGGCCTTCATGATCATGGTCGGCTCGCTAGGGGCGATTGCGGTGCTGGACGGCCCGTACCAGAAATGGCACTACGCCAACAAGCTGAAGATGACGCGCCAGGAAGTGATCCAGGAGTCCAAGGAGTCGGAGGGTAATCCCCAGATCAAGGGCAAGATCCGCCAGCTGCAGCGCGAGATGGCGCGCAAGCGCATGATGAGCAACGTCCCGACCGCCGACGTGGTCGTGACCAACCCGACCCACTTCGCGGTGGCGCTGAAGTACGCCGACGGCCAGAAGGGCGCGCCGCGCGTGGTGGCCAAGGGTACCGACGAAGTCGCGGCCAGGATTCGCGAGATCGCGAAGGAAAACAAGGTCGCGCTGCTGGAAGCCCCGGCCCTGGCCCGTGCGCTGTACAAGCACGCCGACATCGACGACGAGATCCCGGAAGCCCTGTACTCGGCGGTGGCCGAAGTGCTGGCCTATGTGTACCAGCTGCGCGCCTACACCAAGGGCAGCAGCGACCACTATCCGGACCGCCCGGACAAGCTGCCGGTGCCGCCGGAGATGGACCCGTTCAATCCCGCGTCGCAGCAAAAGCAATAAGCAACAAACAAAGAAAGCAATCGAGGAAATCAAGCAATGAACGGCTTCAGACTACCGGCCTGGCTCCAGGGCATCGCGGGACGCGGCAACGCGCTGGCGGCGCCTATCCTCATCATCCTGCTGCTGTCGATGATGATCCTGCCGCTGCCGGCCTTCGCACTCGACCTGTTCTTCAGCTTTAACATCGCGATGTCCGTCATCGTGCTGCTGACCGCCCTGTACACGGTCAAGCCGCTCGACTTCATGGCCTTCCCGGCGGTGCTGCTGGTTACCACCCTGCTGCGCCTGGCGCTGAACGTGGCTTCGACCCGCGTGGTGCTGACCGAAGGCCATACCGGCGGCGCGGCGGCCGGCAAGGTGATCGAAGCCTTCGGCCACTTCCTCATCGGCGGCAACTACACCGTCGGCCTGGTGGTGTTCATCATCCTCACCATCATCAACTTCATGGTCGTCACCAAGGGTGCCGGCCGTATCGCCGAGGTGGGGGCGCGCTTCGCCCTGGATGCGATGCCGGGCAAGCAGATGGCGATCGACGCCGACCTGAACGCCGGCCTGATCGGCGAGGCGGAGGCCAAGCAGCGCCGCGCGGACGTGGCGATGGAAGCCGAATTCTATGGCTCGATGGACGGTGCCTCGAAGTACGTGCAGGGCGATGCGGTGGCCGGCATCCTGGTGACCCTGATCAACGTGATCGGCGGCCTGATCGTCGGCATGCTCCAGCACGACATGGGCTTCGCCGACGCGGTCAAGAACTACACCCTGCTGGCCATCGGCGACGGCCTAGTCGCGCAGATCCCTTCGCTGATCATCTCGATCGCCGCCGGTATGGTGGTGTCGCGCGTGGCCAGCGACCAGGACGTCGGCGAGCAGGTCATCGGCCAGCTGTTCGGCCGTCCCATCGTCATGTATATCACCGGCGGCATCATCGGCGGCATGGGTCTGATCCCGGGCATGCCCAACCTCGTGTTCCTGCTGCTGGGCAGCGTCCTGATCGGCGCCGGCTGGCTGGTGGAGCGGCGCCTCAAGAACGCGCCGGCGGGAAGCGGGCCGCGCAGCGCCGCCGCCGCCGGGCAGGCCGCCGGCGGGGCGGGAGGTGCCGGCGGTGCAGCGGCGGCGGCGCCGACCGAGCAGGAAGAGGCCACCTGGCAGGACGTCATGCCGGTCGATACCCTGGGCCTGGAAGTTGGCTACCGCCTCATTCCGCTGGTCGACAAGGGCCAGAACGGCGACCTGCTCAAGCGCATCAAGGGCATCCGCAAGAAGTTTGCCCAGGAAGTCGGTTTCCTGGCGCCGCCAGTGCACATCCGCGACAACCTGGAGCTGAAGCCCTCGGCCTACCGCATCACCCTGAAGGGTGTGGAAATGGGCAGCGGCGAAGCCATGAACGGCCAGTTCCTGGCGATCAACCCCGGCATGGCGAGCGGCACGCTGCCCGGTACGGTCACCACCGATCCGGCCTTCGGCCTGCCGGCAATCTGGATCGACGCCGGCCTCAGGGACGAGGCGCAGAACATGGGTTATACGGTGGTCGACGCCGGCACCGTGATCGCCACCCACCTGAATCACTTGATCACGACCCACGCCTCGGAGCTGCTGGGTCGCACCGAGGTGCAGGCACTTCTTGACCATTTGGCAAAAGATGCGCCGAAGCTGGTCGAGGACCTGGTGCCGAAGGTCGTGTCGCTGTCGACCTTGCAGAAAGTGCTGCAGAACCTGCTGCAGGAAGGCGTGCATATCCGCGACATGCGCACCATCATCGAGACCCTGTCCGAGCATGGGGGGGCGGTGCAGGATCCGAACGACCTGACGGCGCTGGTGCGCATCGCGCTGGGCCGCGCCATCGTCCAGCAGCTTTTCCCGGGCACTAATGAGCTGTCGGTGATGACCCTGGACAACCGTCTCGAGCGCCTGCTGGTGCAAGCCCTGAACGCCGGCGGCGACGGCACCGGCATCGAGCCGGGCCTGGCCGATACCATCGTCCAGCAGGCCGCCAACGCCACCCAGCAGCAGGAGGCGATGGGGCTGACGCCGGTGCTGCTGGTGCCGGGACCGCTGCGTACGCTGCTGTCGCGCTTCCTGCGCCGGGCGCTGCCGCAGTTGAAGGTCCTGTCGCATTCCGAGATTCCGGAAACCAAGACGATCCGGGTGACGAGCCTGGTGGGTGCGAACTGAATCAGACAATCGCTTGCATAGATTGCCTGATTCAGAGCGTAAGGAAGGGGGCGGTCCGCGAGTTACCTCATGCTCATTTTGGGGTCGTCTGGTAGCGCCAGGAGTCGGCGCACATTTGCGCGATGTCACGCTTCGCCGTCCAACCGAGTTCCTCGCGCGCGCGGATCGGGTCGGCGTAGCACTTCGCGATGTCGCCGGGGCGACGGTCTACGATCTGATACGGAATCGGCTTGCCGCAAGCCTTTTTGAAGGCATGCACCATTTCCAGCACGCTGTTGCCATTGCCGGTGCCGAGGTTGTAAGTATGCAGGCCGGCTCCCTGGGCCAGCTTGTCGAGGGTCTTGACGTGGCCGATCGCCAGGTCGACCACGTGGATGTAGTCGCGCATGCCGGTGCCGTCCGGGGTCGGGTAGTCGCCACCGTACACGGACAGTTTCTCGCGCTGGCCGTTGGCGACCTGGGCGAT
>NZ_JBFTRV010000015.1:0-151097 GCF_056399665.1 Massilia sp. 01N410 | reverse complement strand
AACTCTTCAGTTTAATCTCTGTTTTTGTCGCGCCGTTTCCAGCAGCGACAGATCGCTCACTCAAAATACTGACCGTYACTCATTGCTGAGCAACGTTATACTTTTTGTGAACATTTGATAATTTAAGCATTCAGCATCCCGAAGGATGCYGGCACTTCATCAAACGCCCACACTTATCGACTGTTGATTGTTAAAGATCGTATTCGGTACTGCCTTGCTGCATCCGGCGAATCGTTTTGTTCGTCAGCAGCAGAGGAGTGAGATTATGCAGTGTTTCGCTTACCTCGTCAACTCCATCTTTTTCTTCAGCGCCAGCGGTGTTATCAAAACACCTAGCCCAACTACTTGATTTCGTTCAGCTTTTCCTGCGCTGCAGAAGCAGGACGCGCACTATAGCAAACGGCACCGGGGCGCGCAAGCCCGTTCGCGACACACCTCAAGTAAAAGCTTGAGCAGAGAACATTGCCCCGGACCACTCTACTGTATTGATGCTCATCAGCAGACAGCAAGATCCGCCGAACTCCCCCCGATTGCGCTCTTAAGCTGGGTTCGCAGCACTTTTTGACGGCGTCCATCCCGGCATCGATGCCTGCCGCCGGGCCAATCGACGAGACCCATTCGGAGGCAATATGAAATTCCTCGCGCATACCTGCGTGCCCGTTCTTGCGCTCTTGCTGTTCGGCGCAGCACCGAGCCAGGCGCAAGACAACAAGCAAGACAACAGGCAAGGCAGCAAGCTGGCCAACAATATGGTGAGCCTGACCAACCCGGACGCCAGGGCGATCGCTGCCTACTGGACGCCGGCGCGCCTCAAGGCGGCCCGTCCTCTTCCCCTGCCGCTGGCTTCATCCAAGGTCATCCGCAGGCAGGCGGAGCCGCGCACCGATGAGCAGGTCCAGGGCGCCGACGGCCGCGCCCCGGCCATGCAGACGCCGCCCTCCGTGATAAAACAGCTGTTCAAACCGGACACCAAGCAGAAGCGCAACACGGGCGTGGTGTCCCCGGGAGCCGTCGGCATCTTCGGCGCGCATTACACCAGCAGCCGCGTATTCCCCATGTTCACCGGTGCGTCCGCCCCCTTCTCCGCGGACCGCGCCTATCCGTATATAACGGCGGGCACGCTCTTCTTCTCGATCGACGGCCAGCCCTACCTCTGCTCGGCGTCGGTGATCCAGCACCGCATCGTCGCCACGGCCGGCCATTGCGTGCACAGCGGGACCTCGAGCGGCTTCCATAGCAACTGGCTGTTCGTGCCGGCATTTCGCGACGGCACCGCTCCCCTGCTGACCTGGAACTGGAGCGTCGTGATCGTGACCGGTGACTGGGCCTTCGGCGGCGGCGAGGTGCCGAATGCCGCGGATTACGCGATGATCGTCTTCGACGACCAGCCGGTGGGCGGCCGCACGCGTGCCCTGGGCGACCTGACCGGATGGCTCGGCTGGCAGACCCTGAGCCTGGCGGACAACCACACCTCCAAGCTCGGCTATCCCTGCAATCTCGACGGCTGCGAGAAGATGCAGATCATCACCAGCGCGGCCTTCCAGGTCGTCGAGCCGAACAATGTCGAGTACGGCTCGGACGCCGAGGGCGGCTCCAGTGGCGGACCGTGGATCCAGAACTTCCAGCAGTTGCAGGACGGCGGTGCTAGCGGCAAGAACAATGGATCGAACCGGGTGGTCGGCGTGACGTCCTACGGCTACGTCCCGCGCGACCCCAAGGTCCAGGGCGCGTCGATTCCCGATGGCCGCTGGATCAATCTCCTCAGCGCCCTGTGCGGCTGGGCACCGGGGAATTGCCTCTGATGTAAACCAGAGGCAGGCAGGATCACAGGCCTTCGAAGTTCGGCTTGCGTTTCTCCAGGAAGGCCTTCATGCCCTCCTTCTGCGCCGGCGTACCGAAGCCGGCGTGGAAGTAGCGGCGCTCGTAGCGCACGCCTTCGGTCAAGGTGGTCTCGAAGGCGCGGTTGACCGAGTCCTTGATCTGCATGGCGACCGACACCGGCATCGCGGCGATGGTGTTCGCCACCGCCAGCGCTTCTTCCATCACGGTATCGGCCGGGAACACGCGCGACACCAGGCCGGTGCGCTCGGCTTCGGCGGCGTCGATCATGCGGCAGGTCAGGAGCATGTCCATGGCTTTCGACTTGCCGATGGCGCGCGGCAGGCGCTGGGTGCCGCCGGCGCCCGGAGTCACGCCGACCTTGATTTCCGGCTGGCCGAACTTGGCGCTGTCGCCGGCGATCAGGAAGTCGCACATCATCGCCAGCTCGCAGCCGCCGCCCAGCGCATAGCCGGAGACGACGCCGATCACCGGCTTGCGCACGTTCAGGATGTGCTCCCAGTTGCGGCCGATGTAGTTGCCGGGATAGGTGTCGGCATAGGTGTAGTCGGCCATGGCGGCGATGTCGGCGCCCGCCGCGAAGACCTTCTCGCTGCCGGTCAGGACGATGACGTTGATTGCCGGGTCGGCGTCGAACTTGGTCAGCGCGTCGCCCAGCTCGTTCATCATATTGTCGTTCAGCGCATTCATCGCCTTCGGACGGTTCAGGCGGATCACGACAACCTTGCCGTGATTCTCGATCAGCAGGTCAGAATATTCCATGGGACATCCTTTAATAAGATAACCCTTCGATTGTAGCGCCTTGGGTGGCATAAATGGCAAGGGCGCTTTGTTATCATTGCGTGGTGTCTCCAATTACTTTCCTCCGCAAACTGAACGGCGATCCGCAGCTGCGCAATCCCGATTTCCGCCGCTTCTGGTTCAGCAGCATCCTCAGCAATTTCGGCGCCCAGATCACGCTGCTGGCCCTGCCCATCTGCGCGGCCCTGCTGCTGCACGCTACCCCGGCCCAGATGGGCACCCTGGCGGCGCTCGGCTCCCTGCCCTTCCTGGTCTTCGGCCTGCCCGTCGGCGTCCTGCTCGACCGCAGCCGGCGCCTGCCCGTCATGCTGTGCAGCGACGCGATGGTGGCGCTGAGCCTGGCCAGCGTGCCCTTCGCCTGGTGGCAGGGCTGGCTCACCATCCACTGGATGTACGCGGTCGAGTTCGTCCTCGGGACCGGCCTGGTGGTGGGCGGCGGCGCCGAGCAGATCTTCATGACCTTCCTGGTCGGGCGCGACGGCCTGATCGATGCGCAATCGAAGTTCGCTGCCACCGAATCGGCCTCGCGCCTGCTGGGTCCCGGCCTGGCGGGCGTGCTGGTGCAGGCGCTGGGCGCGCCCTTCGCCATCCTCTTCAATGTGGCGGGCTTCACGGTCTCGATCTGGAACCTGCGGCGCGTCAAGGCGCGCGAGCCGCAGCCGGTGCCGCCCGAATCCCACGTATTGCGCGACATACTGGACGGCCTCGCCTTCGTCTGGCGCCAGCCGGTGCTGCGCCTGCTGGCCTGGACCTCGGCCTGCTGGCACCTGCTGTTCTACGGCTACATGGCGCTCTACGTGCTGTTCGCCACCCGCGTGCTCGGGATGTCGCCGGGGATGATGGGCTCGGCCCAGATGCTGGGCGGAGTCGGCGTGCTGGCCAGTTCGGTGCTGCTGAAGCCCCTGACGGCGCGCTTCGGCGCCGGCGGCACGGTCGCCATCGGGCTGTGTGCATCAAGCATCGGCTTCGTGCTGATGCCGGTCATTCCACGCGACCTGTTCGGCAGCAGTACGGCCAGCGCGGCCGCCTATGCGCTGGTGGTGTTCTGGCTGGATTGCGGCGCCACCCTGTTCTTCCTGCCCTACCTGGCCCTGCGCCAGCGCGTGACGCCGGACGCCTTCCTGGGCCGGATGACCTCGACCATGCGCTTCATGACGGTGGCGATGGCGCCGGTGGGCGCGGCCGGCGCCGGGCTGCTGGCGGAACGGATCGGCGTGCGCGCCGGCCTGGGCGTGGTGGCGGCCGGCGCCCTGCTGCTGACCCTGGGCACCCTGTTCGGCACCCGGCTGCACAAGATTCGCGCCTGAAAGCGCCTGCCTGAACGGCCGGGCAAGTAGCGTCAGCGTGAAGCCTGCACGGTCGCCGGCCGGGGCAGCAGCACCCACAGCTGGCCGCGCTGCTTCATGCGCCCGGCATTGTCGGCCGCCTGGTCGCCGAAGCCGAAGAAGAAGTCGGCGCGCACGGCGCCGCGGATGGCGCCGCCGGTATCCTGGCCCATCACCAGGCGCTGCACCGGAACCTCGCTGGCCGGTTCGGTGGTCGACAGGAAGATCGGCGCGCCCAGCGGCAGGAAGGACGGGTCGATCGCCACCGAGCGGCTCGGGCTCAAGGGCACGCCCAGCGCGCCTTTCGGGCCGACGCCGGGATCGGGCAGGCGCTCCTCGCGGAAGAAGATATAGCTCGGATTGACGTTGAGGAGTTCCTGGCGGCGCTCCGGATGGGCGGCGATCCAGGCCTTGATGCCCTGGGCCGAGGCCTGGCCGGCCGTCAGTTCGCCCTGTTCGACCAGCCAGCGCCCGATCGCCTTGTAGGGATGGCCGTTCTGGTCGGCATAGGCGATGCGCACAGTCTCGCCGGAATCGTCGAGCTCCACCCGTCCCGAACCCTGGACTTCGAGGAAGAAAGCTTCAACCGGATCGTCGACCCAGACCAGTTCCTTGCCCGGCAGCCGCGCGCGCTCGATCTCGGCGCGGGTGCCGTAGGGCACCACGGTCTTGCCGACCAGGCGGCCGCGAAGGCGCATGCCCTTCAGGCTCGGATAGACGCTGGCCAGGTCGACGGTGACGAGGTCGTCCGGCACCTTGTAGAGCGGCGTCTGGTAGGCGCCGCCGCGCTTGCGCGAGCCGTGCAGCATCGGTTCGTAGTAGCCGGTAATCAGGCCGGTGTCCGCGCCATCCGCGGCGCGCACCAGGTTGGGCACGAAATACGTTTCGAAATACTGGCGGATCGCCACGCCGTCGCCGGTATCGACCAGCTTGGCGGCCGCGCAGGGCGTCTTCCAGTCCGCCTTGTTCCCCAGCGCGCGGCAGGACGACAGGTAGGCCGGCCAGGCCTGGCGCAGGTCGTCCTCCTGCCAGCCCGGCAGCGCCTCGAAGCCGACCGGGGTGAACAGCGGCGCGGCGGGCGGCTGCTGCCCCGGTCCGGACGGCACCGGCGCCACCGGCGGCGGGATTTTAATGGGTGGCTGGGGTTGAGGCTTCGGCTGGGGCGAAGGCACAGGCAGGGGTTTCGGCGTGGGTTTCGGTGGCGCCGTGGTACAGGCGGCCAGCAAGGCGGCAATGGAAACCAACCCGGCGAGGCCGCGGGCGGGTACACTTCGGCGTGTCGAAAACATAAGGAACCGTTATGTGGATACTGGTATTGGAAGCGGGAGCGGCCCTGTGCCTGCTGATCTTCATCGTCTGGTGGACGATGTTCTCCGGGCGCAAGTAAGGCCCGGGGCGCGCAGGCTCAGTGCAGGGCGCGCGGCAGCGACAGCACGAATTCCGGGATCGTGACTTCGAAACGGTGGCCGTCTTCGGCTACGAAGAAGTATTCGCCGGTCATCGAGCCCTGGGCCGTTTCCAGCTGGGTGCCGCTGGTGTATTCGAATTCTTCGCCCGGCTTGAGCAGCGGCTGGTGGCCGACCACGCCCAGGCCGCGCACTTCCTGGGTCTTGCCGCTGGCATCGGTGATCACCCAGTGGCGCGAGATCAGCTGGGCCGGCACATCGCCGGTATTCTTGATCGTGATCGTGTAGGTGAACACATGCAGTGTCCGGTCCGGTTTGGATTGTTCCGGCAGGTACTGGGTCCTGACATTGATCGCGAAATCGTAGACGGCCATGGCTTTCCTTTTTTCTAAGGCGCCATCATACAACGGTGGCGGAAAGCGCGGCGTCGTACAATAGCGGTCTTTCTGAATTGCAGACTTCCAGACCGCCATGACCACCTACCGCATCGCTCCCAGCATCCTGTCCGCCGACTTTGCCCGCCTGGGCGAGGAAGTCAGGAATGTCGTTGCCGCCGGCGCCGACATCATCCACTTCGACGTGATGGACAACCACTATGTCCCGAACCTGACCATCGGCCCGATGGTGTGCCAGGCCATCCGTCCGCACGTGCAGGTGCCGATCGACGTCCACCTGATGGTCAAGCCGGTCGACCGCATCATCCCCGACTTCGCGAAAGCCGGCGCCGACATCATCACCTTCCACCCGGAAGCCTCCGAGCACGTCGACCGCACGCTGCAGCTGATCCGCGATAACGGCTGCAAGGCCGGCCTGGTGTTCAATCCGGGCACCCCGCTGCACCACCTCGACCACGTGATGGACAAGATCGACATCATCCTGATCATGTCGGTGAACCCCGGCTTCGGCGGCCAGTCCTTCATTCCGGAAGCGCTGAAAAAGGTCGCCCAGGCGCGCCGCCTGATCGACGAATCCGGCCGCGACATCATGCTGGAGGTCGACGGCGGCATCAAGGCCGACAACATCGCCGCCGTGGCTGCCGCCGGCGCCGACACCTTCGTGGCCGGTTCCGCCATCTTCGGCAAGCCCGACTACAAGGCCGTGATCGACGCCATGCGCGCCGAACTGGCTTCGGTAAAGGCGAAGTAATGAGGGCCGGCGCTGCGGCAATCCAGGCCGCCATCATCGACCTCGACGGCACCATGCTGCACACGGTGCCGGATTTCGAACTGGCGCTGAACGGCATGCGCGCGGAGTTCGGCCTTGCGCCGATCGACCAGGCCACCATCGAACCGATGGTCGGCAAGGGCTCGGAAAAGCTGATCCGCGACGTGCTGGCCCTGGACTACGACAGCGCCCGCATCGACGCCGTATTCGATGACGCCATGGCCGCCTACCAGCGGCACTACCTGGCGATCAACGGCGAACGCGCCACCCTGTTCCCGGACGTGATCGAGGGACTGAAGGCCCTGAAGGCGCAAGGCCTGCGCCTGGCCTGCGTGACCAACAAGCCTGTCGCTTTCACTTTACCCCTGCTGGAGCGGAAAGGCCTGGCGCCCTGGTTCGAGCTGGTCTACGGCGGCGACTCGCTGCCGAAAAAGAAGCCCGATCCCCTGCCCTTGCAGCAGGTCTGCCGCGACTTCGGCCTCCTGCCTTCAGCCGTGGTGGCGATCGGCGATTCGAGCAACGACGCCGAGGCGGCGCGGGCCGCCGGTTGCTTTGTGCTCACTGTGCCATATGGTTATAACCACGGAATGCCTGTGCAAACTATTAATTCCGATGGTATAGTTGATTCGCTGCTCGATGCAGCGAAGCTGATATCTGCTCACAACAGTACGTCAAACTAACTTATCTATACATGTTTTTCACCAAAAAACACACCGTCAACCAAACCGGCGCCCTCGAGGCCTGGCTGTGGCGACGCTGGCAATCCTGGGCTAACTAAACCCCGTTGATTGCTGCCGGTGCACGCCCTGCGTGTAAAACCAACCGGCAGGTTTTTTGAAGAAAACGCCGGCCGCTCTCCCTCCTCGCGGCCGGTCCGGAGAAAAGCATGACCGAACTCGAATTCAAATCGCTCGCCACGCAAGGCTATAACCGTATCCCCCTGATCGCGGAAGCCTTCGCCGATCTCGAAACCCCGCTCACGCTCTACCTGAAGCTGGCCCAGAGCCAGGACGCCGGCAAGAACACCTTCCTGCTCGAGTCCGTGGTCGGCGGCGAGCGCTTCGGGCGCTACTCCTTCATCGGCCTGCCGGCGAAGACCCTCCTGCGCACCAGCGGTGACATGACCACGGTCGAACGGAACGGCGAAGTCATCGAAACGCACGAAGGCAATCCGCTCGACTTCATCGAGGCCTACCAGCAGCGCTTCAAGGTCGCCCTGCGTCCGGGACTGCCGCGCTTCTGCGGCGGCCTGGCCGGCTACTTCGGCTACGACACCGTACGCCACATCGAGAAGAAGCTGGCGGGCAAGGCGCCGCAGGACGAGCTGGGACTGCCGGACATCCAGCTGATGCAGACCGAAGAGCTGGCCGTGATCGACAACCTGTCGGGCAAGCTCTACCTGATCGTCTACGCCGATCCCGCCCAGCCGGAAGCCTATGCGCGGGCGCGCCAGCGCCTGAAGGACCTGCGCGTGATGCTGCGCCGTAGCGTCGATGCGCCTGTCACTTCGAGCTCGGTACGTACCGAAGCGGTGCGCGACTTCAGCAAGGCGGATTACCTGAAGGCGGTGGCGGTGGCCAAGGAATACGTGATGGCCGGCGACCTGATGCAGGTGCAGATCGGTCAGCGCATCCGCAAGCCTTACGTCGACTCGCCGCTGTCGCTGTACCGCGCGCTGCGTTCGCTGAACCCCTCGCCCTACATGTACTACTACAACTTCGGCGACATGCAGATCGTCGGCTCCTCGCCGGAGATCCTGGTCCGCAACGAGCTGCAGCCGGAGGGCGGCCGCAAGGTGACCCTGCGTCCGATCGCCGGCACCCGCCCGCGCGGCTCGACGCCGGAACGCGACACCGAGCTGGCCCACGAGCTGCTGAACGATCCGAAGGAGGTCGCCGAGCACGTGATGCTGATCGACCTGGCGCGCAACGACATCGGCCGCATCGCCAAGACCGGCACGGTGAAGGTGACGGACCAGATGGTCATCGAAAAATACTCGCACGTGCAGCACATCGTCTCCAACGTGGAAGGCGAACTCAAGGACGGCATGTCCAACCTGGACGTGCTGCGCGCCACCTTCCCGGCCGGCACCCTGACCGGCGCGCCGAAAGTACGGGCGATGGAAGTGATCGACGAGCTCGAGCCGGTCAAGCGCGGCATCTACGGCGGCGCCTGCGGTTATCTCTCCTTCGGCGGCGAGATGGACGTGGCGATCGCGATCCGCACCGGCGTGATCAAGGACGGCAACCTGTACGTGCAGGCGGCTGCGGGCATCGTGGCCGATTCCATCCCCGAGATGGAATGGCTGGAAACGGAAAACAAGGCACGCGCCGTGCTGCGCGCGGCCGAGCAAGTGCAAGACGGACTGGATGGGGAGATCTGACATGCTGCTCATGATCGACAACTACGACTCGTTCACCTACAACATCGTGCAGTACTTCGGTGAGCTGGGCGAGGATGTGCGCACGGTGCGCAACGACGAGATCACGCTCGAACAGATCGCGGACATGAACCCGGACCGCATCTGCATCTCGCCGGGCCCGAAGAGCCCGAAGGATGCCGGCGTCTCGGTCGACGTGCTGAAGGAATTCAAGGGCAGGAAGCCGATCCTGGGCGTGTGCCTCGGCCACCAGGCGATCGGCGAAGCTTTTGGGGGCAAGATCATCCGCGCCAAACAGGTCATGCACGGCAAGACCTCGAAGATCGCCCACACGGGACTCGGCGTGTTCAAGGGCCTGCCGAGCCCCTTCACCGTGATCCGCTACCACTCGCTGGCGATCGAGCGCGCCTCGCTGCCGGCCTGCCTGGAAGTGACGGCATGGACCGACGACGGCGAAATCATGGGCGTGCGCCACAAGGAATTCGACATCGAGGGCGTGCAGTTCCATCCCGAATCCATCCTGTCCGAGCACGGACACGCCATGTTGAAGAACTTCCTGGAGCGCTGACATGATCACCCCGCAAGAAGCGCTCCTGCGCTGCATCGAACACCGCGAAATCTTCCACGACGAGATGCTGCACCTGTTCCGGCAGATCATGTCGGGCCAGATGTCGCCGACCATGGTCGCGGCCATCACCATGGGCCTGCGCGTGAAGAAGGAAACCATCGGCGAGATCACCGCCGCGGCCCAGGTCATGCGCGAGTTCTCGACCAAGGTGCCGATGGCCGACACCACCAGGCTGCTCGACATCGTCGGCACCGGCGGCGACGGCGCCCACACCTTCAATATCTCGACCGCCTCGATGTTCGTGGCCGCAGCCGCCGGCGCGCGCGTGGCCAAGCATGGCGGGCGCAGCGTGTCTTCGTCCAGCGGCAGCGCCGACCTGATCGAAGCCCTGGGCGCCGAGATCGACCTCAAGCCCGAGCAGATCGCGCAATCGATCGCCCAGACCGGCATCGGCTTCATGTTCGCGCCCAACCACCATGCGGCGATGAAGAATGTGGCGCCGGTACGCCGCGAACTCGGCGTGCGCAGCATCTTCAACATCCTGGGGCCGTTGACCAATCCGGCCGGCGCACCGAACATCCTGATGGGCGTGTTCCACCCCGACCTGGTCGGCATCCAGGTGCGCGTGCTGCAGCGCCTCGGCGCCGAACACGCGGTGGTGGTGTGGGGCCGCGACAATATGGACGAAGTCTCGCTGGGCGCCGGCACCATGGTCGGTGAACTCGTCAACGGCGAAATCCGCGAATACGAGATCCACCCGGAAGACTTTGGCCTGGCCATGATCTCCAGCCGCAACCTGAAGGTCGCGAACGCCGCCGAATCGCAGACGCGCGTGCTGGAAGCCCTGCGCGGCGAACCGGGTCCGGCGCACGACATCGTGGCGCTGAATGCCGGCACCGCGCTGTACGCGGCCGGCGTCGCCGCCTCGATCGAAGAGGGCCTGCAGAAGGCGCGCGCGGCCATCGCCTCGGGCGCCGCGCTGGCCAAGCTCGACCAGTTCGTCAGCGTGACGCGCCAGCTCGGCGCCGCGAACTGAGTAGAAAGAAATCATGTCCGACATCCTGAACAAGATCCTGGCGGTGAAAGCCGACGAAGTCGCCGCCGCCAAAAAATACCGCGACCTGTACAGCCTGCGCGCCGAAGTCGAGGGCGACGGCGAACTGCGCGGCAATCTGCGCGGCTTCGAGGCCAGCCTGCGCCGCAACATCGCAGGCGGACGCGCCGGCGTGATCGCCGAAGTCAAAAAGGCCTCGCCGTCGAAGGGCGTGCTGCGCGCCGACTTCCAGCCGGCCGCCATCGCCGAGAGCTATGCCAGGGGCGGCGCCGCCTGCCTGTCGGTGCTGACCGACGCCCAGTTCTTCCAGGGGTCGAGCGAGTACCTGAAACAGGCGCGCGCCGCCTGCGAACTGCCGGTGATCCGCAAGGATTTCATGGTCGACCTGTACCAGGTCTACGAAGCGCGCGCGATGGGCGCCGATGCTATCCTCTTGATCGTGGCTGCCCTGGATCATGGCCTGATGGCGGAACTGGAAGCCTGTGCCCAGGAACTCGGCATGGATGTGCTGGTCGAAGTGCATGACGGCGACGAGTTGAACGCTGCGCTGCGCCTCAAGACGAGGCTGCTGGGCATCAACAACCGCAACCTGCGCACCTTCGAGGTCACGCTCGACACCACCATCGGTCTGCTGCCGAATATCCCGGCGGAGCGCCTGGTGGTGACCGAGTCCGGGATCCTGGCGCCGGCCGACGTCAAGCGCATGCGCGACGCCAGCGTGCATGCCTTCCTGGTGGGCGAGGCCTTCATGCGCGCGCCCGATCCCGGCACGGAGTTGCAACGTTTATTCGACTAGCAGTAATATTGAAGGGACGTTGCGAGCGGCAGCAGGTTTTGGGAGGTTCCGGTCATGAAGACGATCGTCCGTACTTGCCTGGTACTCATGTTTTTGATCGCAGGCTTGAGCGGATGCTCGACCGTGATCACGGCCACGACGGCCGTCGCCTCCTCGGTCGGACATGTCGCCAGCGCGGTCATCCGCCCCTTTACCTCGTCCCCGCCCTCGAAACCCTCTCCGGCGGGACTGGACGACTACAAGACCCAGGTCGCCCAGCACGTCCTGCGGCACAATCCCGAGCGCAGCTTCAACGGCAAGCTGCCGCCCATGCTGCCGGCCATCGTGGTGCTGGAAATCACGGTCGACCGCGACGGCCGCCTGGCCGACATCGTGGTGCAGCGCTCGCGCGATCCGGACGCCTCGCAAATCGCGCTCGACTCGATGCGCCGCAGTACCCCGCTGCCGCCTCCGCAGCACCTGGCGCAGGCGAGCGGCAAGCTGACCTTCTCGGAAACCTTCCTGTTCGCGGACGCAAACCGCTACCAGTTGCGCAGCCTGGCCGGGCTGCAGACGCCCTGAATGGCCGGCCTTATGCCGCCTGCGGGCAGCCGCCCTGCTTCACTACCCGCTCGGTAGATGCAGGATTGTTCGCGAGCTTTTCCAGCGGCCTTCTGGGGCGTGCGACCATCTCGCCCCCGCAGTTCGGGCAGCTGTTTTTCAGGACCTTCGTGGCGCAATCCGTACAGAAGGTGCACTCGAAGGAACAGATCCTTGCCTCGGCCGATTCCGGTGGCAGGTCCTTGTCGCAGCATTCGCAGTTGGGACGCATCTGAAGCATAGGTTTCTCCTGTTTTGTAGACGCACTCAATCGATCCGCGGCGCCTTGATCTGCTCGCCGTTCTGGTGCAGGACCAGATAGCCGGCACGGTCCGGGTCACGCTCGTCGAACACCAGCTGCGCATCGACGGCCTTGAAAAAATAGCGGTTCGCAGCTTCCGGGTAGATTTGCAGCTGCCTTTGTCCGGACAGTTGAGCGAACAGCTGCCCATCCTTGCTGGTCACGCTGAACATCATGTCCGGCGCCAGCCGGTAGCGGCCGACGAGGCGGGAAAAGACAGCGGGATCGACCCTGGCCTCGCGATGCGCCGGCGGCAGCCCCAGCGCCAGGCGCGCGAGCTCGTCGGCGATCCGTCCGACCGTCGCCTGCTCGCCTTGATTGCCCAGCACGATCACGGTCAGCTGTTCAAAGGGATAATACGCGAGCAAGGATTCGTAGCCGTTCCAGGAGCCGCCATGCTCATGGACCGTGCGCGAAAGCCGGTTCTCGATGTACCAGCCCAGGCCGTAATGGTGTCCGCCATCGATGAACACCGCGGCGCTACTGTCCGGACCGAGGACCTTGCCGTTCACCAGCATCTGCTGCCAGGCCAGCAGGTCGTCGACATTGCTGACCATGGCGCCGGCAGCGTAGGCATTGCTGATGTCGGCCGGTCCGGCCCGATTGATGCCGTCGGGGCCATCGGTATAGGGCTGGGCGACCCTCTCGAGTATCCTGCGCCCGTCGTCATAGCCGGAATGCCTCAAGCCCAGCGGCCCCAGCAGTTTCTGTTCGAGGTAGTCCCGGTAAGGCATGCCGCTGACCGCCTCGATGACGCACCCCAGCAGGATGTAGCCGGTATTGTCGTACTCGAACTTCGTTCCCGGCTCGAATTCGAGCGGCAGGTCTTTCACCAGATCGATGAGCTGGCGTGGCGTGTGCCTGATGCGGACGAGCCTATCGTCGAAGCCGTCGAGCATCGTGTAGCGGGGAATGCCCGAGGTATGCTGGAGCAACTGGCGTATGCTCACCTTCTGCCAGGCTGGCGGCAGATCGCGGACATGCTTGCCGACCGCATCGTCGAGCAGCAGCTTGTGCTCATCCACGAGGCGCATGATCGCGGCGGCCGTGAATTGCTTGCTCACCGATCCGATCCGGAACCGGGTGTCCGGCGTGTTCGCAATCCCCCATTCGCGGTTGGCGGCGCCGAAGCCCTTTCGAAACAGCGGCTTGCCGTCCCTGGCGACCAGCACGGCGCCGCTGAACAACTCATTGCGCACGTAATCCTGTACCAGGGCGTCCGCCTGGGCGGCATAGCCCGTTCGAGGCATGTCCGTGGCCGCGCCCGCGCCGGCAAACGGGAATGACAGGCCGGCCAGCAACAGGGCGGCGTGCGCCACCCATCCTTTCAAGGTCCAGTTCATTGCTTCCTTCCCCTATGCAAACAAACCACAGCGTAAGGGAAAGCAAGTTTGGCAACAATGACATTTACCCCAAGATTTATGCCAAACTGCCGGCGCTCCGGAAGCGGTCGCGGAATTCGCTCGGTGAGGTATGCAGGTGGCGCTGGAAGCCGATACGCATCGCCTCGGCCGAATGAAAGCCGCAGCGCGCCGCAACCTGCGCCACCGGCAGGTCGCCTTCCGTCAGCAGGCGGCGCGCCTCGTCGATGCGCAGCATCTGCACGTACTTGCCGGGCGTGACCCGCATGGCGGCGGTAAAGCGGCGCACGAAGTTCCGCGGGCTCATGGCAAGGCGCGCGGCCAGGGCCTCGATCGACAGGTCCTCGCTCACGTGCTCGGCCATCCAGTGCGCCAGCGCGTCGAAACGTTCGCGCTGGTCGCCCGTCGCGGCGTGCATCAGGCGGGTGCTGAACTGCGATTGCCCGCCCGGACGCTTCATGAAGACCACCAGCTCGCGCGCCACCGCGCGTGCCAGCTCGCTGCCGAGGTCATGCTCGACGAGCGACAGGGAAAAATCGATGCCGGCCGTGATGCCGGCCGAGGTATGGAATTTGCCGGCGCCGACGAACAGGGCGTCGCGGTCGATGTCCACCGCCGGGAAGCGTGCGGAAAACTCGTCGAAATGCGCCCAGTGTGTGGTGGCCCGGCGGCCGTCCAGCACGCCGGTCGCCGCCAGCGGAAATGCGCCGGTGCAGATGGAAGCGACCCGCTGCGCGCGCTCGCACAGGCCGGCCAGCGCCGCGACCAGGCGCGCATCCTCGGCAGCCACGCGGGCGCCGCGGCCGCCGGCGACGAGCACGGTGCCGGCGGCCAGCGCCGCATCGAAGATGCTGTATTCCGCCTGCAAGGCGATGCCGGAAGTGGTGGCGAGAATGCCGGCGTCCGGGCCGGCCAGGCCGACCTCGTAGGGGGCCGGACGGCCCGCCGCCATGCTCAGCTCATTCGCAGTCGTGAACACATCCAGCGGGCCGGTGATGTCGAGCATCTGGGCCGGCGGCAGGCCGACGATCAGGATGCGATGAGGGCCGGCCGCCGGCAAGGGCAAGCCGCTCAGCTGGCGCTGGGCCGCGCGATCGTCGCCCGGCGCGTACCAGGCGCCACCCCGATGGTGATGGCCGGCGCCACGCAGCCCTGCAACACCACGTCGAAGCTCATCAGCTCGTCGCGGCGGAAGGCGTGCACGGTGACGGTATCGCCGACGCGGTAGCGGGACAGCAGCTGGTCCAGGTTCGACGGATTGCCGTTCACGCGCAGGCCATCGACGGCGATCACGATGTCGCCTGCCGACAGTCCGGCCTGGTGGGCCGCGCCGCCTTCGTGTACCTGGCTCAGCTTGGTGCCCAGCGGGTCGCGGCCGGCGCCGATGTTCAGCGAAGGCTTGCTGCTCTTGCGCTCATCCGTCACCTTGATGCCGAAGGGCGCATACAGCTTGGTCAGCGGGATGTCCTCGGTGCCGCGCACATGGCGGTCGAAGAGGGATTTCAGGCGCAGGCCGCTGACTTCGTCGAACAGCGCTTCGACCTCCTTCTCCGTGACGCCACGGCCGGCACCTGGTGCGCCGGCGTAGAAGTCGCGGCCATAGCGTTCCCACAGCGCGCGCATCAGGTCGTCCAGCGATTTCGCGCCGCCGGTCTTGGCGCGGATGCTCAGGTCGAAGGCCAGGCCGACCAGCGAGCCCTTGGTGTAGTAGCTGATGATGGCGTTCGGCGCGTTCTCGTCCTGGCGGTAGTACTTGGTCCAGGCGTCGAAGCTGGATTCCGCGATGCTCTGCTTGGTGCGGCCGCTGCCGCGCCAGACGTTGCTGACGGTCTTGCCGAGCAACTTGAAATAAGTCGCCTCGCTGATGATGCCGCTGCGGACCAGCATCAGGTCGTCGTAATAGCTGGTGAAGCCTTCGAACAGCCACAGCAGCGGCGTGTAGTTCTCGACCTGCAGGTCGTAGGGCGCGAACACGGCCGGCTTGATGCGCTTGACGTTCCAGGTGTGGAAGTACTCATGGCTGCACAGGCCGAGGAAGGTCACGTAGCCCTCGCTGCGCTCGGCGGTCTTCGGCGCGGCGGTGGTCGGCAGGTCGGCGCGCGAGCAGATCAGGGCCGTCGAGGCGCGGTGTTCCAGGCCGCCGTAGCCGTCGCCGACCGCCATGGTCAGGAAGACGTAGCGGTCCATCGGCGCCTTCCTGGTCTTCGGCTCGAAGAAGGCGATCTGGGTTTCGCAGATGGCTTTCAGGTCCTGCTGCAGGCGCTCCATGTCCAGGTTGGGCACGCGGCCGGTGACCACGATGTCGTGCGGGATGCCGTGGGCCTTGAAGGAGGCGAGCGCGAAATCGCCCATCTCCACCGGATGGTCGATCAGGTCGTCGTAGTCGGCGGCGATATAGGTGCCGAAGCCGTAGCGCCTGGCGCCCAGCTCGGGCAGCGAAGTCGCCACGCGCCAGTCGGCGGCGGCCGGGTCGCTTGGGCGCTGGATGTCGACCTGGTGCGGCGCCGCTTCCTGCCCCTGCACGCGCAGGAACACGCTGGTGCCGTTGAAGAAACCGTGGGTCTGGTCCAGGTGGGCGGCGCGCACCGACAGGTCCCAGGCATAGACTTCGTAGTGCAGGGTCAGCGGACCGGCCACCGGCGCCGCGCGCCAGGTGTGCTTGTCGAGCTTGACCAGGTCGACCGGCTGGCCCCCCGATTCGGCGCGGATGCGCACGATATTGCGCGCGAATTCGCGGATCATGTAGCTGCCCGGGATCCAGGCCGGGAGCACGAACACCTGCCCTTGCGGGTCTGGCGCGGCGACGGTGACGGTGACGTTGAACAGGTGGCCCGCGAGGTCCTTCGGCACGATGGTGTACTGCACCCCGGCCGTCTTCTTCTGACTCGTTTTTTTCATGGTATTGAACAATCTCTCTCTTATCCGCCGTAGTGTAATCGGATTCTTCGGCCGAAGGGAGTTCAAACCGTACAGTATCTAGATGTCGGCGGGAGTGTCAATATCGCGGAAGATGCCGGGATCCGCGACCGCGATCTCGGTGACGGGAAAAGATTGCAGCAGGCGGCGCGCGCCCTGGTCGCCCCGCAGCGCCAGCAATGCGTCGAGGTGGAGGCGGCCAAAGCCGACCGGATTGCCGCGCCGGCCATCCAGCACGGGGGCGGCGATCGGCGCCCCGGCAGCCAGCGCATCGGACAGCAGGCGCAGCGTGGCCGGCGCTACATGCGGCATGTCGCCCAGCGCCACCAGCCAGGATGCGGGTTCTCTTGGCAAGGAAGCACGAATCGCGTGCACCAGCGAGGCGCCCATGCCGGTATCGGCCTCGGGGCAGACGGTGACGTCGCAGCCGATCGAGGACAGGAGCGCGCCCACGCCGCCATCGCCGGGCGGCACCACGGCAATCACGCTGGAGACGACGGCCAGCAGCTTGCGCGCGCTGGCGACGACCACCGGCTCGCCGCCGGGGCCTGGCAGGATCTGGAGCAGCTTGTTACGCTGCCCCAGCGGATCGAAGCGGCGCCCCCTGCCCGCGGCCAGCAAAATGCCGACGACCGGGAGCGCGCTCATGGCCGGTTCAGCCTCGGCTCGATGCGAGGTCGAACGGCAGCTTGCGCAGCCGCTTGCCGGTCAGCCTGAACAGGGCGTTGGCGAAGGCCGGCGCCAGCGGCGGCAGGCCCGGTTCGCCCAGGCCGGTCGGCGGATCCTCGGACGGCACGATGTGCACGTCGACTTGCGGCATGTCGTTCATGCGCGCCACCGTGTAGTCGCCGAAGTTCTGCTGCTCGACCACGCCATCCTTCAGCGTGATGCGGGCGCCCGGCAACGTGGTGCCCAGCGCCATCAGGGCGGCGCCCTCGACCTGGGCCGCGATCGACAGCGGATTCACCGCCAGGTTGCAGTGCACGCCGGCGACCGCCTTGTGCAGCTTCGGCGTGCCGTCCTTGCCGATCGACGCTTCGACCACGTAGGCGACCACGGTGTTGAAGGATTCGTGCACCGCCACGCCCCAGGCATGGCCTTTCGGCAGGGTCTTCCTGCCATAGCCGGACTTGGCCACCGCCAGGTCCAGCGCCGCATGGTGGCGCGCGTGCTTCTTGTCGATCAGCTTCTTGCGGTAGGCGACCGGATCTTCCTTGGCGGCGTGGGCTGCCTCGTCGATCAGGGTTTCCATCACGAAGGCGGTGTGGGTCGAGCCCACCGAACGCCACCACAGCACCGGCACGTTGGCTTTGGCAATGTGGGCCGACAGGTTCATCGGCACGTCATAGGGTTCGCCCATGCCCTCGACCATGGTGCTGTCCACGCCATTCTTGATCATGAAGTTCTCGAACGGGGTGCCGGCGGCGATCGACTGGCCGACGATGACGTGGTCCCAGGCGACGATCCTGCCCTGGGCGTCCAGCTTGAGTTCGGCGCGGTGCACGTGCGACGGACGGTAGTAGCCGCCGCGGATGTCGTCCTCGCGGCTCCAGATCATCTTCACCGGGCCGCTGCGGCCGGCCGTCTTGTAGGCCTTGGCGATGTTGACCGCCTCGACCACGAAGTCCGAGGTCGGCACCGCGCGCCGGCCGAAGCCGCCGCCCGCCATCATCGTGTGCAGGGTCACCTGCTCCGGTTTCAGGCCGGCGGTTTTCGCCGCCGCGGCCTGGTCGCCGGTCTGGAATTGCGAGCCGACCCACAGGGTGCAGCTATCAATCTTCAGGTCGACCGTGCAGTTGAGCGGTTCCATCGGCGCGTGCGCCAGATAGGGGAATTCATACACCGCCGAGATGGTCCTGGCGGCGTTGCCGGCCGCGGTATCGGCCTTGCGGGCGACCGCGCCCTGGGTCTTGGACAGCTCGGTGAACTCGGCCAGCTGGGCGGCGGAATCGAGCTTGCCGACGGCGCCGGTATCCCATTCGATCTCGAGGGCGTCGCGGCCCTGCTTGGCCGGCCAGTAGCCTTCGGCGATCACG
Organism: Massilia sp. 01N410; assembly: GCF_056399665.1. Lineage (NCBI taxonomy): Bacteria > Pseudomonadati > Pseudomonadota > Betaproteobacteria > Burkholderiales > Oxalobacteraceae > Massilia > Massilia sp. 01N410. Next base: position 132,571 of record NZ_JBFTRV010000015.1, on the reverse strand, counting down.
GCGACGCCGCGTCCGCCACGGTCGACCGGGATCTCCACCACTTCGAGCACGCCGCGGATCGCCCTGGCTTTCGCAGCGTCGAACTTCGCCACCCTGGCGCCGAAGACCGGCGGATGGGCGACCACGGCGACGGCCAGCTTGCCGCCTTCAGGCTTGAAGTCGAGGCCGAACTGCTGGTGGCCGCTGGATTTGGCGCGCGCGTCCAGGCGCTTGGTCGGCTTGCCGATGTAGCGGAACTGCTTCGCTTGCTTGAGGGTGACGGCGTCCGGCACCGGCTGCTTCATCGCGGCGTCCGCCAGGGAGCCGTAGGTGGCCTTCTGGCCCGCCGGGCCGTAGACCACGCCCTTGGCGGTGCGGCACTGGGCCGGCTGGACTTTCCACTGCTCGGCGGCGGCGGCCATCAGCATCGCGCGGGCGCGGGCGCCGACTTCGCGGTACTGGGTGAAGGAGTGGGCGATGGTGCCCGAGCCGCCGGTGATCTGCATGCCGAAGGCCGGGTCCTTGTACACGTCGGCGGCCGGCGCCAGCTCGGCGCGCACCTGCGCCCAGTCGGCATCGAGTTCGTCGGCGATCACCATCGGCAGCGAGGTGTGCACGCCCTGGCCGAATTCGAGGCGGTTGACGATCACGGTAACGGTATTGTCCGGCGCCACGCGCAGGAAGGCGTTCGGCGCATAGACGACGGGTTTCGCATCGGCGGCGCGCGCCAGCCGTCCGCCGGACGGCAGCATGAAGCCCAGCACCAGTCCGCCGGTAGCGACGGTTCCGGCCTTCAGGAAACCGCGGCGCGAGGTTTTGGCGAATGCGCTGCCCTGCGCGGCGCCCGGCAGGCCCGCGTTGTTGAACCATTGTGGTCGCATGTCGGCTCCTTACGCGATGGCGATGGTTTTAGCGGCATCCTTGATGGCCGCGCGGATCCGTTGATAGGTACCGCAGCGGCAGATATTGCCGCTCATGGCGTTGTCGATGTCGGCATCGCTCGGCGCCTTGTTCACGCGCAGCAGCGCGGTAGCGCTCATCACCTGGCCGCTCTGGCAGTAGCCGCACTGCGGCACGTCGTGCCTGACCCAGGCGTCCTGCACGGCCTTGCCGACCTTGTCCGTCTCCATCGCTTCGATGGTGGTGATCTTCTGGCCGGCGGCGGCGGAGATCGGCGTGACGCAGGAGCGGATCGCCTCGCCGTTCAGGTGCACGGTGCAGGCGCCGCACAGGGCAGCGCCGCAGCCGAACTTGGTGCCGGTCATGTTGAGGTTGTCGCGCAGCGCCCAGAGGATGGGCGTGGAGGGATCGGCGTCGACCTGCTGGTCGCGCCCGTTGATGTTCAGAGTGACCAAGTTCTACTCCTCGTTTTGGACGGTGTTGCTGTTTTTATCTACGAACGTAACAGGGGCCCCGGAAAACCGTAGCGAGCGGCTGCAGGTGTGGCCGAGGCCCCATCCCCTTACTGCTTGATCGATTCCAGTTTTTTCTCGAGCGTCGGCAGGTCGACCGCGCCCGGAATGCGCGAGCCGTCGGTGAAGAAGATCGCCGGCGTGCCCTGGATCTTCAGCTTCTGGCCCAGCGCCAGGATCTTGTCGTTCGGGGTCTCGCAGCTGGCCGGGGCCGCCGCGGCCGCCTTGCCGCCGATCATCCAGTCATCCCAGGCCTTGCCGCGGTCCGGCGCGCACCAGATGTTCTTCGACTTCACGAAGGAGTCGTCGGACAGGATGTTGTACATGAAGGTGTAGATGGTGACGTTGTTCAGGTCCTTCAGCGTGGTCTGGCGCAGGCGCTTGCAGTAGCCGCAGTTCGGGTCTTCGAACACGGCGATCACGCGCTTGCCGTCGCCATGGACCTGCTTGATGGCGTCGTTGAACGGCAGGTCCGAGAACTTGATCTTGTTGATGTCGTCGATGCGCTCGCGGGTCAGGTCGCGCGTGGTCTTGGCATCGTAGACGTGGCCGATGATCAGGTATTCACCTTTCTTGTCGGTGTACAGGATGTCGCCGGCGACGCGCAGTTCGTACAGGCCGCTGTAGGGCGTTTCCTTGATCGATTCGATTTTTGCCCCGCCCAGGCGCGGCTCGATATTCTTCTTGATGGTCGCCTCGACCGAGTTCTGCGCGCCGACGCAGGATGTGACGAGGCCGGCCGCCAGCAGGACGGCGAGTTTGGTCTTACCCATGAACTTATTCCTTAAAGATTATTTACCCACTTACTTACCAAGGGCGTGGGAGATCAGCCTGCGCTTTACCAAGGGCAACTTATCCAGCAAGTTTAATCCCAAATTGCGCACCACGCGCACTGGCTCGAGATTGGCGCCGAACAAGCGTTCGAGCCCATCGGTTGCCAGCTGCATGAGGAGGACGCCTTCCTTGCGTGCACGGGCATAGCGCGCCAGCACGCGTTCGTCGCCGATGCCGTGATGGGTTTCGCGCGCATTCACGATGCGCAGCAGGTCGACGATGTCGCCGAAGCCGAGGTTCATGCCATGGCCGGCCAGCGGATGCACGGCGTGGGCGGCGTCGCCGATCAGGGCCACGTGCGGCGCCGTGATCGCATGCGGGCGCACCAGGGCCAGCGGGATCGCCTTGACTGGCGCGAGCGGGAGCTCGTGCGGCTGCAGGGGCTTGAGCAGGCCGAGCTGCGTTTCCGAGTATTCGCCGAGGCGGATCGCCAGCTCGCCCAGCGACTCGTTCATGATGGTGTCGGCCAGGGTTTCCGGCGCCGACCACACCAGCGAGACCTTGTTGCCCGGCAGCGGCAGCAAGGCGATGATGCCGTCCTTGCAAGTAAACCACTGGTGGGCGACGTTGTGGTGCGGCTTTTCGCAGGAAAAATTGGCGACGATGGCGTGCTGGTGGTAGGAGCGGTAATCGATGCCGATGTCGCACTGGCCGCGCACCCAGGATTCGCGGCCGTCGGCACCCAGCAGCAGCTGGGCTTCGATCGGTGCGCCGTCTTCCAGTTCGACCTTGGCGCCGAGCGGGCTGCAGCTCAGCCGGCAGGCGCGGCCGGTGACGATGTCGACGTTCTGGGCGAAGCGCAGGGCGGCGTCCAGCGCGGTGTTCAGGTTGCTGTCCTCGACGATCCAGGCCAGGGTGCCGGTGTGGGCGCCGAAGGCGTCGAAGCCCAGGTGGCCGCCCTGCTCGCCGTCGCCCTTGATGTCCATGGCGTCGACCGGCGCAACGCGCGTCATGTCGAGAGCACCCCAGACCTTCAGCGAAGACAGCAGCTTCTGCGCCGTATGGTTGAGCGCGTAGACGCGCACGTCCCAGGGCTTCTCGCCGCCCGCGGAGGCGCCGGCCGTCTCTTCCGCGCCCGGACGCGCGGGCGGCACCAGCAGGGTGACGCTGTGCCCGGCCTGGGAAAAGCCCAGGGCGGCGGTCTTGGCGATCGCGCCGTTGCCGACGATGCAGACGTCGCTCTGGCGGCGGCCGTCGGCACGATATTGTGCGGAGGAAGAGGTCTGTGTAGTCATGCAGGCATTATAGCCCTTTGCCCTGAGGCGGCTTCGCCCGCCTGCCGCGGGGCGCTTCCGCGGGCCCGTGAAAAAATTGCCGCTCAGGACTTGCGACCTTGGAAGTCACTGGCTATAATCATGCCTCTCTTGGCCTGGTAGCTCAGTTGGTAGAGCAGAGGATTGAAAATCCTTGTGTCGGTGGTTCGATTCCGCCCCGGGCCACCAAGATTCAAAGAAAACGCCACCTCCGGGTGGCGTTTTCTTTTCCGCCTTGCCAAGCACCGATAATGCCCATGACGACCTTACCTCCCTGCCCCGCCTGCAGCTCCGTGCTCACCTATGAAGACGGCTCCGGCAACTACGTCTGCCCCGAATGCGCGCATGAATGGCCGATCGCGGCCGAAGCCGCCCCGGAAGAAGCGGCGCGCGTATGGCGCGACGCGGCCGGCAATGTATTGCAGGATGGCGACTCCGTCACCGTCATCAAGGACCTCAAGCTCAAGGGCGGTGGCGGCGTCATCAAGCAGGGCACCAAGGTCAAGAGCATCCGCCTGGTCGAGGGCGACCACGACATCGATTGCAAGATCGACGGTTTTGGCGCGATGAGCCTGAAGTCGGAGTTCGTCCGCAAGAACTGAAGCACGGCCGGCCCCGGCTATTGCTGCAGTATCCTCCCCGCTACCAGCGCCCCGCCGGCAACACCGGGGCGCGTGCCCTGGCTGTCGTAATCCACCACCTCCTTGTGCGTCACGGGATCGAGATGCCAGACCTTCAGGCTGAAACGGCCCCGCTCGCCCGGGCTTGCGGCCGCGCCCGTCATCGTGCTCAGGATAAATTTATAACCGCCTGAGCCATCGATCGTACCGCTGCCTTCGAACTGCGCCCCCGCTCCCTTCACCGCCACCGGCCGCAGGCTGGCGCTGCGGAAGCTCATGCCGGGAAGGTCGACCTGCAGTTGGGCCCCGGCGCCGGCCAGGAAGCTGAAGGACGCCCTGGCGGAACGGCCCGGCGCCTTCCTGAGCGCACCTTGCGGCGACACGAAGCTGCCGCTGCCCGCCACCACGCCGCCGGACGGCTCGTAGACGATGAGCTTGCGGCTGACCGCGGCGCTACGGCCGGCAGCGTCGACGATCGTGGCCCGCACCGAATAGATGCCCGGCGCGGCGTAACTGTGGCTGGCGCTGGCGCTGCCGGCGGCGCCGCTCACGCTCAACTTGCCGGCCTGGCCTGCACTGCCGTCACCCCATGACCAGGTGAGGCTGCGCATCCCGGCCAGGCTCTCTCCCCTGAAGCCGACCGATGCCTCCAGCGGAGCGCCCCGCTTCACCACATCTGCCGCCTCGAGCGGGCCGAGCGCGCAAGCCACCGGTTTGCCATCGTCCGGCTTCAGCAGCACCAGCCCGGCGTTCGAACTCGCCACGATCATTCCGCTGTCGTTGATCGCCAAGGCGTCGTCCAGCTTGAGACCGGCGGGGGCATCGCGCAGACGCATGTTCAGGTCGATCATGCCCTGGTTCGCGGCCCACAGGAAGGCCCGTGAATCGCCGCCCGCGTTGTCTGCCGAACCGACGATCTGTCCCTTGCCGTTGATGCCGATGGCGCGCGATTGCAGCCCGCCGAGCGTGCCGAGATCGACCATGCCACCGGCACGCGTCCACGACATCGCGTGCTGCCTGTCGGTGCCGAAATCGATGACGCCGGCCGCATGCAACTTGGGGTTCATTGCCAGCACAAACGATTCGGTGCCCCCGGCCGTACCGAGATCGAGCATGCCGCTGGCGCGGGTCCAGAAGAAGGCGTGGTAAAGATAAGCGTTGGCGGGTCCGATGAAAGCGCCGGCGACCTGGTCCTTGGGGCCGATCGCGTAGGGATAGGCGTCGCCGCTGCCAGGGGCCGAGATATCGATCATGCCGCTTTTACGCGTCCACACGAATCCATCGCGGCTCATGGCGGCCGTATCCGAATTCCCTGCAATCAGCCCGGCATCGTTGATCAACGTCGCGCTGGAAAAGCTGGTGTTCCCGGTCGTGAACGCGCCCAGGTCCTGCATTCCGTCGGTGGCGCTCCAGCGGAACGCATGCGGCGGCGTCGACGGCACACCTTCGGAAGTGCCCACCACGACACCGCGGTTGTTGATCGCCGACGCCGCCGAATTCGCCGCGCCCGGGAGGACGCCAAGATCGATCATGCCTCTGCCGCTGCGCCACACGAAGGCGTGCTCGAGGCCGGACGGAAGCGTGGAACGGCCGGTCACCTGTCCCGCGTCGTTCACGTCGACCGCATTGGTGCCCGGGCCGCCCAGGGTGCCGATATCGGTCGTTACCGTTCCGTCATAGAAGTATCCGCGGGAGCCGGCCCCCGACTGCATCGAGAACGACACCTGGCCTTTGCTGTTGACGACCGGTAGTTCGCTGAGGTCTCCGGTGCCCAGGTTGATCACGCGATAGCCGGTAGGCGCGGCCGCGGCCTGCGGTTCGGCCGGCCCGGCACCCTGTGCCGTCGCCAGGCCGGCGAGCAGGCACGGCAACAACCAGCGGGAGGCGCTTCCCGGTCCACCTGTTCCACGTATGGATCGCATTTTTATCCCCAGTTAAAAAGTGAGCTGGCACTTTGAGCTGTAAATATAGTACGAGTTTTGCCCGAGACTTTCGCCCATGAGGCCTGTCAACGCAAAGGAACGATGCGAAAGCGCCACATGCGGGCAGCGCCGTGACACGCTTACTTAAGCTAACGGGAAATTAAGAATAAATGCCTGGAAAGTTCTGACTGGTCCAGCGACCGTTCCGCGATCATCGCGGCCGGAAAGGCTGATCTGCCAAGCAAGTTCCCTCGCTGGGCAGGAAAACGCCAACCTCGTTGGGTTGGCGTTTTTTTCACGCTGATTAATGGAAGAACAGATAGATCAGCACAAGAACGATGGCCGGCACGCCCAGAATCCACGCCAGGAAATATTTGCCCATGATCGTGCTCCTTTACATTTGCGATGAGTACGGATCCATGGTGCCTTGAGAGGATGCCATTGTCCGTACGCTAATACACAAAGTGCGCGGCAGGCTTCCGCACAGGACTACAATGGCCCGGCAGTTCACAACCGATTCGCGATCCGAAGCATTCACAGGAGACTTCCATGAACATGAAATCAGTCAGCCTTGGTTCTGCAATCCTGCTTACCGTATTCTCCCTGTCCGCGCACGCGGCCGACCTGCCGGTCAAGAAGGTCAACGGCATGCTGGTCGATTCGAAGGGCATGACCGTCTATACCTTCGACAAGGACAGCGCCGGCAGCGGCAAGAGCACCTGCACCGGCGCCTGCGCGCAAAACTGGATGCCGGTGATGGCGGGCGACGCCACGCTTTCCTCGCCCTACTCCACCGTCATGCGCGACGACGGCAGCAAACAGCTCGCCTATCACGGCAAGCCGCTGTACACCTTCGTCAAGGACAAGAAGCCGGGCGACAAGGCCGGCGACAAGATGAAGGACATGTGGCATACCGTCACCGATTGAGCAAAGCGGGTGGCGGCGTCATACGCCGGTAACGATCACGCTTGTATGATGAACGAACTGCAGCAAGGGAAACCGGGCGCCAGGCACTCATGTACAAAAGCGACAAACGGCTGTTGATCCTCGACGCGGACGGCACGACCATCGACGCGTTTTCCGCCATCGAAGCGGCGTTTGCGCGGCATGGACTGGCGATCGGCGACGAGACCAGTTTCCGCAAGCGCCGCCACCTGCTGAAATACCTGGGAGGATTGAAGGAGTTCCCTTCGATCATCAAGAACAATCTGCGCAAGGGCAGCCGCGCGCGGCTGGTCGACAGCCTCACCGAGGTCTACCGGCAGGAAGCCAGGCTCTACGAGGGCATCCCCGAACTGGTCCGGACCCTGATCGCGGCGCCCGACATCGCCGTCGGCATGGTCACGCGCAATATCACCAACGAACCGCTGGAGACGCTGCGCCAGCTGTTCGCACGCTACGAGATCGACATCAGCGAGCTCGATTTCTTCGTCCACATCCCGCTCGGCGAAAAGAAGACCAGCCAGTTCCGCGCGATCCGCGAGCAGTTCGGCATCAACCCGGCGCGCGCCTATGTGTGCGGGGACGAGCACAAGGATTTCGCGGCCGCGATCGGCAGCGGCATGCATCCCTTCATGGTCTCCTACGGCTTCGAAGACTACGGCCGGCTGACGGAAAAATTCGACATTCCGCACGAGCTGATCTCGCGCACCTCGGCCGAGCTGTGCCTGCGGGTGCGGCACGCCCTCGGCCTCGGCCCCGGGTCCGCTCAATAGCTGACCGCGAACAGCAGGATGCAGGCGGCGCCGAAGATCCAGTAGTCGACCGGCGCGCCCCAGAGCCAGTGCTTGTGCCAGGGCACGTGCTCGCGCCGGAAACGGCGCCAGCCGAAGGCGGGGTTGACGACGAACCAGAGGAAATCCTCGGCCACCCAGAACAGCATCACGCAGGCCAGCACCCGGCCTTCCAGCCGCAGCGACCACTCGCCCATGAAGCACAGCGGGAAGTGGAAGACGATGCCGATGAAGGAAAACATCCAGGCGTGGTAGCCCGTCATCGGGCGGCCGCCCCAGAACAGGTCGAGCAGGCGATGGTTCTCGATCCGCCAGGTGGGCAGGTTGGCGGCCCAGCCGCCTTCTCCTTCGATCTCGACTTCGACGCGCGCGAGGAAATAGGCGGCGACCAGGACGCCGGCCAGCGTGAACTCAATGGTGTGCATCGTGGCTTTCGACTTGCTGCAGGACCGCCGCCAGCACCTGCATGGCGGCGCGCGGACGCCCCAGTTCCCTGGCGCGGGCGCGCATCGCCTTCAGCCGGATCGGACTGGCCAGCAGCGAACGGACGCGGTATTCCAGGGCCGGCAGGTCGGCGGCCTTGAGCGCCACACCGTGCTCGAGCAGGAAGTTGGCGTTGCATTCCTCCTGCCCCGGGATCGCGGAATTGACGATCATGGGCAGGCCCATCGCCAGGCACTCGGCCGTGGTCGAGCCGCCCGGCTTGGTGATCGCCAGGTCGGCGCAGGCCATCAGGCGCTCGACCTTGCCGGTATAGCCCCGCGGCGCCAGCCGGCCGGGAAAGTCGGCCGCCAGTTGCCGCAGCGCGACCAGCTGCGCCGCATTCCTCCCCGCCAGGACGATCATCTGCAGGCCGCTGTCCGCCTCCAGCAGGCGCCGGGCCACGCCGCTCAAATCCCCGAGACCGGCCCCGCCGCCCATCAGCAGCACCGTGCTCACCCAGGGGTCGAGGCCGAGCGCATGCGCGCATTCGATGCGGCCGGGACGCGCCGCAAAGCCCGGCATGACGGGAATCCCGGTGACGTGGATCGCCTGTTCGGGCACGCCGTGGCGGCGCAGCTGGAACGCCACTTCCTCGCTGGCGGCAAAGTAGCCGGCGACGTGGGGATGGACCCACATGCGGTGCAGGTCGAAGTCCGTGACCTGTACCCACACCCGGCAGCGCAGGCGGCCGCTGCCGGCTTCGCGCGCCAGGATCTCGGCCGGCAGGAAGTGGGTGCAGACGACGATGTCCGGATCGCGCCTGGCGACTTCCTCGACCAGGGGTCGGCTGTCGCGCGCTTCGATGCGGCGGCGCAGGCGGTCGATCCAGCCGTCCGCACGCTCGCGGTTGGTCCAGCGGTAGATGGCGCTCCACAGCCCCGGCATGCGCCTCACCAGGAACAGATAGAGGTCGGTGTAGACCCGGCGCAGGCGCCGCGTGGCGAAGGCGGTCGCGTCCAGGTGGCTGACGTCGGCCTGCATGCCGGACGCGCCGGCCCAGGCGTGGATGGCCTCGGCTACCCGCGTGTGCCCGGCGCCGGCGGGAACGCTGAGCAGCAGGATCTTCTTGCCGGCCATGGGCGCGTCGAAGCCGGTATCCCTCACGATGTGCATTCCCCTGGCATGCGGCCCCCGAAAGATGGTTGCCGCCTACTCTAGACCGGGATCGTGACAGGAACGTGACGCGCTAGCTGTTGTGTTCGTGGTCGCCGGAGGCGTGGCCGAGACCGAGGCCCATGCCCATTCCCATGCCGCCACCGCCGCCGCCTTCTCCACCGCCTCCGCCACCTTTAGCACCGCCACCGGCGCCGCCTTCTCCCTTGCCGCGCGCGCCGCCGCTGCCCTGGGTGCGGGTCGGTCCCTGCAGCGGGATCACGACGTCCTCCGGCATCGGTCCCAGGTCCAGCGCCTCGCGGATGAAGTCGCGCAGCGAGACCACCAGCTCCGCCGTGTGGATCGGACGTCCGGCCGCCATGTCGCTGGCGGCCTGGCCGGCCAGCCGGCAGTGCTGCTCGGTACCGAGCAGCAGGATGTCGGCCAGCGCCGCCTCGACGGCATCGCGGATGCGCCGCGCGCGCTCGGAATTCACGCGCGCCGCCTCCGCCGCCGACGGCGCGGCGCCATCGGCCGATGGCGGCGCCGCGCGCAGCTCGCGCAGGTGGGTGGGATCGACGGTCAGCTCGCCGGTGAAGGAGCCGCCCAGCGTCCGGTAGGCCGCGATCAGGGTCCGCAGGCGCTCGTTGATCTGGCGGTTCATGCGCTCGCGGCGCTGCTGGATGGTCTGCATCATCAGCACCCGGATGCCGACGCCGATCAGGGTGACGATGGCAAGGCTCATCAGCGTGGTGAACACGCCCTGCCAGGAGCTGAGATCCATATAGCGCACAGGCCCCCCGCGCAGCGATTAACGCACCACCTGCAGCTTTACCTGCTTGCCGTCGCGGTAGGTGTAGAGCGTCAGCGCGGCATTGTGCAGGTCGCCGTTGGGGTCGAAGGCGATGTCGCCGGTGACGCCGTGGTATCTGATCTTCGCCAGCGCCGGCAGGAACTTCGCCGGGTCGGTCGAACCGGCCTGCTGCATCGCCTGGGCGAACACCATGGTGGCGTCATAGGCGTAAGGCGCATAGGTCTGCAGCGGGATCCTGTAGCGCTGGCGGTAGCGTTCGGCGAAGGCGGCGGCGGCCTGTTCCTCTTCGGCGCTGCCGACGCCGCCGGCCACCACGCAGATCACCTTGCCGTTGCCGAGGGCGTCGCCGGCCAGCTGCGGCAGCTTTTCCGAGCACACGCCGTCGCCGGAGACGAGGGTCGCGCCGATGCCGAGCGCCTTCATCTGCTTGAGCATGGGACCGGCCACCGCATCCATGCCGCCGTAGAAGATCACGTCCGGCTTGTGCGCGCGGATCTGGGTCAGGATGGCGTTGAAATCGGTCGCCTTGTCGTTGGTGAACTGGCGGCTGACCAGCTGGGCGCCGCCCACCGCCTTCACGCCTTTCGTGAATTCGTCGGCCAGGCCCTGGCCGAAGGCGGTGCGGTCGTCGATCACCGCGATCTTTTTCGCCTTCAGGGTCTTGATCGAATACGCCGCCAGCGTGTGGCCCACCAGGCTGTCGCTGGCCACCACGCGGAAGGCGGTCTTGTAGCCTTGCCGGGTATAGAGCGGCGTGGTCGCCGCCGGAGAAATCTGCGGGATGCCGGCGCTGTTGTAGATCTTCGAGGCCGGCACCGTGGTGCCCGAATTCAGGTGGCCGACCACCGCCACCACGCCGTTGTCGACCAGCTTCTGCGCCGCCGCCGTGCCCATCTTCGGATCGGCGCCGTCGTCCTCGGCCTGCAGCACGAAGCGGACCTTCCTGCCGCCGATGACCGGGGCTTTCGCGTTCAAGTCGTCGATCGCCATGCGCGCGCCGTTCTCGATGTCCTTGCCCTGGTGGGCGCCGGTGCCGGACAGCGGCGACGCGCTGCCGATCCTGACGTCGAGCGGGGCCTGGGCCCGGGCAGACGATGCGGAAAGAAGCAGCAGGACGGGCAGGATGACGGCTGGACGCATGGGCTTTCCTTTCGATGGGATGTCCGATTGTACAATCGTCGGGCGAATAACCAGATCCCGGAGACGACATGCCCATCCGCCACGCCCTGCCCTGCGCCGTCCTTGCCCTCCTGACCACCGCATCCCTGCAGGCCGCGGCCGCGCCAGCCACCACCATCCTCTTCGTCGGCAACAGCTTCACCTTCGGCGCGCCGGCCGGTGCGGCCCCGCTGGTGCAGGGCTACCGGCCGGACAGCGTCACCGACCTGAACGGCACCCACATCGGCGGCGTCCCCGCCCTGTTCAAGGCCTTCACCGTGCAGGCCGGCCTGGACTACGAAGTGAGCCTGGAAACCTCGCCCGGCAAGGGCGTCGACTGGCATTACGAGCACAAGCTCGCCACCATCGCCAGGCCCTTCGACAAGGTCGTACTGCAGAGCTACAGCACCCTGGATGCCGCCAGGCCGGGCGATCCGGCTACCCTGGTCAAGTATTCCGGCCTGCTGGCCCAGGCCTTCCATGAGCAGAATCCGAATGTCGACGTGCGCCTGGCCGCGACCTGGTCGCGCGCCGACCAGACCTACAAGCCGGGCGGCGCCTGGTACGGCCAGCCGGTGTACCAGATGGCGCTCGACGTGCGCGCCGGCTACGACAAGGCGGCCCGGGCGTCGAAGCTGATCGGCGGCGTGATCCCGGTCGGCCAGGCCTGGAACCGCGCGATCGCCAGCGGACTGGCGGACCCGAATCCCTACGACGGCAAGGACACGGGAATCAATCTGTGGGCGCCGGACGACTACCACGCCAGCGTCTACGGCTACTACCTGGAGGCGCTGACCATCTTCGGCAACGTCACCGGCCGCGATCCGCGCTCGCTGGGCGCCAACGAATACGTGGCGAAGGAACTCGGTATCGGCGCCGACACCGCGGCCGCGCTGCAGAAGGTGGCGGCGGAGTCACAGGTCGCCGAAATAGGCCATGTCCCGCTCGATGGCCGGCGGTAGTTCCCGCTTGAGCAGGTCGATCCAGGCGCGCGTCTTGGCATCCACGAAACGACCGGAGGGCAGCAGCGCGAAGATTGCGATCTCGGGCGAGCGCCAGCCGGGCAGGACCTGCGCCAGCCGGCCGCTGCGCAGGTCGTCGACCACACTGTAGGCCGGCAGCAGGGCGATGCCCAGGCCGCGCAGCGCGCCGTCGAGCAGCACTTCGGCGATATTGCCGATCAGGGGGCCTTGGGGATCCAGGGTCACGTGCTCGTCGCCGCGGTCGAGCTGCCAGCAGGAGCTGAACGAGGAGGTCACCAGCCGCAGGCAGGTGTGCCGGGCCAGGTCCTGGGGATGCTGGGGCGTGCCGCGCTGCTTGAGGTAGTCCGGCGCCGCGCACAGCACCGAGAACATGCGGCCCAGTTTCATCGCCACCAGGGCGGAATCGGGCAGGTATTGCGCCAGGTAGATGCTGACGTCGATGCCTTCGGCCAGCAGGTCGGGCGGGCTCTGCGAAGAGCTGTACTCGAGGGTCACGCGCGGATTCGCCGCGCAGTAGGTGGACACCAGCGGCGTCACATAGCGGTTGCCGAAGGCCGTCATGCTCATCACGCGCAGGCGGCCGGATGACTGGTGGGCGCCGCCGCCGACCTCGCCTTCGGCCTGGGCGACCATGTCGAGGATGGCCTTGCAGTGCTCGGCATAGCGCTCGCCGGCGCCGGTGGCGGAGATGCGCCGCGTGCTACGGTGCAGCAGCTTGGTCTGCAGGCGGTTTTCCAGCAGGCTCACGAGGCGCGAGACCTGCGCCTTGGACATGCCCAGGTGTTCGGCGGCGGCGGTGAAGCTGCCGCCGTCCATGACATGCACGAAGGCGTTCATCGCGTGCAGCAGTCCGTAATCGAGATCCTTGCGCATAGCCCGCCATCTTACCAGCGCGCGGCCTCCGGCACCGGCACCCGTCTACTTAGTTGCCCTGGTACAGCGGGTTGTCCGACACATAGGCCATGACACGGTGGTTCAGCAGACCCTGCGGCGCGATCAGCGCCAGGTCGAAGGGCAGCACGTGGGCGCTGCCGTTCTGGAAGGTCCAGCTGAAGGAACGGTCGCCGACGACGAAGCGCACGGTCGAGCCGCCGGTGACGTTGACGTGGCGGGTGGCGTCGGTGACGACGATGACCTGGTCGACCGCGGCCTGGGCCGGCGCGGCATTGCCGCGGAGGTCGGCCTGTTGGACACCGGCGAAGGCGGCGGTGCTGGCGGCGGCCAGGGTCATGGCGGTGAGGACGGGGAGGATCAGCTTGGTTTTCATGTTCGTTTCCGTTTCTAAGTGCGCAGCGCCGCCACGGCGCCGCGCGTTGTTCTGGTGTGCCACCTGGCGTCGGTGGCACGTCAGTCGCTTGTTGTAGCGTTTTTCTGACAGGCAAATGGTACTGGCCGGGAACGAAGCGAAAAATAGCGATGGAGGGGATTGTTCGTTACGTATGACGTAACAATCGAGCCGAAAAGACGGCGTGCTCGCTACCAAAAACGTCGTCCCCGCGAAGGCGGGAATAGTGCCCCAGCACTATTCCCCCCAAGTTCTGCTTGCGCTAACGAAACGCTAACAAACTTGGATCCCCGCCTGCGCGGGGACGACGGATCAAACTGCAGTGATTACCAGAAAATGACGCGATCTTCCGGCGCCAGGTACATCTTGTCGCCCGGCTTGACGTCGAAGGTCTCGTAGAAGCCCGGGTGGTTGCGCAGGCTGCCGTTGACGCGGAATTCCGCCGGCGAGTGCGGGTCCGACTTGACCTGGGCGATCAGGGCCTGGTCGCGTGCCTTGCCGCGGCGGGCCTGGGCCATGCCCATGAAGATGCGCTGCTCGGCGGTGTAGCCGTCGATCACCGGCGCCGGCTTGCCCTTCAGCGAGATCCGGTAGGCGCGGCTGGCCATGATGGCGCCGGCGTTGTCGGCGATGTTCTCGCCCAGGGTCAGCTCGCCGTTCAGGTGGTAGCCGTCGACCGGGCTGTAGCCGGCGTACTGGTTCACCAGCACCTTGGCCTTGGCGCGGAATTTCTCGCCGTCTTCCTTGGTCCACCAGTTGCGCAGGTTGCCGTCGCCGTCGTACTGCGAACCCGAGTCGTCGAAGGCGTGGCTCATCTCGTGGCCGATCGAGATGCCGACCGCGCCGTAGTTGATGGCCGGCTCGGCGTCCGCGTCGTACAGCGGGGCCTGCAGGCGCGCCGCCGGGAACACGATCTCGTTCATGGTCGGGCTGTAGTAGGCGTTGACGGTCTGCGGCGTCATGCCCCATTCGCTGCGGTCGACCGGCTTGCCCAGCTTGCTGACGTTGCGCTTGTGCTCGAACTCGCGGGTGCGCATCACGTTGCCGACCAGGTCGTCACGCTTGATGGTGAGCGAGGAGTAATCGCGCCACTTGTCCGGGTAGCCGACCTTCACCGAGATCTTCGCCAGCTTGGCCTGGGCGGCCTTCTTGGTCTCGTCGCTCATCCAGTCCAGGGTCTCGATGCGCTCCTTGTAGGCCAGCATGAAGTTGTGGACCATCTCTTCGACCTGCTTCTTGCGCTCGGCCGGGAAGTAGTGCTCGACATAGACCTTGCCGACCACTTCGCCGAGGTCGCGGTTGACCTGGGCGATCGCGCGCTTCTCCAGCGGACGGTTGACCTTGGTGCCGCTCAGCACCGCGCCGCGGAAGGCGAAGCTCTCGTCTTCGAAGTCCTGCGACAGGTAGTTCGCGTAGGCGCTGATCAGGCGGAAGCTGAAGTAGGACTGCCAGGTCTCGACCGGGGTCGCGGCGATGATTTTATCCAGGCCCTGCAGGTAGGACGGCTGGCTGACCACGACTTCGGTCGCCTTGCCGACGCCGGTATCCTTCAGGTAGGTGGCCCAGTCGAAGCCCGGCGCCAGGGTCTTCAGTTCGGCGACCTTCATCTTGTTGTAGCGCTTGACCGGATCGCGGTTCTCGACGGCGCTCCACTGCACCTTGGCGATCTCGGTTTCCAGCGCCACGATGGCCTTCGCCTCGGCGGCGGCATCCTTGTGGCCGGCCAGGCTCAGCATCTTCTCGACGTGGGCCAGGTACTTGGCGCGGGTATCAAGCAGGCGGGCTTCGTCCTGCAGATAGAAATCGCGGTTCGGCATGCCCAGGCCCGACTGCGAGATGCCGACGATGTAGCGGGTCGAATCGCGGCTGTCCTGGCGCACGCCCATGTTCACCGGCGAACCGGCGCCGATGCGCTCGAAGTGGGCGGCCAGTCCGGCCAGCGCCTTCTTGTCCTTCAGCGCGGCGACGCGCGCCAGCTCGCCCTTCAGCGGGGCCAGGCCGAGTTCGTTGCGGCGCTGCTGGTTCACGTAACTGGTGTAGAAGTCGCCCATCTTCTGGGTGTCGGAACCGGCTTTCGCGTTCTTGTCCTGGGCGGCCTGCTCGATCAGGGTGCGGATCTGCTGCTCGACCTTGTCGGCGGCGATGTTGAAGGCGCCCCAGCTGGAACGGTCGTTGGGGATGTCGACGTCCTTCAGCCACTTGCCTTGCGAGTAGCGGAAGAAATCGTCCTGCGGGCGTACCGCGGCGTCCAGCGCGCCGGCGTCGACACCGGAACGGGAGCCGGCTGCCGCGCTCGAGGCTGCCGATGGTTCAGCCGCCGCGACCTTGGCGGGTGTGCCGGCGTGGGCAAGGCTGGCGAACAGACCCGCGATCAGGGCGCTGCACAGGGTACGCTTCATTGTGATGTCTCCATAAGAATCAAGTGTTTGATCGTAATTTAAACTTTGCCTCGTGCCAAGGTTCATTGGATGCATATGTCAGCCCATACAGTGGCCGGCTCCGCTTGATTTGGCGGCCGCCGGCCCCATCTCGGAACTTCTTCCCATCGCTTTCCATGCCTGCATTGCCCAGCCTGTCCAGCACCAGGGCCGCGCCCGCTGCGCGCCTGTCCGTCGCCCTTCTCTCATGCGCGGCGCTCCTGTCCACGCCCCGCGCCGGCGCGCGCGAGGGCGAGGAACTCGCGGGCCTGATCAACGCCTACCGCGCCGCGCCCGCTACCTGCGCGGGCCGCCCCGCCGCAGCCGCCGCGCCCTTGACGCCCGAGGCGGCGCTGTCCTCGTTGCGCATCGGCGTCGGCACCTTTCTCGAATCCGCGCTCAGGAAGGCGGGCTATGCCGCCGCCCAGGCCGAGGCGATCTCGGTGACGGGGCCGGAAGACGCCGAGGCGGCCATGACGGTGTTGCGCGAGCGCTACTGCGGCAAGCTGCTGAGCGGCGAGTTCTCGGCCATCGGCACGGCGCGCCACGGCAAGGAGTGGCAGGTGGTGCTGGCGCGGCCCCTGGTCTTCCCCGCCCTGCCCGATGCGGCCCGGTTGAGTCAGGAGCTGCTGAGCCTGGTGAACCAGGCGCGCGCCCGGCCGCGCAGCTGCGGCGCGCAGGGCTTCGGCGCGGCCCCGCCCCTGGCCTGGAGCGACACCCTGGCCACCGCCGCCCTCGGCCACAGCAAGGACATGGCCGAGAAACACTATTTCAACCACAAGGAGCCGGGCGGCAGCGACCCGGCCACGCGCGCCACGCGGGCCGGCTACCGCTGGACCAGGATCAGCGAGAACATCGCCTCCGGCCAGCGCACGGTGGAGGAAGCGGTGGCGGCCTGGCTGGACAGCCCCGGCCACTGCGCCAACATCATGAATCCGGCGATGACGGAGATGGGCGCGGCCTATGCGGTCAATCCGGCCAGCGAGAACCACACTACCTACTGGACGCAGATGTTCGGCAAACCAGCAGGCCGGTAAGAGACCTGCCATGTTTCTCGGCTATCGTTTCGATAGCGACAATTAAATAGCGCGCTATTTAATTTCGCGCTATGATTCATCCCACTCAACCACGAAAGGGTAAAGCGATGACCACCAAGCTCGACAAAGTCCTGTACACCGCAAAAGCACACACCACCGGCGGCCGCGAAGGCCGTTCCGTCTCCAGCGACAATCTGCTGGACGTGCGCCTGGCGCCGCCGACGGAAATGGGCGGCAAGGGTGACGCCACCAATCCGGAACAGCTGTTCGCCGCCGGCTACTCGGCCTGCTTCATGGGCGCAATGAAATTCGTCGCCGGCCAGAAGAAGATCGCGGTACCGGCCGATGCGGCCATCGACGCCAGCGTCTCGATCGGCCCGATCCCGGCCGGTTTCGGCCTGGCCGTGGAACTGGCGGTGAGCCTGCCGGGCATGGACCGCGCACAAGCACAGGAACTGGTCGAAGCCGCCCACGGCGTCTGCCCGTACTCGAACGCGACCCGCGGCAATATCGACGTGACCCTGACCGTCGTATAAGGTCCGGCTTCAGGCCGCTTCCGGGAACGGCACCCGCTCCACCGCCCGCACCAGGGCGTCGTAGCAGGCCGGATCGAGCGCCGTTCCCACGGTCTTCTGCATCATCTCCAGCGCCTGCGGTATCGGGATCGCGCCTCGGTAAGGCCGCGAGGCCGTGATCGCGTCGAAGATGTCGGCGGTGGTGATGATGCGCGTCTCGATGCGGATCTCCTCCGCCGCCAGTCCGCGCGGATAGCCGCTGCCGTCCAGGCGCTCGTGATGGGCGCCGGCGATGGCCGCCAGTTCGCGGAAGGCATCTATCCTCCTCAGGATCGTCTCCGTGAACTCGGCATGCAGCTTGACGGCGTCCCACTCGACGCGGTCGAGCGCACCCGCCTTGTCCAGCACGCTGTTGCTGACACCGAGCTTGCCGACGTCGTGCAGCAGCGCGCCGCGCTTGAGCCAACGCCGGCGTTCCATCGACAGTCCCAGCGCCTCTCCGATCATGTCCGTGTACAGCGCCACGCGCGCGCTGTGGCCGCTGGTGTATGGGCTCTTGGCATCGACCACCTGGCCGAAGGCGCTGGCGATGTCGTCCAGGTAGTCGTCGTCCAGCGCATGCTGGTGTCCTGCCCCGGCCGGCTGCAGGGCAGCGACCGCGCCGTCAATCGTTTCCGAGGCCAGCGTCGCCCAGAAGGCGTCCGACTGCGCGACCTGTTCGAAAGCCTGTACCAGTCCCGGGTCGAACCACTGTCCCGCGCGCGCGCGTGCTTCCTTCAGCGCGCCCTCGCGCCCGCTTTCGGTGTGAAACACGTCGATCACCTGCGCCAGCAAGGCAAGGCGCGAATACAAGGGGATCGCCTCGCCCGCCAGCCGCGCCGGCTTGCCGTTGCCGTTGAAATGCTCGTCCAGCGAATAGATGCCCTGGGCCACGCCTTCCGGAAAGCGCAGCAGGCGCGCGATGTCGGCGCCGCGCTGGCAGCGGGTGGCAACCAGCTCGCGCGCGATCTCCGGACCGTCGCGCAGGATCGTCATCACGCTGCGGAAGCGCTCGGCCAACCCGGCCTTCAGTCCCGTGTGCTTGAGCACGAAGCCCAGCACCTGCGGCAGGCTGTCGCCGACCGTCTTGTAGTCGCGCTTGAAATTCAGGTCGTCCGTCAGGTAGAGCTCGCAGATGCGCGCGGCATTGCTGCTGCAGCCCAGGTCCTTCA
The DNA here is from genome assembly GCF_056399665.1 of Massilia sp. 01N410. NCBI lineage: Bacteria > Pseudomonadati > Pseudomonadota > Betaproteobacteria > Burkholderiales > Oxalobacteraceae > Massilia > Massilia sp. 01N410. Next base: position 113,823 of record NZ_JBFTRV010000015.1, on the reverse strand, counting down.
GCAGGAGCGTGTAGTAGAGCTCCCACAACTGGCTGGCGGGCATGCCGGCCTGGCGGCCGATGTGCATGCCAATCCAGCAGGCGCGCACGCAATGCCCGGGCGGCTGGCCTTCGGTGATGTCGAGCGCATAGCTCAGCGATGCAATCAATTCCGATAATTTGAGTTCGCCGGAGGACATAAGCATGTGGAAATATTTGATGATTCAGAGCAATAGGGTACTGCTAATGTACGCGTCTCATAGCATTAATTTTTACTATAGACCACATAGAAATAGATAGTTTGCACGTATAAGGCTCGCGCTCTACCATGAACATTAATAAACGATATCTATCGAATTAAATACATCGATAGCCATTAACCCTAACAGCGAGCTGACATGACCGATCTCACCACCGCCTCCGGCATTCCCGTCACCGACAACCAGAACTCGATCACCGCCGGGCCGCGCGGTCCGGTCCTGCTGCAGGATTTCCACCTGATCGAAAAGCTCCAGCATTTCAACCGCGAGCGCATTCCCGAGCGCGTGGTCCACGCCAAAGGCTCGGGCGCCTACGGCACGTTCACCGTCACCCATGACGTCAGCAAGTACACGAAAGCGAAGCTGTTCGGCGAGATCGGCAAACAGACCGAGACCTTCCTGCGTTTCTCGACGGTCGGCGGCGAAAAAGGCTCGGCCGACACCGAACGCGATCCGCGCGGTTTCGCCCTGCGCTTCTATACCGAGGAAGGCAACTGGGACCTGGTCGGCAACAACACCCCGACCTTCTTCCTGAAGGACGGCATCAAGTTCCCGGACTTCATCCACACCCAGAAGCGCGATCCGCAGACCAACCTGAAATCGGCCCAGCATGTCTGGGACTTCTGGAGCCGCGCGCCGGAAAGCCTGCACCAGGTGACGATCCTGTTTTCAAGCCGCGGCACCCCGGACGGCTACCGCCACATGGACGGCTTCGGCAGCCACACCTACAGCCTGATCAACGAGGAAGGCCGGCGCGTGTGGGTCAAGTGGCACTTCAAGACCCTGCAGGGCATCAAGAACCTGTCGGCAGCCGAGGCGGTGCGCCTGGCCGGCCTTGACCCGGACTACGCCCAGCGCGACCTGTTCAACGCGATTGCGAAAGGCGACTATCCGCGCTGGAGCGTCGAGATCCAGGTGATGGACGATGAACAGCGCGCCGCCTGGGAAGCGAAAACCGGCTGGGATGCGTTCGACTTGACGAAAGTGTGGCCGCAGGGCGACTTCCCGCGCATCCCGGTCGGCATCCTTGAACTGAACCGCAATCCGGACAACTATCACGCCGACGTCGAGCAGGCCGCGCTGTCGCCGTCGAACATCGTGCCGGGCCTGGGCTACAGCCCGGACAAGATGCTGCAGGCGCGCCTGTTCGCCTACCACGACGCCCAGCTCTACCGCGTCGGCACCAACCACCAGCACCTGCCGGTGAACCGCCCGCGCTGCCCCGTCCACAACCAGCAGCGCGACGGCGCGATGGCGATCGCCAACGGCGGAGCAAGCGCCAACTACGATCCGGTGGCCGGCACGCCGGCGGCCGGCGGCTTCGGCCACGGCGACGCCGGCTGGCAGCTCGAGGGGACGGCAGGCCGCTACGACACCCGCGCCCTTGATGATCACTTCACCCAGGCCGGCAATCTGTTCCGCCTGCTGAGCGAGGAAGAAAAGCGCAAGCTGATCGAAAACATCGCCGGCTCCCTCGCCCAGGCCGATGCCGCGATCCAGGACCGCCAGATCGGGCATTTCCTGAAAGCCGATCCGGCCTATGGCCAGGACGTGGCGGAGGCGATCCGGGCGCGCGCGAACAAGGCCTGAGCACGGACTGCGGTCAGCCGCCGTGGCGCTCCAGCCAGGGCACGATGACCGCGGCGAGGCGCTCCGGCGCCTCGATCGGGATCATGTGCCCGCTATCCTCGATCACCTCGAGCGTGGCGCCCGGGATCCCGGCCTGCAGCTCGCGCGCCTCCTCCAGGCTGCGCAGCTGGTCCTGGGCGGCCGCCACCACCAGGGTCGGGCAGCGGATCTCATGCAGGCGATCGAGGTCGCCGGGGCGCTCCAGCATCGACTGGCGCCGGAACACCTCGCCTCCCAGCCGTACTCCCATCGCCCTCACCCGCTCGATCAGCGCCTCGTTGTCGCGCTCCTTCGGATGCAGCGACGACGCCACCGCGATGCGGCTCAGGCCACTGAAGGCAAGCGACGGCGCCGCCTTGCCGATCGCGCCCTTGCGCTGCCTCAGCGCCGGGCTGTCGGGACGGGTCGAGGTGGCGATCAGCACCAGCGCCTGCACGCGCTCCGGCGCCAGGCGGGCGATGTCGCGCGCGACGTAGCCGCCCATCGAAAAGCCGACCAGCAGGAAGGACGGTGGCGCCGTCTCGAGCGCCCGGCGCGCCATCACCTCGATCGAGCCGTCGTGGCGCAGGTCGGCGTAGTGGATCGGCGCGAAGCGCGCCAGCGGTGCCTCGAGGTCGCGCCACAGGGTGTCGTCGGCCATGAAGCCGGGGACGAGCAGAAGAGCCATCGGATGATCCTTTTTGGGTAAGGTAGCAAATTTTAGGGGTTCTAAGCCTGCGGTTGCCTCACCGGGGTTTCCATGTCAGCATGCGGTGTCAGGTATCAAGTACCAGGAAATACGCAAGGAGCAAGAATGAGTCTTCCCAACCATCAGCTGAGCATGACGGTGCTGATGACCCCGGATACCGCCAATTTTTCCGGCAACGTCCACGGCGGCCATATCCTCAAGCTGCTCGACCAGGTGGCCTACGCCTGCGCCAGCCGCTATGCCGGCGCCTATGTGGTGACGATGAGCGTCGACCAGGTCACCTTCCGCCAGCCCATCCACGTGGGCGAGCTGGTGACCTTCCTGGCGGCCGTCAACTATACCGGCCGCAGCTCGATGGAAATCGGCATCAAGGTACTGGCCGAGAGCATCCGCACCCAGGAAGTACGCCACGTGAACAGCTGTTTCTTCACCATGGTGGCCGTCGGCGACGACAAGAAACCGGTGACGGTGCCACAGCTAGCGCCGTCCACGCCGGACGAAGCCCGCCGTTTCGAAGAAGCGAAAGGCCGCAAGGAATTACGCCTGGCGCTCGACCGCCAGCACGCCGAACGCGCCAAAGCGCGCGCCTGAGCATCCCCTCCTCCTGACCGCAAACAGGCGCCGCCCGGCGCCTGTTTGCGTTTACCGCCGCTGCGCCGGCGCGACCGTTGTCGGTAATCTTTACACCTGTTTTGACGCGATTCAACCTTTCTCCGGCGTCTTCCAAGTCCCGCCTCGTCATCCGTACTGACATCGACCTTCACAGGCGAATTGTTAATTTTGCGTGAAATTTCCTTGCGTTATTTATGAGCATGAAATTTCATTTAATTCAATATAACAACAATGATTTCTTGCAAAAAAGTACTTTTCCGTCGAAAAATCTTACATTTTGATGACATTTTTGCTCATTTTTAAATTTTCCTATACGAAATCAATTGCTTACAGTCCTGGCATGTAACGTGCAATACATACGCCGTTGGCTACCGCCAATCCGGGGGCGCGCAGCAAGGCCCACCCATCGTTCATACACAGGAGCGCAATACAAATGATCAAGAAAGCGTTAGCCGCAATGGCACTTGCAGGAACGGCGATGTCGGCACAGGCCGGTGTCGTACTCAGCGAGGGATTCGAGAACGTGGCAGGCCTGGCCGCCAAGGGATGGGTATTCACCAACAACAGTACCCCGGGCGGCCTCACTCCGGGCTGGTTCCAGGGCGACCAGAACATCTTCGGCGCCCAAGCGGGCAGCCCCTACTCGTACGCGGCAGCGAATTACAACGGCGCGCCCGCCGGCGGCACTCTCAATGCCTGGATGCTGACCCCGGTCTTCGACGCCAGCCATGGCGCCACCGTCTCCTTCTACCTGCGTGCCGACCACCTCGACGGGTATTTCGACCAGATCAACTTCGGCTTCGTGAATGCCAACGGCACCCTGACCGGCCTGGGCCTGACCTCGGTCAGCCCGGTCCCGGACAGCGACTGGGTCAAGTACACCGCTTCGGTCGGCACCAGCACGCTGGGCTCCGTCCGCTTCGCCTTCCAGTACACCGGCGCCGCCGACAACGCCAACTATGCCGGCGTGGACAGCCTGCTCGTCGACCTGCCGGAACCGGCCAGCATGGCGCTGATCGTCGGCGGCCTGCTGGGCCTGGGCGCGGCACGCCGCCGTTCGCGCGCCTGATCATTCCCGTCAAGATTTCTGGAGACTCTCATGTCGAAACTGAATTCCATCCAGCGCCTGCTGGGCACCGGCGTCGCCGGACTGGCCCTGTGCGCCTTCGCCCTGCCCGCCGGCGCCCAACAGGCGCAGCAGGAAGCCGTGCAATCCACCGATTCGCAAACCGTCACCCGTGACGCCGACACCGGCAAGCTGCGTCCGGCCACCGCCGCCGAGCAGGCCACCCTGCAATCGCTCAAGGCCAATCTGGCGCGCGAAGCGCCCAAGCCGACCCTGCAGAAATTCCACCGCAACGGCGCCACCGGCGTACGCCTGACCGACGAGTTCCTGACCGCTTCGACGGTCGTGCGCACCGCGGACGGCAAGCTCGACATGGTCTGCACCGACGCGCATGGCAGCCAACCGGCCGCTGCCCATGTCCATTCCGCCGCCAACACCCCAGTTACGGAGTAATCCATGCTCACCCCCGTCATTTCGCGTTCGCTGATCGCCGCCGCCTGCGCCCTGACCTGCCTGGCCACCCAGGCCGCCACGATCAACATCACCAGCCGCGACCCGGCCGGCAAGGGCTTCAACGACCCGACCCCGGTGGCACCGGTGGGCGGCAACACGGGCACCACCCTGGGCGAGCAGCGCTGGAACGTCTACCGCTACGTGGCCGGCATCTGGGAAAAGAACCTGCAGAGCAACGTCACCATCAACGTCAGCGCGGGCTGGGAAGCCCTGACCTGCACCGCCACATCGGCCACCCTCGGCAGCGCCGGCGCGTGGAACATCTGGCGCGACTTCCCGAACGCCAAGGCCGGCACCTGGTATCCGCAAGCCCTGGCCAACAAGCTGGCCGGGGTCGACCTGAGCGCCGGCCAGCCGGACGACGGCAGCGGCTACGGCAACGTCGACATCAAGACCCAGTTCAACATCAACCTCGGCAACCCGGGCTGCCTGGATGGTTCGCCGTTCTATCTCGGCCTGGACGGCAATGCCGGCTCCAAGGTCAACTTCGTCGAGACCCTGCTGCACGAACTGGGCCACGGCCTGGGCTTCTCGGTGCTGACCGTGTCGACCGGCACCGGCAACCGCCTGAACGCCTCGGGCTCCGCCTATGTCTCGACCGGCGGCCTGCCCAGCATCTGGGAACAGTACATGTATGACAACACGGCCAAGAAGACCTGGCTGAACATGACGTCCGCGGAGCGCAAGGCCTCGGCCATCAACCCGCTGCAACTGGCCTGGATCGGCCCGAACGTGAAGGCAGGCGCAGGCATGCTCAAGCGCATCCCGATCATCCAGACCGCTTCGCCGGCGCCGGGCGGCAGCATGAACATCGACTTCAACACGGCCAGCTTCGGCCCGCTGCCCCCAAGCAGCGGCAACCTGGGCACCCTGGCCAACATCGCTGCCCAGGCCGGCGAAGCGGGTCCGGGCTGCAGCCCCTTCGACGCCGCCAACACGGCTGCGGTGAAGGGCAAGGTGGCGATCATCAGCCGCGGCAGCTGCCCCTTCGTCGACAAGGTCAGGAACGCGCAAAACGCCGGCGCGGTCGCCGTGATCCTGGCGAACAACGCAGCCGGCGCCCTGATCCCGGGCGGCAGCGACGGCAGCATCGTCATTCCGGCGGTCGGCGTCACCCAGGCCGACGGCGATGCGCTGAAGGCCGCCGTCAACACCGCCCTCGCCTACGGCAGCCGCAGCAAGCCGGGCACCGTCACCGCCGCCCTGACCGCCGATCCGGTGCGCATCGCCGGTGCGGACGCCAACGGCAACCCGCTGCTGTACACGCCGAACCCGCTGGTGTCGGGCTCGTCGGTATCGCACTGGGACGTGACCGCCTTCCCGAACCTGCTGATGGAGCCGAACATCAACCCCGACCTGACTACCGTCGTGGTGCCGCCGTACGACCTGACGCTGCCGCTGCTGAAGGATCTGGGCTGGTAATCGGCTGAGGTTCGCGGAACGTGGCGCCTTGTGCACGAAATTATGGATTTATCGTAACTTCGTGCTACAATGCGCCGCCTTGGCCTGGTAGCTCAGTTGGTAGAGCAGAGGATTGAAAATCCTTGTGTCGGTGGTTCGATTCCGCCCCGGGCCACCAAGAATTCAGAAAACGCCACCTTCGGGTGGCGTTTTCGTTTACTCCGTTAGAAGTGCTAGCCTCCGGTCCATTTTCGGTAGGGCAAGCTCAGGCAAGCAAGGTCTCGACGAGTTCGGCAACTTGCCGGGCTTCCGACACCGTGGCCAACCCCGTATCGACTTGCTCCCTGAACGCTCTGGCAAATGCGTCCAATGTGTAAGGAGTAGGGTCGACGGAGGCTGTTGGCGGCACTCCGGTCGCTTCCAGTCGATACCAGTCATGCAGTCTCGCCTTGCCACGGGTTCCACGCCACTCGAAACAATTGCTGTCCTCTATCGTGCCGTCGACTGCGGCGTCAATGCCCACTATCCCACAGCCATGCCGCAGTTGCACCTTCAATGCGGTTTCAGTTTTTCCGTGCTCACGGTCGAGCCGGTAATTGGACAATTCCAGAGGACCAAACAAGCGTAATGCCAAGAACAGGAAATGCGATAACACCTCCCGAGTGAAACCTCCTTGGTCCGGCATGCCCAGCCAGTCGGCGGCGCCACGTTGCCAGGCGCGTGGCCAGTGTGCGAACCGCAAAGTGACGTCTGCCCCAGAGAACTCACCCATGGCGCCGCTGCTCACCATTGCCTGCAACTGGCGCACGGCTGGTACACATGCGAATGGGAAATTTACAGCGCACCGGGGCAGGACGAGCCGATCGATTGCCGCCACATCGCCAAGATTCGCAGCCAGCGGCTTTTCACACAGCACAGCCACCCTGGCATCCTGCGCCAGTCGCAGGTGCTCCAAATGCCAAGCCGGTGGCGAGGCGACATACAAAGCATCCAACCCAGGCTGGACGCTTAACTTGGCAGCGCTGGCAAAAATCGGCAACGCCGGGTCCAACGCGCGCACTCGTGCCTGAGCGCCTGCGTCTGGATCGTATACACCGACCACTGAAAATGCCGGGTGCGCTCTCAGTGCCTGCAGCACGCGCAAACCCATGATGCCGGCGCCAATGACGCCAATCCGGATACCTTCCATTTGGATCCTCCTGGTGATGGAACGGCGCCAGCGACGGCAGCACCGCAAGAAACGATCAGGCCAGCACAATGCGCAGAGCACACAGCAATAACAGAGATCCCGCTGCCAACTGCAGGACACCGCGCCTCCCGGGTTCGAGGTTGCGGCGCGCAAGCCAAGCGTAGGCACAAAGCACCGGGTATTCGAGCAGTACCGCAATCGCTCCCAGTAGCGTCATTTGCACCATCGGTGGCCAGCCGCCCTCATGCACAAACTGAGGCAGCATCGCGCCAAAAAACAGCACCGCCTTCGGGTTCGCCAACTGCAGCGTCAGCGCGTCGGTGAACAGCCGTGCAGCAGAGGCCGGGGGCGCCGGCTCGAGATTTCCTTCGCGTTCGGCATGGCGCCACGAACGAAGCGACTGAATGCCAAGCCAGCCGATGTAGGCGGCTCCCACCCAGCGCAGAACGGTCAGGCTGCCTGGAGCCGCGGCAAAAACGGCACCCAAGCCCAGCAAGGCCATCAAGATATAAATGCAGTTACCCAGAAGAATCCCGCCGATGCTGGCCTGCGCTGGCCTCCAACCTGATGTCAACGCTGCGCCCATCACATTCGCGACTGCTGGACCGGGCGTAATACTCAACAGAAAGTTCATGCTCCAGAAAGAAATTGCTAGCGCGATGTCCATGATGTTTAACCTCAAACGAAATTAACTAGACTTGAGTCTAATTAATTAAATTGTACAATGCAAGCCCTTTCTCAACGTCGCAAAGAGGCATACCAATGGCCCGGCCTCCCGGCAAAAACGCCAAGATTCGTCAACAGATCCTCGACGCGGCGTCCCGCTTGTTTGAGGAGCACGGAGTAGCAGGGGTCAGCATGGACGACATCGTGCGCGATTCCGGCGTGGTGCGTGCCACGGTGTACAGTCATTTCGGCAGCAAGGCTGCGCTGGTCGCCGCCAGTGCGCGTAGTTATCTGACGGGGCTGATCAATGTTGCGCCCCTACAGGCGGAACCAGGCCAGCTGCACGCTGCCCTCGACCATTTCGCACAGCAGACCCAAACCTGGCTACAGGCCCATGCCGCGCAGGCGGAACTATTCTTCAGCCACGTCCAGCAGACCGCCGATTCCGGCGAGGTGCGGGACGATGGCCCTTCCCTGCGCAAGTCACTTCGTTCGCTATTTACGCGCGCGCGGGAGAGCGGCGACCTGCCGCCGCAGGCCGACGTTGAGTTCCTTGCCGACGGCTATGCTTATCTGTGGTTCATGCTGTGCGCGCAATGGTTGGCGCGGCGCGACGATGCACGGTTCGCGTCGCGGCTCGCGCAACTCACGGCCATGTACGCGCCGAGCGCCCCAGGGATTTGCCGCAATGTCTAGCTACAACACTGTCCTTGAACCTGGACTCGCTCCAGTTCCCTAGACAAATCCTGACCTCACATTGAGGCACGCTCGAAGGCCTCTGGGCTGACGTGGCCTTACCAGCACTCGCACTGCCTCACGCCACTGAGAGAGTGGACGAATCGGCCTTCCTGCCCGGACGCCACGTCATTGCACTTACCGGCGTGGCCCAACTGGATTCCGCTCGGGCCATTGGCATCATGGAGCACGCCAACCCGGTCTATATCGAAGATCGTCACAAGCAAGCCGAGCGCGCCCTCGTTGGCGCGGCGCCAAGACCGCCCGCCAATCAAACCTTCCGGGTGCATAAGAGGACCCCGGGTTACTCCGGGCCGTCGCGTTAACGAATGCCTTGCCATGACACGTCAGACACATATGCCCGTGCTCAGCATTGCCTGCATTTGAACCGCGTCGACCGGCTTGCTGAAGAAGTAGCCCTGGCCTTCATTGCATCCGTGCGCGTTGAGAAACGCAAACTGCCCCTCATCTTCGACGCCTTCGGCGATGACACGCTGGTGCAGATTCTTGCCCATGCCGATGACCGCGCTGACGATGACCCCATTGCTTTCAAGTCCGGCATTGATTGCCTTTACAAACGACTGGTCGATCTTGAGCACATCGATCGGAAATTGGTTCAAGTAGCTCAGGCTGGAATAACCGGTGCCAAAGTCGTCCACTGCGATCTGTACGCCCATTGTCTTGAATTTGGCCAGTAAGCAGGCGCTGGTCGCCACATCGCGCATCAGCACGCTCTCGGTCAGTTCGAGCTGCAGGCAGGCAGGGTCCACGCCAGTGGTCTCCAGGACGGTAAGCGCGTGATCGAAAAAATCCCGATGACGAAATTCCAGAGCCGACACGTTGATCGCGATTGACCCCGGGGAAATGCCTTGGTTACGCCAACGCACCGCCTGCTCGCAGGCTTCATTCAATACCCACCGCCCGATTGGAATGATGAGGCCGCATTCCTCGGCAATCACGATGAAACGCTCCGGCAACACCAGTCCCCATTCTGGATGCTCCCAGCGCAGCAGGGCTTCGACCCCGGTGATGCAATTGGTTTTCAGGTCAACCTTGGGCTGGTAATGCAGCGTGAATTCCTTGCGTTCGAGCGCCTGGCGTAGATTACTTTCGATCAGCTGCCGCTCCACGGCCCGCGTATTCATGTCATGGCGGAAGAACTGATAGTTGTTGCGCCCGCGCTCCTTGGCATGATACATCGCGGTGTCCGCATTCTTGATCAAGGCGACGGCATCCGTACCGTCGAGCGGGAAAACGCTGATGCCAATACTGGTTGACGTATGCAACTGCTGCCCATCGATGAGGAAAGGCGTCGACAGCGCGAGCAGTATTTTTTCAGCCGCCAGCGCCGCATCGTGCGGCCGCCGTTCGTCTGCGAGCAGGATCACGAATTCATCGCCACCGTGGCGGCTGACCGTGTCGGAAGTGCGCACGCAGTGCACCAGGCGTTCCGAGACGGCTTGCAACAACTGATCGCCGACAGCGTGCCCCAAGGAGTCGTTGATATGCTTGAACTTGTCCAGATCAAGGAACAATAATACCGGGTTTGTATTGCTGCGCTTGGCCGAAGCAATAGCCTGAGTAATGCGGTCATTCAAAAGGACTCGGTTGGGCAGGTTGGTAAGGAAATCATGCTGCGCGAGGTGTCGCATTTTCGATGTCAGTGCGACGGTGCTAGAGATGTCCCGGAACACCATCACGGCACCCACGAGCTGTCCATTCCAATCGTGAATTGGCGCGGCAGAATCTTCGATCGGAATAAGCTTGCCATGACGGTCGACAAGGACGACTTCGCCGGTCAAACCCGAGGAGTAATCGCTTTGCAGGACGTATTCAACCGGATTGATGATCGGGCGCCCCGTCACGGCGTCGATAAGGTTAAGCACTTGCGCTACAGGCATCCCACTCGCGTCCTCCCGCAGCCACCCGGTGATCAGTTCGGCCGCGGTATTCAAATAATCAACGCGGCCGGCCGTGTCGGTAGAGATGACGGCATCGCCGATCGAGTTAAGCGTAATTTCTGCACGCGCCGTGGCGACATACAGACGTTGCTCCACTTTCATGCGTTCGATAATGTTACGCAAGGACTGCGGCACTAGGCTGTTGTCGAAGTACCCCTTTGATAGCCAGCCTTGGGCGCCGCGCTGGACGGCCTCCTTGGCATCGTCTTCATTGTCGAGGTCGCACAGCGTCAGGATCGGTATGTGGCGCGCCACTTCGTATAGTTGATCGAAGCAAGCCAAGCCCGTGCCGTCTGGCAGCATCAAATCCGCCAGGATTACATCGATCCCTTCCTGGCGAATGCGCTCTATGCCTTCTGCCAAGGTAGCCGCGCATTCCACATCGAAGGGACCATCGAAGGCCTCACCTAAGGCATTCTTCAGGGCGCGGATGTCGTCCGCGATGGGGGAAATGATGAGGACTCGATTTGCCACGTTTTCTCCGTTGTCACCGATTCTAATGACGTGGCTCGGCTTAGCGTGCTGGCGCCGCATGACCACGCCGCCAACGGATGCATTTCGGCAGACGTCGCTGCCACCTGCACGATTTATGAGGAGCTAAGGAAGCCTGCGCACCAAATCCCAGATGCTAGCTTCGCGCAGGCTTTTAGCGCAGAGACTAAACGAGTATAGGCTGTTTCGTGACAGCGTCAACTTGTTGAGTTGCGGGAACCTGTGATGCAGGCGAGCGATGATGCCTGTATGAATCGCTACGACGATTGCAGACACTTCTGAGCCATCATTCTGAGCCCAAGGGAAAAGTATGAGTGGAAAGCGGTACGGAGGAATTCAAGATCGTGGCGGTCAAGCAGGTGGCCGAGCGTGGCCACCGGCAAGCGACGTAGCCGCGCGCCTGGGGGAGTATCCACAGCCTGTACAACTGGACGAAGCGCTACGGTGTGCCTGAAGAGGAGCGCAAGGCTGTGGATTCGCAGGCCGATGAAATGCGGCGGCTGGAGGCCGAGTTGAAGCGCGTCACGGATGAGCGCAGCATCTTGAACTGGTCGCGGTGTAGTTTGCCAAGACGTCCGGGTAAGGTACACCTTCATTGTTGAATTACAGGACCAATTCCCGGTGCGGCGGTAGGTGCACTGATTGGGCATCCGTGGCATCGGATCGGTGTACTACCTGATGTTCGCCGTGCATCACGGGGTATCCGGCAGTCTCGGCCGAGAGATGGTGAGCTTCGTGTTAGTGACTGTCACGACATTCATCCTGGCGCAATGGTATGTCGATGCGCCCCTTGATGAAAGCTTATGCGCGACGCATTGCGGACCCGTGTTGAGCATCTAGGCGAAATAGAGCACACGGGACGCCGATTAGGCGTATGCTTTTATCATTCAAGCGCCGTACTGCATGAAGTGACCCACACTGCTTGGTCGCGGTAATTCAACGGCAATGCACGGAACACGGCCGTTAGTGACGGCCACTCCCGGCACGACGCAAGTAGTACGGGGGAGCATGCGAGGTCTCTACCTGCCCGCCCCCCCTGATTGCAACGGTCACATCGGGAGTACGTCATGCGTCACACATTGAAAGCCGTCTTCGCTCACCGAAGCGATGCCCAGCACGTCCTGGACGAATTGCTGGCCTCTGGATATTCGCCCGCCGATACGGCCCTGTCGAACGAGCTCCCAACTACGCAAGACGACGACGTCGGATTGGACGGCGAGGACGCAAAAGCCAACGGCCCGGTCAAACGACTCGCCGCGAGGCTGTTCCACACCGGACAGCGCGAGCATAGCGCAGCATATGCCGATGCATTCCTGCGCGGACGCCACATCGTGACGCTCACGGCCGATTCCGAGCCGGATATCGCGCGCGCCGCCGCCATCATCGAGCGCTTCGGTCCGCTCGGCATCGAAACGCACGATGCGGTGTGGGACCATGGCAGCGTCGGCGCCGGGCAAGATGCCGGCCGGATGGCTCGCGCCTACCCGCCCGGTACCGAGCCGGGCGCCCTGCAGGGCCGCGCCCATGAAGACAGTCGCTACTTCGGCATCCAGCGTGCCGATTCACCGCCGACCGGCAACACCTTCCAGGAAACGATGGGCGCGGACTCCCAATGGGTCCATCCTGACGAAGACAGACTGCATGTCCGCACCCCGGCCACCTTCGCGGATTCGCACGGCACCGTACACGACGATGACATGGCGGCCTACCGCTATGGCAAGGAGATGCGTATCAGCGACAAGTACCGCAACCGTTCCTGGGACGAGGTCGAGCCCGCCCTGAAGAGCGCCTGGGAAGCGGGCGCGAGCGGCGCTGCTGCCTGGGACGAGAGCAGGCACGCCATACGCCGCGGCTGGAACAGCGCGTCACCCGACATCGACGACGACAGTTATTACCGTACCCACTGGAACGCAATATACGCGCACGATGCCGGCGATAGCGAGGAGAAGAACGACGCCCCGGCCTCCCTGTCAGGCAGCGAAGCAGAGCGCAGCGAGAACTATCGCAGCCGCGATTGGCGGAGCTCCCCATCCGATGTCGAGGACGCCTGGAACGCGCGCCACGCGGGGCAACTATCGTCATGGGGAAATTTCAAGAATGCCGTGACCCATGGCTGGAACAGGATCCGGCTGGACACGGATACAAAGGAGCCTGCCGGCCATTCATACGAAACAAGGCCCGACACTGAAACGACGCGCATGGCCGCGCCGGAAGTGCCTGGGGAAACCGAACATGCCGGCAGCGCTGCGCCGGCCTGGAACAAAGTGAAGGCGGCGGTACGCCATGGCTGGGAGCGCGTAAGGTCTTGATGGGCCGCTGACACCAAGCGCATCGGCACCTGTCGCTCCAGAAGTCGTCTGGAACAAGGCTGCCGCCTGATTGAACGAGCAAGCGAAAAGAGGCAGGTCATGCGCCACGATCTCACAGCAGTCTTCAACAACCCGGTCGACGCCCAGCATGTACTGGACGAATTGCTCCGCTCGGGGTTTCCGCGCTCCGGAACCTCACTCGTCAGCCCGCCCGAGCCTGACGACGCCAAGCGCCTATCCGACGCGGGCCCCCGGGGGACACTCAAGCAAATACTCATGCGGCTATTCGGGCCCTGGCACCACGCACCTGAGAGAATGGACGAATCGGCCTTCCTGCCCGGACGCCACGTCATCACCCTTACCGGAGCGCTCGAACTCGATTCCGTACGGGCCATTGGCATCATGGAGCGCTCCAACCCCGTCTATATCGAAGACCGGCATAAGCAGGTCGCGCATGCCTCTGTCGGCGCGGTGCCGAAGCCGCCCGCCAAACGAAGCTTCCGCGTGCATAAGAGGCCATCGCGTTGACGAGCGCCTTGCCGTGACGCGGTCAGATTGACATCCCGCACCACGAGGGAAGCCGCAAACGGCGCTCGACTCAGGGCTTCGCCGCCGCCAGCGCCTGCGCGATCCAGCCATCGAACAGCTGCTGGTGGTATTTGATCCAGCCTGCCGTATGGCGCGCGATGTCGGCCTGGGTGTTTTCGCCGGTCCGCATGCGCTCGTTTTGCGCATTGATGTCGGCGATCGGCAGGCGCATGACGTCGAACAGCTTCACGGCCGCCGGGTTCCTGTCGGCCCAGGCGCGGTTCACGACGATCCGCGTCGTGTTCACGGCAAATCCATAGTCGCTGCCGTCGTCGAGACGGGTATTCGCGTTCTGCGGATTCGACGAGAACGGCACCTGCAGCCAGACCACGTCCTTGCCCGGCACCAGCACCCCGCTCACCCAGTAGGGTGTCCAGGTGTAGTACAGAATCGGTTCGCCACGCTGGTAGCGGCCGATGGTATCGGCGATCAGGGCCGAATAGCTGCCCTGCACGTGCTTGACCGTGGCGCGCAGCTTGTAGGCGTCCATGTGGTTTTCGATCATCGCCTCGCAGCCCCAGCCTGGATTGCAGCCGGTCAGGTCGGCCTTGCCGTCGCCGTCATGGTCGAATAGTTTCGCCAGCGCCGGGTCGCGCAGCTGGCCGATATTCGTGATGTGGTACTTGTCGGCCGTCGCCTTGTCGATCAGGTAGCCTTGCGCGGCCGGACCGGCGTATTGGCCAACGCGCAGCAGCCTGGCGTCGCCGCCGGCATTGTTGTAGTAGTCCTGGTGCAGAGGATCCCAATGCACGGCGAGGAAGGTCGCGTCGCCGTTGGCAATCGCGATATGCGCGGTCGGATAGTCGACTTCCTTGATCGCCTGCGTCTCGTAGCCCAGCTTTTCCAGGGCACGTTCGACCAGCATGGTCTGGAAGGTTTCCTCGGCGATCGGGCTTTGCAGCGCCTGCACCTTGATGCCCTTGCCGGGCAGCCCGGCATCGGGCGTTTGCGCCATCGCCAGGGAGGTGGTCAGGGCAAGCGCGGCAAGCGCCAGGGCCGAGAACCACTGGAACCTGCGCTGCGCTTTATATGTGGCCTTGAAGTGTTCGATTCGTTGCATGATGTCCTTTCTTGTTATTGTGCGCTTATCGTGCGATTAGGAGACCTGGCGGGCGCGGCCGCTTCGCCGCGCGCCGGTCCGCCGCGCACCAGGCGGAGGATGAAACCGGCCGGGCCCGTCTGGTACCAGTGACGCACGCCGCGGCGCGGTTTCCCCATCGCCTGCGTCAGGCGGTCCAGGGTGATGGCCAGCAGCACGATGCCAAGGCCCCCCACGGTGGCCAGGCCCATGTCCAGGCGGCCAATCCCGCGCAGCACCATCTGGCCCAGGCCGCCGACCGCGATCATCGAGGCGATCACCACCATCGACAGCGACAGCATCAGCGACTGGTTGATGCCGGCCATGATCGACGGCATGGCCAGCGGGAACTGCACGCGGGTCAGCAGCTGCCAGGGCGAAGCGCCATAGGCGCGCGCCGCTTCGACCAGGTCGGGACGGACCTGGCGAATGCCCAGGTTCGTCAGGCGCACCAGCGGCGGCAGGGCGAAGATGATGGTCACGATCACGCCGGGCGCATTGCCGATACCAAACAGCATGACCACCGGCACCAGGTACACGAAGGCGGGCGTGGTCTGCATGGCGTCCAGCAGCGGGCGCAGGACATTCTGCGCGCGTTCGCTGCTGGCCAGGAATATCCCCAGGGGCAAACCGATCGCCAGGCAGAAAGCCAGCGAGGTCAGCACCAGCGACAGGGTGATCATCGCTTCCGGCCAGACGCCCAGCATCGACAGGACCAGCAGCGCCAGCACGGTGCCGGCGGCCAGCGCGCGGCTGGTGAATTGCCAGGCCAGCAGGCCGATGATGGCGATCACCACCATCGACGGCGCGGCCAGCAGCAGCTCGCCCATGCCGCCCAGTGTCGCGTCGATCGGCGCGCGCACCGCCTGGAAAAACGGCCGGCAATGCGCGACCACCCAGCCCAGGCCCTGGTTGATCCAGGATTCCAGCGGCAGCGAACCATCGAAGAGTTGCGTCAGCTGAAAGCCGCCGGCGTGGTCGGGCGTGACGGCCGGCGCCGCGTCGAGCCAGGAAGTATCGGTCGGCGGCGTCGGCAGCCAAGGGTTGGTCTGGGCAGTGGCGGTACTGGGATTCATGCTTGTCCTTTCTGTGTTTGTGGCTCGGCAATGGCGGGCGTATCGCGGTCGAGGAATTTCAGCAGGGTGGTCTTGCTGATGGCGCCGCGGAAGCCGCCGTCGCTGGCCACCACCGGCACCGCATACGGCAGTTGCGCCACTTGCCCGAACAGGCCGGCAACGGGCTCGTCCGCATTAATGGTCTGCACCTCCGGCAGGTAGGCGTGCGACAGGCCCAGCGGACCGGTATGGCCTTCGAGCGCGCTGCGCAGCGAATCGGCCGACACCACCCCGAGGAACTGGCGCCGCGGATTGACGACATAGGCGTAGGCCCGGTCCTGCTCTTCCAGCATCGTCAACGCCGCACGCGAACCGCGGCTCGGCGATTCCGACACCACGATCTGGCTCTTGCGGGCGATGTCGCCGGCCTTGAAGACGGCCGCCGCATCGACGCCGCGCACGAAGTTGCGCACGTAATCGTTGGCGGGCTTGCGCAGGATTTCCTCGGGCGTGCCCACTTGCACCACATGCCCGTCCTTCATGATGGCGACCCGGTCGCCGATACGCATGGCTTCATCGAGGTCGTGCGAAATGAAGACGATGGTGCGGCGCTTGATCTGCTGCAAGCGCAGCAGCTCCGATTGCATTTCCGTGCGCATGATGGGATCGAGCGCGGAAAATGCCTCGTCCATCAGCAGGATCGAGGGATCGCAAGCCAGGGCGCGCGCCAGTCCCACGCGTTGCTGCATACCGCCGGACAATTCGTCGGGATAGCTGGCGTCATAGGCCGCGAGGCCCACCTGCTCCAGCGCCTGCCGGGCCAGCGCATGGCGCTCGGCCTTGGGAATGCCGGCCAGTTCCATGCCGAAGGCCGTGTTGTCCAGCACGGACACATGCGGCAGCAGCGCGAAGGACTGGAACACCATGCTGATGTCCTTGCGGCGCAAGGCGCGCAGCTGCGCCTCCGGCAGCGTATTGATGTCTTCGCCGTCGATCAGGATGCGGCCGGCGGTCGGCTCGACCAGGCGGTTCAGCATGCGCACCAGGGTCGACTTGCCCGAACCGGACAGGCCCATGATGACGAAGATCTCTCCCGCCTCGATGGTGAAACTGGCGTCGAACACGCCGATCGTGCATTCGGTCCTGGCCAGGATTTCCTGCTTGCTGGCTCCCTGGCGGACCAGTTCCAATGCCTGTTCCGGCTGGTCGCCGTAGACCTTGAAGACATGGTCGATGATGATTTGTTTTGCCACGTGGTGGTTCTCCTTCGATTTTGCAAAGGCAATGAAACCCTGGGCCGTTGGCGATGCAACGGCGCATTGGCGTGCGCAAGCGACGAATAGGACGAGGCACGCTTTTCCGGCGTGCGTTCGTGCCGGTGCCAAGGTGTCATAGGCGTGTCAAAAGAGGCTGGGTTTCAGGACTTTTGACGACGCAGGTATTTGACGAACAATGCGTCAAACGATTACGGATACGGGCGCTGGGCCCAAGAATTATTTCCCGCTCGTTGAGAGGAAATACGGTGCTGCGGAGATACTTTTGAACAAATATATTGCACTAATGATAGCGCAAACAGACGCAAAAGTCCAGTAGCCTTCCAAATTGGAATGTGCTAGCGATGTTCTGCCAAGGCGGAAACCCGGCTGCTTATGGGCTGCTTATGGGCTGTTTGCCGTGCCAACGGCCGCTTCGATCGCCTGCGCATACTGCGCCGCGCCGGCCCTGGCACCGCAGGCCTGCATATCGTCGTACAGCCACATGAAACCGCCGGTAATGCCGGCCGTCGCCTTCCACGTGCTCATCCTGGTCCGCACGACGGCCGGCGAATCGCCCTGCAGGCAAGCCTTGCCGTGCAGCGACCAAAGGCCCGGGTTCACGCTCATGCCCATCGCGGACGACCAGGCTGCGGGATTATTGCGCGCGCCGCCGTCGTAGACCTGCAGGTAGATGGTGTCGACCTTGCCGCCGAGCGCATCCTTCAGGCTGCGCCAATAGGCCTGCTTCGTATAAGGCACCAGCGCGAGCTTGTAGCCCAGGGCCGACAGCATATTGCCGAAGCGGGCCGACGAATCCAGGTCGTAGCTGCTTTCGTCGTCGAAGTTGGCGGCATCGGCGCCGGTCGCGGCTCTCAAAGCCTGGAAATTCCGGTACAGGATGCTGCTTGGGCCGCTGCCTTGCGCGGCGATCAGGTCGCGAATGGCCGCGAAATCATTGGTGCCGCCCGAACCGATCGACACCTCGATGCGCCTGACCCCGGTGGGCTGCCGCTTGAGCGTGGCAAGCCGGGACGGCCAGTCCGGATCGCCCACATAGCGGCCGTCGGCCACGAGCAGCTTGTCGTTGAGGATGAGGTTTCCGCTTTTGGCGTCGACGTGGATGCTCCACAGGATCACCGTGTCGAAGCCGGATGCGCGCAGATCGTCCATCACCGCCTGGCCGCCGCTGTAGAAGGGGCCGCCGCCGAAGACCGCGGAATGATGGGGATTACCCGGTGCCGGGGCAGCGGCGAAGCTGGCGAAGGTGGCCAGAGTGCCGGCCAGGGCGCAGGCCAGCAGCGACGGCCGAAGACGAGCGAACATGCATGACTCCGATGTGAAGGATGAGCGATCGTTCCGGATAGTACAAAGGAAGCGTCGGCCGTTTCAGCAAATCCCCCGCATCGGGCTGCAATTTAGTGCTGTTTCCTAAACAAGCGGACGATTAGTGCAGCCTTGCCAGCGCAATCAGGGTCAGCGTGACGGTGATCGCGCCGCCGATGCGGGTGGCGATCTGCGCGAAGGGCATCAGCTGCATGCGGTTGGCGGCGGTCAGGATGGCGACGTCGCCGGTGCCGCCCTGGCCGCTGTGGCAGGCGTTGACGATCGCCGCCTCGATCGGATACATGTTCATCTTGCGGCCCACCACGAAGCCGGTGGCCATCAGAGTCACGACCGTCGACACGATGATGACCAGGTTCGTCACGTTGAAGGCGGCGACCAGCTTGTCCCAGGGCGTCATCGAGGCGCCGATGGCGAACAGCAGCGGATAGGTGACCGCCGTCGAGAAGAATTTATAGACGATGTAGGAGCTCTGCTGGAGCTGGGGCGAGACGCCGCGCGACAGCTTGAACATGACGGCGACGAACAGCATCACCACCGGCGCCGGGAACTCGAACAGGCGGAAGGCCAGCATGCCCACCATGTAGAGCGAGATCGAGGTGATGCCGGCGGCCGCGATATGGCCGATGTCCATATGCAGGGGAATGACTTCGGCCAGCGGCTTCGCATCGTCCTGCTCGCCCGGCTGCAGGCGGCCTTCGCCGGTCAGGTGCGGGCGCTTCTTGCCGATCGCATTCAGCATGCCGGCCAGCAGGATCGCCGTCAGGCTGCCCAGCATCACCGGCGGCAGCACCTGGGCGAAGATCTCGCCCTGGGCTTCGTGCAGGATGCCGGCATAGCCGATCGACAGCGGGATCGCGCCTTCGCCGACGCCGCCGGCCATGATCGGCGCGACCAGGTAGAAGAAGGTGTGGAAGGCGCCCTTGCCCAGCGCCACGCCGACGGCGGTACCGACGATGCCGGCCGCCACCGAGCCGATGGCCAGCGGGACGAAGATCTTGATGAAGCCCTTGATGAGCACCGACCTGTCCATGCTCAGGATGCTGCCCACGATGATGGACGAGATGAACAGGTAGAGGAAGTTGGTGGACTTGGTGAAGTCGACCACGTTCTTCAGCACCGGCGCCGGGATCAGGTGGCTGAAGGCCAGGTAGGACGGGATGAAGGTGGCGAATATCGCGGCGGCGCCGATGTTGCGGAAGAACGGCAGGCGCTTGCCCAGTTCCGCGCACGAGAAGCCGCCGACGGTCAGGATGGCGATCGAGACGCAGATATCGTTCGGCACCTTGCCGGTCGCGACGAAGCCGCCGATCAGCGCCACCAGCAGGAGATAGACGGGCAGCGGGACGATGCCGAGACGCATGTCCATCAGTTTCCAGAACGGATGGGGCCTGGATGGAGCGGACGCTTGTACCTCGGTCTGGGCTTGGGCCGGTGGGTTTTGCAGCGGAAGTCGGTTAGCGTTTTTCATGAATACCAACGATAGGTCTGGTGAATATGGCGCCACTCTAACCGTGTTTCCCCTTCAATTAGCTTTCAGTGTTCGAGCTCGATCCGCTGCACGTTTTCGTCCGGCAGCGGGATGCGCAGGCGCCGCGCCGCCGGGTCGAACTGCGCATCGCGCACAGGTTTGCCGTCGATGCGGATGGCGGCCGGCGGCTCGTCGATGCCGATGAACTCGACGGCACCCACGCGCTGGTAGCCCGCATTGGGCGGGATGTCCAGCCACAGGCCGCGCTTGCCCTGGCCCTCCTCCTGCCGCATTCCGATGGTGCGCGATCCTCCCTGGCGGTAGCCGTAGCCGTCGCCGGCATCCTGGAACACGTGGCTGTCGCCGGTGGCGCCGGCGGCGACGAGCAGGGTCAGCGGCACCGTCTTCAGCTCGCCCGTGTGCTGCACCACCGGCGCCGTCGGAATGCCGGCGCCGGCGCGGACGAACAGCGGCAGCCGGTCCAGTGGCGCGGCGACCTGCGCCACCGTGCCGCCCGCATGGCGGCTGCCGTCCCACCAGGCTATCCAGGCATCGCCCTGCGGAAAATAGACCTCGCGGCTGGTCTTCCCTTCCTGCAGCACCGGCGCCACCAGCAGGTCGCCGCCGAGCAGGAACTGGTCGTCGACCAGGCTGGCGCGCGTATCGCCGGGGTACATGAACCACAGCGGACGCATCGGCGGCATGCCGGTCCGTTCGTTATCGGCGAACAGGGTGTACAGATAGGGCAGCAGGCGGTAGCGCAGCCCGATGGTGGCGCGGTTGATGCCTTCGAGTTCGGCGCCGAAGGCCCAGGGCTCGCGCGCGGCGGAGACGTCGTTGGAATGGGTGCGGAAGTATGGCGTCAGCGCCGCCGCCTGCAGCCAGCGGGTATGCAGCTCGGCGCTCGGACTGCCCATGAAGCCGCCGACGTCGGCGCCGACGAAAGGCACGCCCGACACCGACAGATTGGTCAGCATCGGAATCGTCAGCGCCAGGTGGGACCAGGTCGGCGAATTGTCGCCGGTCCAGACCGCGGCGTAGCGCTGCACGCCGGCGAAACCGGCGCGCGTGAGCACCAGCGGGCGCCGCTCCGGCCGCAGCTTGCGCAGTCCCTCGAAGCTGGCGCGCGCCATCTGCATGCCGTAGACGTTGTGATATTGCGCATGGCTGCCGGGCCGGCCGTCGCCGGCATGGCGGGCATCGACCGGGAAGCTACGCTGCGGCCCCAGCGAAATCTCGGGCTTGTCGAAACCGTCGGCCGGGAACACGCCCGGCTCGTTCATGTCGTTCCAGAAACCGTCCACGCCGAGGTCCAGCGCCGACGCGTACAGGCTGCCGAACCAGGCGCGTGCCGCCGGCATGGTGAAATCCGGGAAGGCGCAGATGCCCGGCCAGACCTTGGCATGCAGTTCGCTGCCATCAAGCTTGCGGACGTAGACGCCCTGCTCCCTGCCGCTGCGGTAGATCGGATAATTCTCATCGAGCTTGATGCCCGGGTCGACGATGGTCACGGCGTGGAAGCCTTCGCCGTGCAGCCGGTCCAGCATCTTCTTCGGATCGGGGAAGGTCTTCGGATTCCATGTAAAGACGCGGAAGCCGTCCATGTGGTCGATGTCGAGGTAGAGCACGTCGGCCGGGATCCGGCGCTTGCGGAACTCCTGCGCGATGTCGAGCACCTTTTCCTGGCTCATGTAGGACCAGCGCGATTGCTGGTAGCCCAGCGCCCACAGCGGCGGCAGGGCGCCGCGTCCGGTCAGGGCCGTGTAGTCGCGCAGGACGCCGGCCGGGCTGCGCTCTTCGCCGCCGGTGAAGACGTAGTAATCGAGTTCGCCACCGTTCGCGCCGAAGCTGTAGCGATGGGGCTCGCGCTTGCCCATGTCGAACCAGCTGCGCCAGGTGTTATTGAAGAACAGGCCGTAGCTCCTGCCTTCGTGCAGCGCGATGAAGAAGGGAATCGCCTGGTAGGAGGGATCGTGGCCCACCGCATAGGGAGCGACATCCGAATTCCACATCACCGTGGCTTGCTGGTGCCGCGACAGCGGCAGCGTCTTTTCGCCGAAGCCGTAGTACAGCTCGTAGTCGTCGCGGCGCATCGCCGTTTCGACGGCGCCCTCCTCCCTGTCGAAGGTCATCGGACGCGCCGGGTCGTTGGCGAGCACCAGCCGGCCGGCGCCGTCGTACACCGAAATCGCCAGCTCGGGCGCGTTGCGGATCACCACCCGCGTGCCGCTCGTGGAGCGCAATTCGGTCACCGCGCCCTGCTTCGTCAGCGTCGCCCTGGAGGTGGGCGGCGCGCCCTCGATCGCATAGGAGACGTCCGGCGCGAAGCTGCCGGAAGGCGTCATCCGCACCCGCACCACGTCGGGCGTGGCGAAGCCGATGTGGACCCGGGCGCCGCTGGACAGGCGCAGGTCCACGCCGTCGGCGGACGGCAGGGCCTGCACGACCTTGCCGGCGGGACGCAGGGCCGCGCCGGCAGGCAGGGCGGCCAATGCCAGGAGGCTGGCTCCCGCCAGCGCCGGCAGGCGCCGTCTTCTGTTCATTGCTGCGCGCCGGCGCGGTACAGGCCGGCGAACCTCAGGCCGAAGTACAGGATGAAGGCGTAGCAGGCCGCCGGCACCACGAAGGACCATTGCAGGCCGATCGAGTCGGCCAGCAGGCCCTGCACGAAGGGCACCACGGCGCCGCCGACGATGGCCATGCACAGGATGCCCGAGGCCTGGCCGGTGAATTTGCCGAGGCGGTACAGGGCCATGCTGAAGATGGTCGGGAACATGATCGAATTGCACAGGCCGACCGCGAGGATGGCCCACATCGCAGCCTGGCCGTGGCCGAAGATGGCAACCAGGATCAAGGCGATCGAGACGGCCGCATTGAAGGCCAGGGTCTTGCCCGGGCTGACATAGCGCATCACCGCGAAGCCGACGAAGCGTCCGACCATGGCGCCGCCCCAGTAGTAGCTGACGTAGTGGGCGGCGTCCGCCGGGCCGAGGGCGGCGATGTGCGGCTCGCCGATGAAGTTGATCAGGAAGCTGCCGATGCTGACTTCGCCGCCGACGTAGAGGAAGATGCCGATCGCCCCCATCAGCAGGTGGGGATGGGCCAGCACCGAGGCCTTGGTGGTGCTGTCGAGCTGCACCGCGCCGTCGTCCGCGTGTTCGATCTTCGGCAGGCGGGCGAAGGCGAACAGCACCGCCAGCAGCAGCAAGGCGCCGGCCAGGGTCAGGTAGGGCTTCTGGACGCTCGCCGCCTCGCTGACCTGGGCGCCTTCGGCCAGGATCAGGATGCCGCCGAGGATGGGCGCGATGGTGGTGCCCAGCGAGTTGAAGGCCTGGGTCAGCGACAGGCGGCTCGAGGCCGTGCGCGGGTCGCCCAGCACCGTCACATAGGGGTTGGCCGCCACCTGCAGGATGGTGATGCCGGCTGCCAGCACAAAGAAGCCGAGCAGGAACAGCGCATAGCCGCTCATCGACGCCGGATAGAACAGCGCGCAGCCGCAGGCGGCGATCACGAGTCCGGTGACGGCGCCGTTCTGGTAGCCGATCTTCTTGATCAGCATGCCGGCCGGCAGCGAGACGATGGCGTAGGCGCCGAAGAAGCAGAACTGCACCAGCATCGCCTGCACGTAGTTCAGCGTGTAGAGCGCCTTCAGGTGCGGGATCAGCACGTCGTTCAGCGCTGTCAGCAGGCCCCACATGAAGAACAGGATGGTGATGATGACCAGCGGCCCGGTATTGCCCGTGCGAGCCTCCGATTGCGGCCGCAGCGCCGGCTGCGAAATATGTTCCATACGGTGTCTCCTATCGATTTTTTATCGTGCTTATAGTGCTGACGGCAGGTCGTCCGCCTGCGTGCCCCAGCCCGCGGTGTCCGGCTGCGGTGCGAGGCGGTAGCCGAGGGTGCCGCCGGCCTGCAGCTGCTCCCAGTCCAGCCACACCCGCGACAGCGGCTTGCCGGCCCAGTTCACCGACTGCACGAAGCGGCGCTCGCCGGCCTTGGCTTCGGGCGCCTCGATGCGCAGGGTATGGCCGTTGCCCATGTCGACCTCGGCGCGGGCGAAGCGCGGCGCATGCAGGATGAAGCGGCCGCTGCCCGGCGTGTCCGGATACATGCCCAGCGCGCTGAACAGGTACCAGGCCGACATGGTGCCGAGGTCGTCGTTGCCGGTCACGCCGCTGGGGCCGTTGCCGAACAGGGTTTCGGCCGCGCGCAGGACGGTGGTGGTCTTCCAGGGCTGGCCCATCAGGGTGTAGACCCAGGGGGCGTGCAGGTCGGGCTCGTTGTTCGGGTTGTAGCGGAACTGGCTGTAGTAGCTGTACGGTCCCACGACCCAGGACTTGCGCACGGCGTTCGGGTCGGCCAGCACGGCGTCGTAGTCGAAGAACAGGTCGAGGCGGCGCAGGGCTTCGGCCTTGCCGCCCATCGCCGCGGCCAGGCCCGGGATGTCCTGGCGCACCAGCCACTGGTACTGCCAGGCCGTGCCTTCGTGGAAGCCGTGGTCGCCGCGCGGGTCGAAGCCGCTGCCGACGTCGGCGAACCAGCTGCCGTCGTTCAGGCGCGGACGCGGGAAGCCGCGCTGGCCGGTCGGGGCATCGACCACCGACGCATCCCAGATCTTCTTCCAGTTGAGGGCGCGCTGCGACAGGGTCAGCGAATCGTCTTCCTCGCCGATGGCCCAGGCCATCTTCGCCAGCGCGCTGTCGGCCAGCGCATACTCGAGGGTCGCCGAGGCGCCGTGGTGGGGGTCGGTGTCCATGCCCTTGGCCATGAAGGTGCGGTCGTACTGCACGAAGCCCTGGCGCAGGTAGCTGGGGTTGCCCGAGCGGCCCTGAGGGCGGATATTGAACGGCGGTACGCCGAAGGCATTCTGGCGCAGCGCCTCATAGGCTTCGCGCTCGCGTCCCTTCAGCGCGCCGTAGCGCCACAGGTCGACCAGGAAGGGCGTGACCGGGTCGCCGGTCATCACATTGGTCTCGAAGTTGGCATAGCCCCAGCGCGGCAGCCAGCCGCCCTGCTCGCGGATCTTCAGCACGGAATTCGCGATGTCGCGCGCGCGCTGCGGGCGCAGCATGGCCAGCAGCTGGTTCTGGGCGCGGTAGGTATCCCACAGCGAGAAGTACTCGTAATAGGTCCAGTCCCTGGCCGTGTGGATGTTGTTGTCGTAGCCGCGGTAGCGGCCGTCGGCATCGTTGCCGGTCATCGGCTGCAGCAGCGCGTGGTAGAGCGCGGTGTAGAACACGGTGCGGTCGTCGTTGCTGCCGCCCTCGATGCGCACGCTGGCCAGCTCGCGCTGCCAGGCCGCCTGGGCCTTGTCCTTCATCGCATCGAAGCTCATCGGCTTGCCGGCGGCCATACCCTCGGCCCGCAGGTTGCTGCGCGCACCCTCGGCGTCGACGTGGGAGATCGCGCTGACCGCGGTGACCGCGCGGCCGTTCTTCAGGTCGAAGCTCAGCCAGACGCCATGCGGCTTGGCTTCGCCCGCCTGGCTGGGGCCGTTCGCGTTCGGCCAGCCGCCGCGGTCGTCCCAGATGCCGTGGGCGATCACCGGGCGGTCGAACACGATGCGGAACCAGGTGGTGTACTTGGCGCCGCCGCAGAAGCTGTTGGTGACGATCTTGCCCTCGACGCTGCGGTCGTCCACCACCTTCACTTCGCTGCCGACCACGTTGTGGCGTTCGTTGGCCTGGCCCAGGTTGAGCAGCACGTGGCCGGTGGCGGCGCCGGGCGCGAAGGTGTAGCGCTCGGCGGCGGCGCGGGTCAGCGCGGTTGCCTCGGCCGTGATGCCGCCGTAGCTGGTGAGCTGGACCTTGTAGTAGCCCGCCTGGCCGACCTCGCCCTCGTGGGTGTATTCGGCGCCGTACTTCTTGTAGTCGAAGCTGCCCGGCTTGCTGGTGTCGAAATCGCCGCCGGGGCCGATGGTGCCGGTCACCGGCAGCACCGGCAGCTGCCCGCCCTGCTCCCAGCAGCCGGCGCCGGACACGTAGGAATGGCCGAAGCCGCGGATCCGCTTGTCGCTGTAGCGGTAGCCGGCGTAGTGGTCGGCGGTCGGGCCGACCTGGATCATGCCGAACGGCGCCGTGGCGCCGGGGAAGGTATTGCCTTCGTCCTGGGTGCCGATGAAGGTGTTGACCGGCATAGGACCAGCTGACCGAGCGGCCGGGATGGCAGCCGGCGCGGACGCGCTCTGTGCGGCCATGGGCAGCGCGAAGGCCGCCAGCAGCGCGACGCACAGCGCCGGCTGGAACAGGGCAAAACGGGTACGGCTCATCACGGGGCTTCTCCTTCGAGCTGTTCGAACAGTTGTTGCATGGCCGCCGGCGGCGGTGGGATGGCGCCGGACTGCAGGCAGGCGGCGGAACCGGCCGCCAGCGCCGCATGCAGGTGGGCCTGCAGCGGACGATCGGCATGGGCCGCCAGGCTGTGCAGCAGGCCGGCCACGCTGGCGTCGCCGGCACCGACCGTGTCCACCACCGCCACCTTGGGTGCGCGCGCATCGCAGCGCGCCGCGCCGCGGTACAGGCTGGCGCCCTCGCCGCCGCGCGTCAGCAGGCAGATCGCGTCCGGATTGAAGCCGCGCAGATGCTGCAGCGCCTCGTCCAGTTCGTAGTGCGGAAGCAGGCCGCGCAGGTCGTCGTCCGACACCTTGATCACGTCGGCCAGGGTCGCCATGCTCTGCAGGGTCCACGCATACTCCCTGCCCATCACGTTGCGGTAATTCGGGTCGTAGCTGATCCTGACGCCGTGGGACTTCAGCTTTTTCGCCAGCGCGACCAGCTTCGAGGCCAGCGGCTCGCGCGCCAGGCTGATGCCGCCGAAGTGGGCCCAGCGCAGCGAATCCAGCCATTCCGCGGGCAGCGCCTCGGGATCGAAGTGCAGGTCGGCGCTGTCGTCGCCGATGAAGAAGTAGCGCGGCGGCTCGCTTCTCTCCACCACGGCCAGCAGCGGCGAGCGCTCCACGCGCTGCATCAGGCCCAGGTTCAGGCCGACTTCCTCGCTGGCGTTCCACAGGGCGTCGCCGAAACGGTCGCAGCTGACGGCGCCGGCAAAGGCGGTGGGCTCACCCAGCACCGCCAGCGCGCGCGCCACGTTCCACACGGAGCCGCCGACGCGGCTCACCCACTGTTCGCCGCCCTGGTGGATCATGTCGGTCAGCGCCTCGCCGGCGCACAGCATGATTGGCGCAGTGTTCGTCGGATCAGGCATCGCCGGCCTCCTGCAGCACGGCCACGATGTCGTAGCAGGCGCCCATGGTGTGGTAGTCGACCTTGCCGGCCGGGCTCTTCTCGTCGCTCAGCTTGCGGTTCTCGCGGTCAAGGATGCGGTACCAGGCGCCGTATTCATGGTCGACCATGTGGGTCCAGCTGTAGGCCCACAGGCGATCGTACCAGTCCCAGTACCTGGCGTTGCCGGTGCGCTTGGCCAGCATGGCGGCCGCCGCGGCGCTCTCGGCCTGCACCCAGAAATACTTGTGCCAGTCGCAGATCGTCAGGTCCGGCGCCAGCGAGTAGCACAGGCCGCCGTGCTCGGGGTCCCAGCCCTTCTCCACCGCCACCGTGAACAGTTTTTCGGCGGTCGGCAGCATCCAGTCGACGTCCTGGTCCAGCACGCCCTTGCCGCGCGCCTCCAGCTGCACCAGCAGCTTGGCCCACTCCGTGAAGTGGCCGGGCTGGTAGCCCCAGGGGCGGAACAGGTTTTCCGGGTCGTCGATGTTGAACTTCCAGTCCGGCTGCCACTGGGCGTCGTAGTGCTCCCAGATCAGGCCTCCGCAGCGCTGCGCCTGGCGCTGGGTGATGTTGTAGGCGACGGTATAGGCGCGTTCCAGGTAGCGCTGTTCGCCGGTGGCCTGCCAGGCGGCCTGCAGCGCCTCGCAAGCGTGCATGTTGGCGTTCTGGCCGCGGTAGCTGGAGAGCGTGCTCCAGTCCTGGCTGGCTTCGTCGGCGTACAGGCCGTCCGCCTCGTTCCAGAAGCGCTTCTCCATCAGCTCGAAGGTCTCGCCGATCCAGGCGCGCGCCTCGTCCACGCCGGCCATCGCCGCATGCGCGTAGGCCAGCAGCACGAAGGCTTCGCCGTAGGCGTGCTGGGTGCCGTCCTCGACGTCGCGGCCGTCCAGCATCCAGGCGTAGCCGCTGCCGTCCGGCGCGCGGTGGGCCTCGCGCAGGAAGCGCACGGCGTGGCGCACGCCCTCCAGGTAGGCCGGATCGTGGAAGTGGCGGTAGGCCATCGCATAGGTGAACACGAAACGCGTGCTGCTGACCAGGTGGCGGTGGCGCGGGTCGTAGATCTCGCCGTCGTCCTTGAAATACTGGAACATGCCGCCGGCGGGATCGATCGCGCGCGGATGGTAGAAGCGCATGGTGTGCTGCGCATGCTCGAGCAGGACGGCGGGGTCGCGGAAATTCGGGAGAGTAGTCATGGTAGGCATGGTTGGATGTGCATCAGTCGTCGCAACTGCTCTCGCGTACGATCATCTCGACGGGCACGGTTATCTGGGATGGGTGGTCGTCCGGTTGGTGAAGCAGTAAATCGATGCCGGCCCGCCCCAGCGCTTCCTTGTCCACGCGGACGGTGCTGAGCGGAGGAATGGCGGCGGCGGCGGCGGCGATGTCGTCGAAGCCGACGATCGCGATATCGTGGGGGATCTTCATCCCCTCGTTCAGGCAGAACTTCATGGCGGCCAGCGCCGTGCTGTCGTTGTAGCAGAAGACCGCATCGGCCGGCTTCGGCAGCGCGAGCAGGCTGCGCATGGCTTCCGCCACCGCCTCCTCGCCTTCGTCGATGAAGGGCATGCTCACTTCGAGGCTCGGGTCGGCATGGACCCTGGCGTCGAACAGCGCCTGGCGGAAGCCGCGATTGCGCTGCTGGATGCTGTAGTGGGCCAGCGAACCGGACAGCATGGCGATGCGCTTGCGGCCGCAGCGCAGCAGGTGCTGGGTGGCCAGGTAGCCGCCGCGCAGATTGTCCGGGTTGACCGAGGTTACGCCGCGACTGTGCATGTCCACCAGCACGATAGGCTTGCCGACCTGCTGCAGCGCGGCCAGCACTTCCGGCTCGAAGAAGCCGGCGCAGACGATGGCATCCGGCTGGTGCACGCGGATCTGGGCCAGCACCGGCTCGGCCGGGTCGACCGCGATGAAGGACAGGGCGACACCCTCGCGCCGGCAGGCTTCTTCGGCGCCCTGCAGCACCGGCGAGAAGAAGGGGCTGGACGCCAGCGTGTTGTGCTGGCTGTGCAGCAGGAAGGCGATGCGGCGGATGCGTCCTTTCTTCAGCTGGCCGAAGTCGTAGTCCAGGCGCATGGCGGCCTCGCGTACCTTGCTGCGGGTCGTCTCGGTCATGCCGGCCTGGTTCTTCAGCGCCCGCGACACGGTGCCGATCGACAGGCCGGTGACCTCCGCGATGTCGCGGAGGGTGGCCTGGCTCATGGCCGCACCTTGGAAATCAAGTGCATGAAGAGTCTCCAATGTCTTTGTTTATTAAACGCTTATGTGTGCGTTTTTCGGGCGTGTTCGATGCTTGCTTACTGCTCGGTTAGTTTTATCGCAGCCGCCGCCCGCGTCAATGACGGCGGCCGCATCGGAGCGGTTTTTAGCGCGTTTTAGTAAACATCTGCATGCCGGCCAGCGAACGTAAACGCAGGGATGTGCGCAGCGATTCGAGGCCGGCTTTCGACGCAACATGGAGCACCACGCTTTCGCCCGGCAGCAGGGTCAGCGCATTGTCGGACAGCTCGGCATCGAGCTCGCCGGTATCGAGCCAGACGGCGCGCGCGAACTTCGCCGCATGCAGTTCGAGGGCATAGCCGTCGCCGTCGCGGCGCCATTGCGCCTGCAAGCCCGGATCGGGCCACTGCATGTCCTTCGCGGCCCTGAAATACACGGCGCCGCGCGACGCCGCTTCGCCGTCGACGCGCAGGTCGAACACCGCGACGGTGGATGCCGGATCGGCGCCGCCGAGCAGCTCGGCATCGGTATAGTCGACGGCTTTCGCCGCCGACAGCGGCGCCAGCTCGACCGGCCTGCGCTCGTCGCGCAGCAGCTTGCCGTCGAGGGTGCTCAGGCGCAGGCGCAGCTCGCCCTTCACGGCATGCGTGCGGTCGTTGAGCAGGCTGACCGTGGTCTTGCCGCCGGGCGAACGCAGTGCGGCCACCGCCACCGGCGCATAGAAGCGGCGCGCATGGAATTGCAGTGCCTTCCAGCGCCCGAACCAGTCCACGCTGGACCAGGACGCACCCGGCCAGACGTCGTTGAGCTGCCAGTACAGGGAACCCATGGTGAAGGGGCGGCTGGCGCGGTGGTGCAGCGCGGCCAGCTCGATGCCCTCGGCCTGCGCCGCCTGGCTCAGGTAGACGAAAGCCGCGAAATCCCTGGTCTCGCCGAATTCGTAGTCCACATACTTCATCAGCCTTTCGTTGCCCTTCCCGGCCAGGAACTTCTGGTGGGCCTCGATCACCGGCGTGGCGACGCCCTGCTCCTCGCGCCTGGCGAAGGCGTCGATGGTGCGCTGCACCGGCCAGGCCTGCAGGCCGTATTCGGACATGAAGCGCGGCGTGATCTCCAGGTACTTCGACGGCGGGTACGCCGGGTTGCCCCAGACTTCCCAATAATGCATGTCGCCGCTCGCGGGCGTGTTGGCGACGTCAAGCAGGTCGTCGCCGGGCGAGCTGGCCCAGTAGGCGATGCCGCCGCCTTCTTCCGCCACGACCTTGCGCAGGTCGGTGCCGAACAGCTGCACATAGCCCTTCCAGACCTTGTCGGCGAAAGCCGGATCGGCGGCCTTCAGCTCCTTGCCCGCTCCCCAGTATTTCCAGGCGATTTCTTCCTCATTGTTGCCGCACCAGAGCGCGAGACTCGGGTGGTTGCGCAGGCGCCGCACCTGGTCGCGCGCTTCCAGCACCACGTTGGCGCGGAAGGCGTCGTCATAGGCCGGCGGCATGCCGCCGCCGAACATGAAGTCCTGCCACACCAGCAGGCCCAGTTCGTCGGCGAGGTCGAAGAAATCCTCGCTTTCGTAATAGCCGCCGCCCCAGCTGCGCAGGAAGTTCATGTTGGCATCAACCGCCGACTGCAGCACCCGGCGCAGCTGGGCCTTGTTCACGCGCGGCTGGAACATGTCGAAGGGGATGGTGTTCGCCCCCTTGGCGAACACGGGGATGCCGTTGACGGCGAAGTAAAAGCTGCGGCCCTTGTCGTCGGGGTCGCGGCGCAGTTCGATGCTGCGCAGGCCGGTGCGCGCGCCGGCCCTGGCAATAGTGCCCTTGCCGTCACCGTTGCTACTGCCCACCTCGAGTTCGTAGCGGTACAGCGGCTGCGCACCATAGCCGTTCGGGAACCAGCGCTGCGGGCGGTCGACCTGCACCGGCAGTTCGATGCGGTTGGCGCCCGCATGCAGTTCGGCGCGGCGTTCGGCCGCCAGCGAGCGCCTGCCGTCCGGCGTGGTCTGCCACAGGCGGAGAATGAAGGCGCCCTCGCGCACCACGTCGAGCGAGGCGACCGCGGCGAGGTCGGCGCGCGCTTCGTCGACACGGTCCTGGCGCAGCTGCAGGTCGTCGATGCGCACCGTGTCCCAGCTCTGCAGGACAATCGGTTTCGAGATGCCGGCGGTGACGTAGCGCGGGCCCCAGTCCCAGCCATAGTGGTAACCGGGCTTGCGCACGAAGTTGGCGGTCATCGCGTCCTTCGGCTCGTCGCCGTAGGGCGAAGGATAGTTACCGAGGAGCTTGTGCGGCATCGCCTGCACGCCCGGCAGCAGCTTCGCGATCGGCGAGCGGAACACGATGCGCAGTTCATTGCCCTTCGCGCGCAGCTTGCCCTGCACCGGCACGCGCCAGGTGCGGAAGGCGTTGTCGGCATCGAGCACCCTGGCGCCGTTCAGCCAGACCTCGGCGTAGGTATCGAGACCTTCGAAGACCAGGTCGCTGCGCGCCGACGCCAGTGCCGTGCGCGGCGCGTCGAAGCGGGTGCGGCATTCCCAGTCGGCCAGGCCGATCCACTGCAGCTTCGCCTCGGGCGCGCCCACGTAAGGGTCGGCAATCAGCCTGTTCGAGAGCAGGTCGGTATGCACGGTGCCCGGCACCGTCGCCGCGCGCCAGGGCGCGGCTTCGGCATGGGCGGCGCCCTGGGCGTTGCCGGGCAGGAGACGGAAGCTCCAGCCCTTGTCGATGCGCACGCCCTCCGGCGCGACGGCCATCGCGGAGGCGGCCGCCACCGCGAGGCAAAACCCCAGCAGCAGGCGCGCGCCCGAACGCAGGAATGGGCGGCCGCTCATCGCGCGGGCGCCTTCCAGTAGCGCTCGATCCATTCCTCGTGGGTCGGCATCGAGTCCACCGCGCGCGCCAGCGAGCCGCGCATGCCTTCGACGAGTTCGACCAGCCGGTCTTCCGGCATCTCGTCCACCATCGGGTGGTAGCCGTGCGGCTCGATGCCCTGCCCCAGCATCACCTGGACCCAGCTCGGCAGGGCGAAGAAATCCTCGCCGTTGCGGAAGTAGCGCCCGTCGGTACGGAACAGTTCGATCGTCTCGCGCAGGGTTTCCGGCACCTCCATCGTGCGGCAGCGATCCCAGAACGGGGTGTCGTTGCGTTCGGTGGCGTGGTAGTGCAGGATGATGAAGTCGCGGATCCGCTCATATTCGAAGGTGGCTTCGCGGTTGTAGCGTTCGATCAGCTGCGGATCGAAGTCGCGCGTGGGGAAGTAGCTCAGCAGGCGGGTGATACCCGACTGCGCAGAATAGATGCTGGTCGATTCCAGGGGTTCCAGGAAGCCGCTGGCCAGGCCCACCGCCACCACGTTCTTGTTCCAGATTTTCTTGCGGATGCCGGCCGTGAAGCGCAAGGGACGCGGCTCGGCCAGCGCCTCGCCGTCCAGGTTGGCCAGCAGGGTCGCGCAAGCTTCGTCGTCGCTGATGTGGCGGCTCGAATAGACATGACCGTTGCCGGTGCGGTGCTGCAGCGGAATGCGCCACTGCCAGCCGGCCGCGCGCGCGGTCGAGCGGGTGTAGGGCGTGATCGGGGCGGTGCTGGCGCTGGGTACCGCCAGCGCGCGGTCGCAGGGCAGCCAATGCGACCAGTCTTGCCAGCCGCTCTCGAGGCTCTGCTCGATCAGCAGGCCGCGGAAACCCGAGCAGTCGATGAACAGTTCGCCGTCCACCACCTGCCCGCTTTCCAGCGTCACCGATTCGACGAAGCCGTCGTCGGCGCGCCGGTTCACCTTGACGATCTTGCCTTCGATGCGCCGGGCGCCGCGCTGCTCCGCCAGTTCGCGCAGGAAGCGCGCGTACAGGGTGGCGTCGAAATGGTAGGCGTAGGCGATGTCGGCCAGCGGCGAATTCGGCGGCGCCTTATGGTCGCCCGGCGCGAACTTGCCGCGCGGCGCCATCACGGTCTGCGGCGAATAGTCGCCGATCGGGCCGGCGCGTCCGGCCTGGCGCAGCTTCAGCCAGAACTGGTGGAAGGGCAGCGGCCCCAGCGAACGGCCGATGGCGCCGAAGCCGTGGATATAGCTGTCGCCGATGCGGGTCCAGTCCTTGAATTGAATGCCCAGCTTGACGGTGGCCTGGGTGCGTTTGACGAACTCGGCTTCGTCGATGCCGAGCCATTGGCCGTTGAACAGCCGGATGTGGGGAACACTGGCCTCGCCGACGCCGACGATGCCGATCTCTTCGGACTCGATCAGGCGGATCGAGGCGCCCTTGCCGAGGTAGGTGGCGAGGGCCGCGGCGGCCATCCATCCCGCGCTGCCGCCACCGACGATGGTGATGCTGGTGATACGGTTCTGCGTGCTCATTGCGTCCTCCAAAAAAAACTCCCCGGCCTGACGAAGCCGGGGAGGAAGGGGTGGACTCAGAACTTGTAGTTCAGGCCCACATACGCAATACGGCCGGCGTAGCCGCTCGAGTAGAAGCGGTCCTTGGTGTCGTTGCCCAGGTGAGCACGGGTCTCCTGCCTGGTCAGGTTCAGCACCGAAGCGGTCAGGCTCAATTGCTTGGTGATGTTGTAGGCCGCGTTCAGGTCGATCTGGCTGTACGGATCCTCATACACGTTCAGGCCGTTCTGCAGACCGTCCACCACTTCGCCGCGGCGGTTGTACGAAGCGCGCAGCAGCAGCTTGTCGGTTTCGTAGAACACCGTCAGGTTGAGCTGGTTCTTCGCGCTGCCGACCAGCGGCGACTGGCCGACTTCGGTACCGTCTTCCAGCGTGATGGCGGCCTGGTTAGTCTTGTTGTACGTGTAGTTGAACTGGAAGCCCAGGCCGGACGCCAGCGTGTGCTGGGCGTACAGCTCGGCGCCCTGCGACACGCCATTGCGGCCGCCGGCGCTGGTCGAGTAGTTCTGCACCGTCACGTTCTGGCCGCCGACGTTCAGGTTCACGTCCATCACCACCGGTACCGAGAAGTTGCTGACGTTCTTGCGGAACAGGTCGATACCGAGCACCGAGCCGCGCTGGTAATACCACTCCAGGCCCAGGTCGAACTGGGTGGCCTTGTACGGCTGCAGGTTCTTGTTGCTGCCCGAACCGAACCAACCCGGGTTGCCGCCGCCACCGATCAGGCGGCGGTCGTTGACGTATTCCTGGCTGTAGTTCTGCAGGCCGCCCGGCGAAGCGATGTCACCATAGCTCGGACGCGCAATCACCTTCGATGCGGCCGCACGCAGCAGCAGGGAGTCGGTGATGTCGTAGGCCAGGTTCAGGCTCGGCAGCACGTCGTTGTAGGTGCGGTCGAGCGAGCTGACGACGAAGGACTGGGTCCGTGCGATGCTGTCCGGCAGGGTCGTGAAGCCGCTGACGCAGCCCGAACCGGCCGGTGCGCCGGCAGCCGGGGCGCCGCCTGCCAGGCAAGGCGCCGGCGTGCCGTTGGCGCCGTTAAAGAAGTAGTCCTTGTAGTTCTCGACCTGGTCGGTCGAGTCGGCATGCTGCTTGGTCCGTACGAAGCGCACGCCCACGTTGCCGCGCAGGCGGTCGGCCTTGATGTTGGCCTGCAGGTAGGCCGAGGAGATCTTCTCGTCGACGTTGTAGACGAAGTTGTCTTCGTTACGCGTCTGCATCTGACCGTAGGTCTTGTTCAGGTAATTGACGTAGCTCGCGTAGTCGATCGCCGGGAAAGCGCTGGCCTTGATGCCGCCGGCGATATTGCCCAGGGACTGGCCGTACAGGAAGGACGGCTGGAACTTGTTGGCGGTCGGGTCGCAACCGGCCTGGTAGCGGTTGTCGTAGTTGGCCGGATCCTTGCCCGGGCACACCCAGTAGTTGTTGCCGGTGTTGCGGTGGATGCCGCCGTCACGGTACTTGGCGCCGAACTGCAGCGAATCCAGGAATCTGACGTCCGTATGCCAGGTGAAGTCGGCCTGGGCGTATTTCTGCTGGTTGCTGTTGCGGGTCCACGAGGACGAAGTCGAACCGAGGTCGATCTCGCCGATGCCCTTCGCCAGGTTGGCCATCAGCTCGGGCGAGAAGGTCATGGTCGGCGTGCCGGCCGTGCTCCAGGCGCTGGCGTAGTTACCGAGGGTCCAGCTGCCGTCCGCATTCTGCACGCGCGGCTTGATCGGCATGCTGAACTGCAGCGACGGACCGCCGCCGGCCCAGGTACGGCCGGCCTTGAAGTCGGCGTCCAGCGACTCGCCGCGCCATTCGGCGCCGATGTCGAAGACCTGCGAGCGCGCTTTTTCGCGGTTGTAGCTGCCGGTAATCTGCGGGGTCGGGATGGTGCAGTCGTCCGGACCCCAGCCGCCCGGTTTCTGGCCGGCGGCCTTGGCCTGGTCTTCGCTGCAGTAATAGGTCTTGCCCGGATGGGCGCTGTAGTTCGCGCCGGTGACGATGGTACCGCTCTTGTCGAAGGTCAAGCCATCGAGCATGCGGCCGCCCGGCCAGTTGCCGTCGCCGTCATAACGGGCCAGGTTCCATTCCGGAACCTTCAGCGTATTGGTCTGCGAGTTCTGCGACAGGTCGAAGCGGAAGTAGTTGGCCGTCAGGTTCAGGTTGCGCATCGGCTTGAACTGCAAGGTCAACTGGCCGCCCTTGCGCTCGCGGTCTTCGGTCTTGATGCTCTCGTTGACCGAGGTCGGCATCATGAAGTTGGTGTAGTACTTGCCGTTCTGGTCGTGGAAGCCCGACTGGCCCCACCAGTAGGAGCTCAGCTTCGAAGGCTTGCCGTTGACGTCGGTGGCCGGATGCGCATCGTAGTCGTCGCCATACCACTGCCAGTTCTCGGTGCTGGCGCTCATGGTGCGGGTGGTGCGCTTCTGCTGGGTGTAGCCGACCAGGATGCCGAAGCGGTTGCTCTCGTCGTGCCAGGCGTACTGGCCGGAGAACTGGCCGTCGCCCTTCTTGGTCGTGTCGGCCCAGGTGCCTTCGGCGTTGACGAAGCCGCTGCCCGACTTCACGTCCAGCGGACGGCGGGTGTGCAGGATCACGGTGCCGCCGATGCCGCCTTCGTCGATGCGCGCTTCCGGCGTCTTGAACAGCTCGGCGCTGGACAGCATGTTCGACGGCATCAGGGTGTAGTTGAACGAACGGGTCGGATCGCCGTTCGATTCGGCGGTGGCGACGTAGTTGCCGTTCAGTTCGGTCAGGGTCAGCTCCGACGACAGGCCGCGAACGCTGACGTTCTTGCCCTCGCCGCCGCTGCGGTCGATGATCACGCCCGGCACGCGCTGCAGCGCGTCGGCCACGTTTTTGTCGGGGAATTTACCGATATCCTCGGCGGTCACCACGTCGACGATCGCATTCGCTTCGCGCTTCTGGTCGAGGCTCTTCTGGATCGAATAGCGGTAGCCGGTCACCACCACTTTTTCCGGCGTCTTGGAATCCGCCTGGGTATCGGCCGCGGTGTCGGCCTGCGCGGTTTGCGCCTGGGCGGTGGCAATGCTCAACAGCGCCATGGCGACTGCCGTGGCAATGGGGGTCGCGCACAGGCGCATGCCCTGTCGCGATGCAAGAACGTTCCTGAACATCATGTGAAGTCTCCTTATCGTGCCCTATGAATGGGCTTCTTTTCTGCAACCCGGTGACAGGCTCAGGGAACATTTACTAAACGGTCCTGGCAGCCCCCTACGCCTTCGGGCATCGCAATTCGCCCTGTAGCGTTTATACAAAAGTTGCCGGATGGAGCTCAACAAGATTCAAAAAAAGGCACGCAGTTTAGCCGTGTTTTCGTAAACATCGCCCGCATCGCGCACGCCATCCGCACGGGCGCCCGCCGGGCGGGCCTACCCTTGTTTCATAAACGGCGGGGAACGGTCCATTGCGGACCGGCGCGGGGGAGCCTGGCGCGTACTGCGCCATGGCGTCGAATCGGGGGAGCGGTCAGATTTTCTTGAGTGCCGATGGCTTGTGCGCAGCCTCGGCCCCGGTTTCGTCGCTGACGACCAGGTATTCCGGATTCTCTTCCGAGGCGGCCACGTGGTGGCCCTTGATCTCGGTCGGCGCGGTCAGCTTCTTCCTGACCGTGCCGCGCACCGTGCCCTGCGATGAATGCCATTCCACCTTGTCGCCCGCCTTGAACGTCTGGCTCATGATGCCTCCTTGTCCTGGACAGCCATTTGAACATGGCAACCTCCCGCGCCGCGTACCTTACCGCCCGGATACGTGACGCCAGCCATTTGCAACCTTGGCTATACTGAATTCAAGCCATGATCGGCGTGCAAGTCGGGCTTTCCCGGATGCAAACGCCGATTCACCTTCACGCTTCATAGACTGACAGGGGGGTATATGCAGACGACCTGGATTGTGTCGGCCAACGCGGGCCGAGCGAGGATTTTTTCGGAAGCCGATCCGTCGGAACCGCTGGAAGAAATCGAAGACATGGTCAATTCCGCCGCGCGCCTGCGCACCTCGGACATCAACACCGACGAGGCCGGGCGCACGGCCGCCGGCAGCAGCAGCCACAACATCGGCGGCAACGAGGCGGCGGGCTTCGCCCACAGTACCAAGAGCGGCGCACCCAACAAGACTTACCAGCCGGCCCAGACGCCGCAGGAGCACGAAGCCGAGCTGTTCGCGAAGGACATCTCGAAATACCTGATGGACGCCCACCAGGAAGGCCGTTTCCAGCAGCTGGTCATTTCCGCCTCGCCGCAATTCCTCGGCGCCCTGCGCAGCTACCTGCACCCGCAGATCAAGCCGCTGATCAAGCTCGAGGTCAACAAGGACTACACCCATTCGAACGCGCAGCAATTGCGCGAGCAGATCCGCGAGCAACTGCAGGCCCAGCGCGCCAGCAGGCTGCAGTAAACCTTCACTGACTATCCACGACAACGCCAGCCGGCAAGGTTGGCGTTTTTTCATGTGGCGCCAGCCTGCGCCATCAACTCGGACTGGCCTTTGCGATCGTGATCGCGATCGCGATTTCCTTCCCATCCACCGGCCTGGCGATCTGGAACCGGTGACGACGCCGGCCTGATGGCGGCCAAGCAGCGCCTGCGCGCCGCCTTAGCCGCTCGGACTCAAATTCAATAGTACCGCCGACTTTTTGCACCATTACGGTGCAGAATTGGGGCTATCGTCTTCCTTCTGGCGTCCAAACAACAGCTGAGCCGTTGTCGATACGCATAGTCATCAAATTGATATAGCGCAAGTTCGCGAACATGCTACCATCGGCAAATTCCCTCGGGAAACATTTTTCGAAGCCGATTCTTTGCTGCGTATAACAATACTCAACCGGCAATAAAGCCGAGAGATTCCATGAAAAATATCGGTTCCCGGTTGATAGACCGTTACATGACGGCGATCCACTGGTTTATTCCCGCCGAGGCCCAGTTGAACGCTGCCCAGCTCACGCGGGCGCAGAACGTCGTCAACGCCGTAGTCCTGGCCGCGCTCTCGGGCCCCTTCTATTCGCTGGCCTACTACCTGCTCGGCTTCTCGACCGCTGCCCAGGAAATCCTGGCCTGCTGCGCCTTCATGTTCATCGCGCCCTTCCTGCTGCGCGCGACCCGCAGCATCGCGGTCGCGCGCGAGGTCTTCCTGTGCGCGGTGTTCTTCAACTTCACCTGGCTGACCTTCAACCTCGGCGGCGTCAACGCGCCCACTGCCGGCTGGCTGATCACGGCGCCGGTGGTGGCGATGTTCCTGGGCGGGGTCGCCACAGCAGTGTTCTGGCTTGGCATGAGCTGCGCCGCAGTGGCCGCCATTTATATCCTGCCGCAGATGGGACTTGTGCTGCCGCCCCATCCGGTCAAGGACATGGACCTGCTCTACCTGCTGTGCGACCTCGGCCTCTACCTCGTCATCGTCGTGTTCGTGCTGCTGTTCGAACTGACCAAGACCCAGGGCTTCATCAAGCTGGAGCACGCGCTGAACGTCATCAACGAGCTGGCAATCCGCGACGAACTGACCGGCAGCCATAACCGCCGCCACCTGATCGGGCTGATCGAGCAGGAGCGCGAGCGCGTGGTGAAAGGCGCCCGGGCCTTCTGCGTCTGCCTGCTCGACATCGACTTCTTCAAGCGCATCAACGATACCTACGGTCATGCCGCCGGCGACGCGGTGCTGCGCAGCTTTGCCGTCACGGTGCAGAAGCAGATCCGCGAAAGCGACGCCTTCGGCCGCTACGGCGGCGAGGAATTTCTCTTGATGCTGCCCGAGACCACGCTGGAAGACGCCATGCAGTTTGCCGAGCGCGTCCGCATGGGCATCGAGCGCCTGGTGTTCCGCGACATCTCCAGCGACCTGAAGGTCTCGGTGTCGATCGGCGTGGCCCAGTTCCGCCTGGGCGAGACGATCGGCCAGACCGTCACCCGCGCGGACGAGGCCCTGTACACCGCCAAGTCGAGCGGCCGCAACCGGGTCATCAATTACGGCCAGACCGTCGAACTGTCGCGCGAACAGGCCGAAGCCCTGGCCGATGCCGCGCCGGCGATGCTGCCGCTGGAACTGACCGACACCAGCCAGTGCGATCCGCTCACCGGCCTGCTCGGCCGGCGCGTGCTGCGCGACCGCCTGAACCATGCGATGTCGCGCTCGATCCGCAACGAGCGCCTGGTCGGCCTGATGCTGCTGAACGTGAACAAGTTCAAGGACATCAATGAAGCCCTCGGCTACGAAGCGGGCGACGCCATCCTGGCCCAGATCGCGGCCAATGTGCGCGACTGCCTGCGCGATTCCGACACCGTGGTGCGTTGGGGCGGCGACGAATTCATCGTGATCCTGGAAGACCTGGCCCAGCTCGGCGATGCCCAGCAGGTGGCGGAAAAAATCCTCGACCGCTTCGCCCTGCCGCTGCGCGCCGGCGAGCGCGAATCCTTCGTCAGCCTGAGCGTCGGCATCGCCACCTTCCCGGCGCCGGGCTGCGACATCGACACCCTGCTCAAGCGCGCCGACACCGCGATGACCCGCGCCAAGATGTGGGGCGAGAACAGCGTGCAGGTCTACTCCTCGGACGCGCCGCTGCCGCCGAGCGAGCGCCTGATCCTCAAGAACCACCTGCGCGAGGCACTGGCCCAGGACCAGCTGCTGCTGGAATACCAGCCCCAGGTCGACATCGCCAGCCGCCGCATCGTCGGCGTCGAGGCGCTGATCCGATGGAACCATCCGCAGTACGGTCGCATCGAGCCGGGCCGTTTCATCACCCTGGCCGAAGAGACCGGCCTGATCGTCCCGATCGGCGAATGGGTGCTGCGCAGCGCCTGCGCCCAGAACCGCGCCTGGCGCGACGCCGGCCTGCCGGCGTTGAAGACGGCGGTCAACCTGTCGGCGCGCCAGCTCAAGCATCCGGAACTGGTTGGCCGCGTGCTCGAGATCATCGCCGAGACCGGCATCGCGCCGGCCTGCCTGGATCTCGAAATCACCGAGGGCATCCTGATCGATAATATGGAGATGAACCGCCAAGGCCTGCAGACCCTGCGCCAGGCCGGGGTCCAGGTATCGATCGACGATTTCGGCACCGGCTATTCGAGCCTGGGCTACCTGACCGAACTCCCGGCTGATATCCTGAAGATGGACCGCAGTTTCGTCACCCGCCTCGGCCAGGGAGAAGCCGGTGCGCGCGGCTATGCGCTGGCCGAGTCCATCATCCACATGGCGCACCGCCTGCAGCTGGCGGTGATCGCGGAAGCGGTCGAAACCGAAGAGCAGCTGGCCGACCTGGCGGCCATGGGCTGCGACTTCGCCCAGGGCTATTACTACCACCGTCCGCTGGCGGCCGACAAAGTGGCCGAACTGCTGCGCCAGCAAGCCGCGACCGAACAGGGCTCCGCCCTGCAGGTCGCCTAACAGGAAATATGCATGTCTACTCCATCGATGCAGCACCACGAAGCGATTGACACGGGCGACGATCCGCAACTGGCGGCCGAGCGCGAACTCGCGCGCCAGGTCGACGCCATGCTGGAAAACGGCTCGCTCGGCGGTACCGCGGCCCAGTTCGCGCAGCCGCGCGGCGCCGACCTGCTGCGCCGCACCGAGCCGGTCGAGGCCTGGCACAATGCCCGCAGCGCCGACGGCCTGTGGCAGTACGCCCGTTCGCTCGACGGTGCCCCGCACCCGATCGCCAGCATCCGCGACGAGAGCGGCAATGGCGCACGCGGCATCAATTTCGCGTCCCAGGACTATCTGTCGCTGGCCTCGCACCCGCAGGTAGCCGACGCCGCCGCGCGCGCGCTGCGCGATGCCGGCCCGCACAGCGCCGGCTCGGCTGTCTTGCTCGGCAATACCCGCACCTCGCTGGCGCTCGAGGAAGCCATCGCCGGCCTGGTCGCGACCGAGCACGTGGCCCTGTTCCCGACCGGCTGGGGCGCGGCCTTCGGCGCCATCACCGCGCTGGTGCAAGCCCAGGACCACATCGTCATCGACCAGTTCGCCCACGCCTCGCTGCGCCAGGGCGCCAGCGCGGCCACACCGAACGTCAGCATCAACCGCCACCTCGACGTCGGCCATGTACGCGAACTGCTGGGCGCGATCCGCGCGCGCGACTCCGCGCACGGCATCCTAGTCGTCACCGAAGGCCTGTTCAGCATGGACTCGGACACGCCCGACCTGGCCGCGCTGCAAGCGCTGTGCCACGAATTCGGCGCCACCCTGCTGGTGGACGTGGCCCACGACCTCGGCGCCATGGGTCCGGGCGGCGGCGGCTGCATCGCCCAGCAGGGCATGCTGGGGCGGATCGACCTGGTGATGGGCGCATTCTCGAAATCCTTCGCCTCGAACGGCGGCTTCGTCGCCACCGCGTCCCGTTCCGTCAAGCGCCACCTGCAGCTGTACGCCGGGCCGCACATGTTCTCGAACGCACTGTCGCCGATGCAGTCGGCCGTCATCCTGGAGTGCATCCAGATCATCCGTTCGGACGAAGGCGACTCGCTGCGCGCGGACCTGATGCGCAACGTGGACGGCCTGCGCGCCCAGCTGGCGGGCGAAGGCCTGCACTGCATGGGCATCCCCTCTGCCATCGTGCCGGTGCTGATCGGCAGCGAAAAAGTCTCGCGCCTGACCGGCAAACTCTTGTTTGAACAGTCGGTGTTCGTGAACCAGGTCGAGTTCCCCGGGGTGCCGGTCGGCGCTTCGCGCTTGCGCCTGCAGCTGATGTCCAACCATAATATGCAGCAAATCAAACGCGCTGCACCGATCATCGGCCAAACAGTGGCCCGGGCGCGCGACGCCATCGCGGCCGGAGAAGCACGCCGCCGGCAGTAATCAGGAGCCAGCTTGGGACAAATGCGGGAAGATATCGACACGATCAACAATGAATGCGTCCTGCTGCACGAGCGGCTGCGCCAGCACGCCCGGCAGACGCCCGACCGCCTGGCCTACACCTTCCTGCGTGACGACGGCAAGATCGACGAGCTGACCTATGGCCAGCTCGAACGCCGCGCCACCGCGCTGGCTGCCGCGCTGGCGAAGCATGCGGCGCCGGGCGCCCGCGCGCTGCTGCTC
Source organism: Massilia sp. 01N410 (assembly GCF_056399665.1). Taxonomy (NCBI): domain Bacteria; kingdom Pseudomonadati; phylum Pseudomonadota; class Betaproteobacteria; order Burkholderiales; family Oxalobacteraceae; genus Massilia; species Massilia sp. 01N410. The sequence goes on along the minus strand of NZ_JBFTRV010000015.1, from coordinate 70,679 downwards.
TACCCCGCCGGCCTCGAATTCATCACCGTCTACTTTGCCTGCCTGCTGGCCGGGATCATCGCGGTGCCGGCCACCATCCCGCACAAGAGCCGCGCCTCGCGCCGCCTGAAGGCCCTGCTGGACGACGCCGACCCGGCCCTGATCCTGACCCGCAGCGACGTCGAACCGGCGATCAAGGCCAGCCTGTCGCTGGTCGATGCCTCGAACCGCGAATGCATGTGCACCGACCTGCTGCAGGAGAGCGAGGTCCGCGTTGGCGGAGGCCCTTCCGCGCTGCCGGCCGTTTCGGCGGACATGGTCGCCTTCCTGCAGTACACCTCGGGTTCGACCTCGCTGCCCAAGGGCGTGCGCATCACCCACGGCAACATCGCCGCCAACGTCGAGTCGATCCGCGAAGGCTTCGGCTTCCACCCCGACACCGTGATGGTGAGCTGGCTGCCGCTGTTCCACGACATGGGCCTGATCGGCAGCGTGGTCTCGCCGATGTACGTGGGCTTCCATTGCGTGCTGATGGCGCCGGCCGCCTTCCTGAAGAACCCGATGATCTGGCTGGACGCGATCACGCGCTACCGCGGCACCTGCGCCGGCGCGCCCAATTTCGGCTGGGACTATTGCGCCAGCAAGGTCAAGGACCAGCAGAAGGCGCAGCTGGACCTGTCCAGCCTCGAAGTCGCCTACAACGGCTCGGAGCCGGTGCGCGCGAGCACGCTGCGCGCCTTTACCGAGGCCTTCGCCAGCGCCGGCATGCGTGAAAGCGCGCTGTTCCCCTGCTACGGCATGGCCGAGACCACGCTGTTCGTGACCGGCGGCCCGCGCGGCCGCGGCCCGCTGGTACGCACCGTCAGCAAGTCCCTGCTGGAAGGGAACCAGATCCGCGATGCGGCGCCCGGCGATCCGGACGCGCGCGAGATCGTCAGCTCCGGCCGCGTCGGCACCGGCAGCAAGGTGCTGGTGGTCGATCCCGAGACCTGCCTGCCGGTGTCGAGCCATCGCGTAGGCGAGGTCTGGGTCAGCGGCCCCAGCGTGGCGCACGGCTACTGGAACCGCCCGGCGGAGAGCGAAGCCACCTTCGGCGCGCGCCTGTCGAAGACCGGCGAGGGTCCTTTCCTGCGCACAGGCGACCTGGCCTTCATGCGCGACGGCGAGCTGTTCATCACCGGCCGCCTGAAAGATCTCATCATCATCAACGGCCGCAACGTCTACCCGCAGGATATCGAGGAAGTGATCGAACACACGATCGACTTTATCGAGCCGAACATGTGCGCGGCCTTCTCGGTGGAGATCGGCGGCCAGGAAAGGCTGGCGATCGTCGCCGAAGCCAACCGCGGCCTGGTGCGCGCGGCGCAGCAGTTGGAGAAAGAACTGGCCCAGAGCGGCGAGCAGCAGAAGGCCAAGGACGACTACCTGGCGCGCATCGAAGCGATGGCGCAGAACATCGTCAAGGTCATCGCCCAGCAGTTCGACGTGTCGGTGTCCTCGATCGTGTTCGTCAAGCCGGGCACCTTCCCTCGCACCACCAGCGGCAAGGTGCAGCGTTCGCGCTGCAAGGAACTGGCTCTGCACGGCCAGCTCGAGCTGGTCTACGTCATGCCGGGCAGTATCTTCGACCGGCGTACGCCTCGCGGTGCCATGCCTGCGCCGGCGCCGGCCGCGCCGCAGGCCGCCGTGGCAGCCATGACGGCGACGGTGCAAGCGCCGGCGCCGGCCGGCGCCGACGCCGCGCGCTCCCTGTCGCGCAGCACCGCCGACCAGATGATAGGCTGGCTGCGCCGCTATGCGCAGCGACGCCTGAATTCGCGCGTGATCGACGAACGCCGCACCATTCCGCCCTATGTCGTACTGGACCTCGGCAATGCCGGCTTCTTCGGCCTGCAGGCGCCGCGCAGCGCCGGCGGCAAGGACCTGGCCACCGTCGACCTGATGCGCGTGCTGGAGCAGCTGGCGGCGGTCGACATGACGGTCGCCACCATGGTCGGCGTGCACAACGGCCTCGGCCTGCGCCCGCTGCTGCGCTTCGGCAGCGAAGCTCAGCGCGAACGCCTGCTGCCGCAGCTCGCCACCGGGCGCCAGCTGGCGGCCTTTGCGCTGACGGAGCCGGCGGCCGGCTCGAACCCGATGGCCCTGCGCGCCAGCGCCGTCAAGGTGCCGGGCGGCTGGCGCGTCAACGCGGAAAAACAATGGATCGGCCTGGCCTCTTGGGCCGGCCTGACCACCGTGTTCGCCAAGGCCAGCAGCGCCGACGGCACGCCGCTGGGCATGATCTCGCTGCTGGTGGATGCCGACAACGACGGCCTGGTGCAAGGCCCCGAATCGCTGACCATGGGCATGCGCGGCATGGTCCAGAACACCCTCTTCCTCGACAATGCCTTCGTGCCCGACGACGCGGTGCTGCTGGCGCCGGGCGAAGGCATGGACGCGGCCCACGACGCGATGCTGTTCTCGCGGCTGGGCATCGGCGCGATCTGCGTCGGCGCCATGAAGCGCTGCGCCCAGCTGATCGCGCGCTATGCCTCGCGCCGCACGGTCGCCACCGGCCCGTTGGCCGAGAATGCCGTCAGCGTGGTGCGCCTGCAGGAACTGACCGCCGCGATCCAGGCCAGCGAAGCGCTGGCGTATGCGATCGCGGGAGAGGTCGACGCCGGCCGCGCGCCCGGCGCCGAAGCCTATATCGCCTGTAAAGCCGCCGCCACCGAAGCGCTGGGCGAAGCGGCCGACCTGCTGGTCCAGATGTTGGGCGGGCGCGGCTACATCGAATCCAACGGCGCCCCGCAGATCCTCCGCGACGCGCGCGTGCTGCGCATCCTTGAAGGCCCGACCGAAACCCTGTACGCCCACCTCGGCGTGGCGCTAGCCAAGCCGGGCGGCGCTTGGCGCGCCTTCCTGGCCGACGCCCTCGGCAGATCCGCCTTGTGCACCGAACTGGATGCCGCCATGGCCCGCGTAGCCACGCTGGCCGAGGGCGCGCAGCGCCTGTTCGGTTCGAAGATCGCGGCGCGCCAGTGGACCGACTACAAGCTCGGCGAACTGTCGGCCAGTGCCTTCCTGCTGGGCGCGGCCGAGCGCCGCCAGCAGTCGCAGAGCGGCGACGCGCAGGCGGCCAGCAATGCCGTGGTGTGGGCGCGGCGCCGCTTCAATCATCAGTTACAGGCGCTGCTGGCGGAACTGGCCGGCCAGCGCCCCTACAGTTCTTCCGGCGACCTGCTGGCCCTGGTGGCCGGCTACGCCCAGGATATCGGCGACGTCGACCAGCAGCTGGCCGGCGAAGACCAGCAGCCAGACGCCCTGCTGCTGCGCGCCGGCGCGAGACCAGCGTCGATGCCGCAGGCCGCGCCGGTACAGGCGCCCGCCGAAGCGCAGGCGCCCGCCGCTGAAGCAGGCGGCAGCGGCATCCACGCCGTGGTCCACGATTGCGTGCTGGCCTGGCTGCGCACCGAGAGCCGCCAGACTCTCGACCGCATCGACCTCGACACCCCGTTCGCGGCACTGGGCATGGATTCTCTGGCCACCGCCTCGATCGCGGTCGAACTCGAGCAGCGCCTCGGCATGCCCATCGTGCCCGAATTGCTGTTCGACTACCAGAGCGTCAACGAACTCGCAGGCTTCCTGGAACGCCAACGGAGAACAGAATGATCACCCACCCTCCCCATAACATGATCAAGCTGTTGGACAACATCCTCCCGGCGTCCCTGCGCGCCGACACCAGTCAGTGGCAGGCCGCGCGCAACCTGACGGTGCTGGCGGCCGTCACCGCGGTCAGCGTTCCGCTGCTGACGACCATGTACCACCTGCTCGGCTTCGACGCCGTCGGCATGGTGGTGCTGACCGCCGGCGTGGTCATGATGGTGACGCCCTTCACGCTGGCCGCCGGCCTGCCGATCGCCGCCGCGCGCGACCTGTTCGTAGGCGCCCTGTTCCTGCTGAAGGTCTGGATGGCGGTCTACCTGGGCGGCCTGGCCGCCCCGACCACGCCCTGGTTCGTGCTGTGCCCGGCGGTGGCGATGCTGCTCGGCGGCCTGCGTCCGGCGCTGCTGTGGAGCGCGTTGGTAAGCGTGGTCCTGGTCGGCCTGTTCATGCTCGACCGCTCCGGCGCGATTGGCGCGCCGCCCACCGGCCCGGCCGCCACCGTGCTGCACCTGGCCAGCGTGATCGGCCTGATGGCCCTAGTGGTGCTGATCCTGGCGCTGGCCACCGGTGCCGCCGCGGTCGAACGTCGCCACAAGTAAGCCCCCGGGCCGCGGCTGGCGACGGCATCGGCCCGCAACTGCTAAGCTGGCGGCGTTACCGACCACGGACGCATGCCATGCCCTTACCCGTTTCCCGCCTCGCCCTGATCGCCCTCGGCCTGCTCGGCGCCACCATGACCGTGCTGGCAGCCGCGCGCGAGCGCCATGAAGGGGCCAACCTCGAACCCATCCCTTCGCTGGATGTGCCGCGCTACCTCGGCGCCTGGTACGAGATCGCCAAATACCCGAACCGCTTCCAGAAGCAGTGCGAGGGCTTCACCACCGCCCACTACAGCCTGGAGCGCGACGGCGGCATCCAGGTGATCAACCGCTGCCGCCGCGCCGACGGCCGCTTCGAGGAGGCGGTCGGCAGCGCGCGCCAGGTCGGTCCCGCCGATTCGCCGAAGCTGCAGGTGCGCTTCGCGCCGGGCTGGCTGTCCTTCCTGCCGATGGTCTGGGGCGATTACTGGGTGATCGACCTCGATCCCGATTACCAGCTGGCGGCGGTCAGCGAACCGAAACGCGAATACCTGTGGATCCTGTCGCGCACGCCCACGGTGCCGCGCCAGGCCATGGCCGCCCTGCTGGACCGGCTCGAGCGCCAGGGCTTCGATGTGAACAAGCTGGAGGAGACCAGGCAGACACGTTGACAACACTTGGGGCATGCATACCACGCAAATGCTTGCCAAACAGGGGTTATTTACGGAATAGTCTTATTTCATATTTGTAATTATTTCGTAAACAACCTTCGCATGAAGCCGCCCTCGCGCGTGTCGCGCCTGTATGAAGTGATGGACCTGATGCTGGATTCGGTCGGGGACCCGCTCGCGCTGAAAAGCCTGGCGGCCTCGGCAAGCTATTCGTCCTTCCACTTCGACCGCATCTTCCGCGAGCTGACCGGCTTCTCGGCCTGCGAATACCAGAGGAAGCGCCGCCTGCGCCGCGCCGCCCACCTGCTGCGCCACGAGCCGGACGTGGCGATCGTGCGCATCGCCCAGGATTGCGGCTTTCCGTCCAACGCGGCCTTCGCCAAGGCCTTCAGGCAGCAGTTCTCGATGTCGGCCAAGGCCTGGCGCGAAGGCGGCTGGCGCGCGTACATGGACCAGCAGGTCGGGCGCGAGAGCGACGTCAGTTTCTTCGTGGCCGAACCGGACAAGCTGGAAGTACTGCTGGCGCCCTACTGCCCGCCGACGCCGGGCACCATCGCCGCGCGCATCGCCGTGCGCATGCTGCCGGCGGTGACCTTGCGCTACCAGCGCTTCTTCGGCCAGTCCGGCGCCGCCCTGTCGATCGCCTGCAATGCCGTGATCGCGTCCTGCCAGGGCGCGGGACGGCCCTGGTACGGGGTGTTCGACGAGGATCCCGGCTTCACCGGAGAAAGCGAATACTGCTACGACTTCGGCTGCGCCGACGACGCCGGCCTCGACCCGGCCATGGGCATGCGCATCCTGCCGGCCGGCAGCTACGCCTGCCTCGACTTCCACGACGAGTGGCCGCGCTTCCGCTTCATGTACGAAGACTGGCTCGATAAACAGTCGCTGTGGCGGCTGGACAGCACCCGGCCCCACATCCAGATGGTGGAACGCGACGCCGAGGGGCGCTGGCGCGGCTGGCTGGCGCTGCCGGTCAAGAAGCGCTAGCCGTCCGCCCCCGCCTTACCAGGTGAAGTCGTCCGGGATCTTGAAGTCCGCATACGGATCGTCTTCCTCGACCGCCTGCGGCGCGGCCTTGGCAACCCGCACCACGATCTCGGGCGCGCGCTCGGCGATCTTGTCGGCGATCACGCGCGGCACCAGCTCGAAGCCGCCGCCATGACCGACGATGGCCAGGCGGCCCGCCACCAGGTGGTCGCGCACCTTTTCCGAGACGTGGATGCGCTCGATCTTCGTCCCGATCGTGAAGTTATAGGCGATGTCGCCATTGCCCTTTGGCTGGCGGTTGGTCTTCACCATCTGCGCGATCTGGGCTTCGACCGCCTTCTGCGCGGCGGCTGCGTCACGCTGGGCGTTCAGCTCGCGCGCTCGCTCGGCCTGCTTGCGCTGGGCTTCGAGCGCGGCCTCGCGCGACTCGTTCTGCTGCTTGTCGCCGGTGCGCAGTTCGATCTTGTGCTGCTTGCTCTTTTCCTGGTTGGCCAGCTTGACCTTCTTCTTGTCGACCAGGCCGGCCTTGAGCAGCTGCTCTTGCAGGGAAACCATGATGTGCTGCCTTCAAAGTATGTGTGAAGACGCAAGCATAGCAAATCACTGCGCAAGAAAAAACCGCAGCATTTCGGCAGAGGCATTCGGACCGGAGTCGACGGCGTAAGAACCGGCCGTGCTGCCGCCGGACCAGGCGTGGGCGGCGCCGTGCAAGGTCCAGTGCTCCGCCACCGGCCGGCCGGCGGTATCGCGCGCCACAGCCCTGGTGTAGTCCTGGCCGCGCTCCTCGGTTTCCGCGACGCCGGCGCCGTGCGTGAACTGCCGGTAGACCGCCTCGCCATTCGACGGATGGACGACGGCATCGCGGTCGCCGTGGAAGACGATCGCCGGCACCGTCCTGGCGCCGGCCGCGGCCTTGCGCTTCTTCTTGCCCGCGCCCTTCATCGCGTTCAGCGCCGACATCAGGTCATGCGCGCTGCCGACCGGCAGGCCGGAATGCACGCCGACCGCGGCGTACAGCTCGGGATAGCCGGCCGCCATCACCGCCGCCATCGCGCCGCCGGCCGACAGGCCCGCCACGTAGACCCGGCCGGCATCGGCATCGTGCTCGCGCATCACCTGCCGCGTCATGCCGGCGATGAGCGAAGGCTCTCCGCCATCGCGGCCCTGGTGGGCGCCTTCGAACCAGTTCCAGCACTGCGAGTGATTCGCGCCGGCCGCCTGTTCCGGATACAGCACCAGGCAGCCGTATTCTTCGGCCAGCAGGTTCATGGTGGTGCCGGCGGCAAAGTCTTGCGGATTCTGCTTGCAGCCGTGCAGCATCACGACCAGCGGACGCGGACCGGATACCGGCCGTGCCGGCACGTACAGCCGGTAATTGCGCGTGCCGGCCTCGTTGCCGAAGCTGCCTTCCAGGAACTGGCCGGGGCCGAGCGTTTCCGGACCGAGAACCTTGCCGCGGCCGGCAACGCCCTGTCCGGGCAGGTTCGAGGTGAAGCGCGCGACCCAGTCCGGCATCGCCCCGGCGCCGGGGCCAACCCGGGCATCCGGCGCCGCCTTGCCCTGGCGCGCATGTGGCGCCCACGCCGGCGGCGGGTTCAGGTCGACGAAGGGCGCGCCCTGCTGCGGCGCCTGTGCGGCCGACGGCACCGCGCCCATCAGGCCGGCCGCCTTGAGCGCCTCCTGGATGATCGCGGTGGCGGCGGCAGGGTCCTTGCCCTGGCTGGAACGCATCGCGCCCAGGATATTGTCGACAAATTTTTCATAGGGTTTCATGGTGATTCCTCAGGATTCGATGCGGTCCGCCAGCGCCGCCTTGACGGCGCTCGAGGCGAGAAAGGCGCCCAGCACATGGATGGAAGCGATGGCTTCGCGTGCGAGCTCGGGGGTGACGTCGTCGTCGATGGAAGCGAGGCCGAGCACGTGGATCTCGAGCCGTTCGCCGCTGGCCAAGGTCTTTTCCAGCTCGGCCTTCGAATAACGCTGCATGCCCATCACATAGCGCTTTCGCGTGACGGTCTGGCGGATCGCCTCGCCATGCAGCTCGAGCTGCTTGCGGATCGCCATGCGCACGAAATCGGTGCGGTTGGTATAGAAGCCCTCTTCGACCAGCAGGTCCATCTGTGCCAGGTCGACCAGGCCGAGGTTGATCGTCACCTTCTCGGTGTCTGGAAATTTGATTTTTGATTCGACAAGTTTCATGAATATACTCTCCTTATACTCCATGTGGAGTATAAGGAGAGTATTTCAAGGGCCGATCATGGATTTTCCGGTTCCAGGCGAACGAAACGCGTCAGCACCAGCACCGGCAGCGCCGACAGCACCACCCACAGGAAGAAGTGCCGGTAGCCCAGCGCCTGCTGGATGTCGCCGCTGACCACCTTCGACAGCACGAAACCCAGCTGCATGAAGCCCGAGCCCAGCGCATAGTGGGCAGTCTGGTAAGGCCCGGACGCGATCACCTGCATGATGAACAGGATCATGCCGACGAAGCCGAAGCCGTAGCCGAACATCTCTGCCGCCAGCGAGGCGGTGACGACGCCCAGCGATTCGGGCTGGGTCATGCTCAGGTAATAGAACACCAGGTTGGGCACGTTCATCGCCAGGATCAGCCAGGGCATCGCGCGCTTCAGGCCGATCCAGGAGGTGAAATAGCCTCCCAGGATGCTGCCGACCAGGAAGGCGGCGGTGCCGGCGGTGCCGTAGATCGCGCCCACTTCCTGGGTCGACAGGCCCATGCCGCCGATGTCGCGGGCGTCGCGCAGGAACAGCGGGCCGATGGTCTGGACCTGGCCTTCGGCGGTGCGGAACAGCAGGATGAACAGGATGCCCAGCCAGATGCCGGGCTTGGCGAAGAAGGCGCGGATCACGTCGACCAGCACGGCGACGGTGCCGCGCACGCTGGCCGCCTGTGCCGATGCGGGGCCTGTACTCGCAGATGGCCCCGGCAGCGCCCAGGCATGATACAGGCCGAGCCCCGCCATCAACGCGCCCAGCAGGCCGAACACGGTGGCCCAGGCGGCCTGCGGGCCGACCGACTGCTCGAGGTGGCCGGCCAGGATCACGAGTCCGCCCAGCGACAGGAACTTGGCGCCGTTGAAGAAGGCGCCCTGCCAGCCGGCGTAGGCCGCCTGCTGTTTTGCCGACAGGCTGGCGATATACAGGCCGTCGGCGGCGATGTCGTGGGTGCTGGAGGCCAGCGACACCACGCCCAGCAAGGCGATCGCCAGCGCGAACCAGGCCGGCAATTGCAGGGCCAGGGCCAGCGCCGCCAGCGCGACCCCGCCCGTGAGCTGCAGGGTCACCACGATGCGCTTCTTGCTGCGGAAGAGTTCCAGGAAGGGGCTCCACAAGGCCTTGAATACCCAGGCCAGGCCCAGGACGCCGGTCCAGCGCGCGATCTGCTCGTTGGGCACGCCCATGCTCTTGAACATCAGGCCCGCCACCAGCGCCACGCTGTAGAAAGGCAGGCCCTGGGCCAGGTAAAGGCTGGGTACCCAGGCCAGCGGGTGGCGCAGCTTGCCGGGCGCCAGGTGATGCGGCTCTGCCTTGTCCATGCTTGCCCTTATTATTTAACCCGGTTCCAGTTCGATGGTGACGGTGCGGCTGCCGCGTCCGCGGGTGTCGAAGGTCCTCACCTTGAACACCCGGTCCTGTTGGCCGGGCTGCACCGGGCCCGTGTAGCGCGGGCTGGCCGCGTCCGGCTCGCTGCCGTCCAGAGTGTAATGCAGGGCCAGGCCCGGCAGGGCGACATTCGCGCGGATGGTCCGGCCGTCGTACAGCACGCCCGGCGGCGGCAGGCGGTAGCCGTAGGCCAGAGGAGCACGGTCCAGGCGCGGCAGTTCGCGCTGGCCGAGGCGGTTGGCGAACTCGTTCCAGTCCGATTCGATGGCGGCGGCGCGCGCCTGCGGATTGCCGATCCCGCCCCAGCCGGGATCGGGCGCCCAGGCCCGCTCCGCCAGCGCCACCATGCGCGGCGCCGCCAAATACTCGATGCGGGCGCGCGAACGCGCGTTCTCGCCCCACAGCTGGCCCTGCAGCCCGATGATGCGGGAGCGCCCTTCGCTTGATAAGCGCGCCATCGCGGCCAGCCGCTCGGGCGGCAGCACGCGCCCCATCGGATCGCTGGCGGCGCTGGCGATCATCTCCAGCGGGCAGAATACGAAGGCATGGCGGGTCTCGACGAAGCCGGCCCAGTAATAGCCCGGTTCCTGCGGGTCCTTCGCATAGGCCAGGTCGAAGTAGAGGTTGGCGGCATTCGCCAGCACCACGTCGTAGCCGGCGTTGGCCAGGCGGTAGGCCACGTCTTCCTTGCCCGAGCCCCAGGCATTGTTCCAGGCATAGACCTGGAAGCCCGGCCCGTCGAAGCCGGGCTTGGGCAGCGGCAGCGGGGCGCCCTCCACCGCCTGGGTATTCTCGTGCTGGGCCGGCGCGCAGCCCCCGGCCGTGGCCGCGCCGTGCTTCAGCGCCGTCTCCTCCCAGCCGGCGAAGGCCAGGCCGTGCCTGGCCAGGATCGCGCGGCAGCGTTCGACGAAGTCCGCATGCAGCTGGCCGACATCGTTCCAGCCGCGCTCGCGCATCAGGGCCTGGCAGACGGGCGAGCCGAGCCAGGCGCCCAGCGGCACCTCGTCGCCGCCCGTGTGCACAGCGCGCAGCGGCACCCCGGCCCGGCGGTACAGCGCCGCCACATGGGCGACCACGGTATCGATGAAACGGTCCACGGAGGGCCGCGCGATGCAGATCACGTTGTCGCGCCACATCTGCACCGATTCGTAGCGCGAGGCGTCATCCGGATCGCTCAGCAGATAGCGCTCGGCGCCCTCGATATCGCCGGCCGCGCGCAGGCGGTCGTGGCGCGCGCGCATCGCCAGCACGGCTGCGCGCGCATGGCCCGGCATATTGAACTCCGGGATCACCTCGATGTGGCGCGCCTGCGCATAACGCAGGATGGCGATGAAGTCGGCGGCATCGTAATAGCCGGTGCCGGCCGAGGTGCCGACGTCGGCGCCGGAACCGAAGGACGGTGGGAGACTCTGCCCGTCTGCGGCGACGCCGCGCTTCGAGCCGAGCGCGGTCAGCTCGGGCAGCGCATCGATCTGCAGGCGCCAGCCTTCGTCGTCGGTCAGGTGCAGGTGCAGCTTGTTCAGCTTGTAGCAGGCCATGCAGTCGAGCAGGCGCAGCACCGTTTCCCTGGACGAGAAGTGGCGCGCCACGTCCAGCATCATGCCGCGGTAGCCGAAGCGCGGCGCGTCCAGCACCCGTCCGCAGGGCAGCGTGCCGTCGGCTTCGAGCAGCTGGGCCAGGGTCTGGATGCCGTTGAACACGCCGTGGGCGCTGGCCCCGCGCACCAGCACGGAGCCGGCGCCGATTTCGACCAGATAGGCTTCCGGCCCCGGCGCATCGACCTCGGCGACGGCCAGCTCGATGCGCGCGCCCGCGCCCGGCGGCAGGCCGGCCAGCAGCCCGCGCAGGAAGGCTTCCTCGCCGGCCAGGCCTTCGGCCGCGGCGAGCGCGGACCCGGCGGCGAGCGTGCAGCATCCGCCATTGAAGCGCGCGTGCAGCGGCTTCGGCGTGATGCGGCCGACCGCCTCGCGCGGCAGCAGGTAGAGGTCGGCGTTGTCGCGGTAGCGCCAGGCCGCGTCGGCGGGCGGCAGCAGGTCGCGCGCGTTGCGGTGCAGCTGCTCGGACCGCGCAAAGGGCAGGATCTCGGGATCGCCCAGGTCGCTGACACGGCCGTCGGCCTCGATCAGGTAAAAGCCGAGCGGCGCGTCGGTCACGCTGATGGCCCAGAACTGGGCCACGTAGCCGATTTCCAGCGCCTGGCCGGGCAGCCAGTCCGCCTCGCCGCAGTCGGCTTCACTGCTCGAGCGCAGGCGGAACAGGTCGCCGTTCAGGTGGTCGATGCGGTAGCCCGCATCGACCGTGTTCGCCAGCACGCGGCGGCAGGTGTTGAAGTACACCGACCATCCCGCCGCGATCGGCGCATGCGATGTGTTGCGCAGTACCAGCCTGGCGGAGAAGGCTTCATCTCCCACCAGGTTGGACAGGCATTCCCAGCTGATACCCACGACTGCCATGTGATTACAGCTTGCCGCGCAGGCCGAGATAGAAGGTGCGGCCATTCGAGTAGAAGGCGCGCGGGCGGTCCTTGTTCTCCGCATACATCTTGATGGTCTCGTTGGTGAGGTTCAGCGCGTCGAAGGTCAAGGTCAGGTGCTCGGTCAGCTTGACGTTCACGGATCCCGCCAGCGAGGGCATGCTGTCGACGTGCTGGCTGGCGCCGCGGTCCACGCCCGCCTTGTACGCCGAGCGGTAGCTGTAGGCCAGGCGCGCGCTGAAACGCTCGTTCTCGTAGAAACCGGTCAGGTTCCAGGTGTTCTTCGAGGAGTTCAGCATCTCGCCGCCGTCATCCAGTTCGCCGTCCGCGTACGTGTAGTTGGCCAGGAAGCCGAAGTTGTTCATCAGCGGCTGCTGCCAGCTCAGCTCCACGCCCTTGTTCTTGGCACCGGTGTTGTACGGCGAGGTGATCTGGTAATCGGTGAACACGCCGCGCTTGTTGTTGTAATAGCTGCCGGTGCTGGTGCCCTGGGCCACGATGGAGCCGAAGTCCATGTAGAACAGGCCGGCCGACAGCATCGCCTTCGGTGCGAAATACCATTCGGCCGAGAGGTCGAAGTTGGTCGAACGCACCGGGTCGAGGTTGACGTTGCCGCCGCTGCCGGACAGGGCATCGTCGTTCAGCGACACCGAGCCGCCCAGCGCGCTGTAGTCCGGCCGGGCCACGGTCTTGGCGATCGCGCCGCGCACCACCAGGTCGGGGCGCACGTCGAACTTCAGGTTCACGCTCGGCAGGTAGTCGCGGTAGGTGCGCTTGAAGGTGGTCGGGGTATAGGGACCGAAGGCCGAGCCGGTGATCGGCGCCGTACCGCCCGGCAGGTTCACGACCGTGGTCTGGCGGGTCTCGACCGCGCGCAGGCCGGCATTGCCGCTCCAGCCGTCGCCGCCGAATTCGGCCATGCCGTACAGGGCCGCGGTCTTCTCGGCGACGCGGAATTCGTCCAGCCAGTTGTGGCGCAGGGTGTAGTCCAGCAGGCGGTTGCCCGGCACCGCACCCCAGGCGCCGAGGGCCGGACCGTCGTACTTGAAGTAGCCGTTGAAGACCGTGCCGCCCAGGTCCTTGCCGAAGTCGGACGGGTACATGCTGCCGTTCCAGACCGGACCCGGATTGCTGAAGCCGTTCGGCCCCGGACGGGTCTCGAGCGGGTGCTCGGCGGTGCGGTTGTGGTCCGTGAAGCGGGCGCCGAAGCGCACACCGTTCACCCACGCATTGTCGCGCACGCGCAGTTCGCCGTCGATCTGCGCATACTTTTCCTGGTCCACCGACTGCGCCTCGCCGCCGCCGGCCCAGGCGGTCGAGCCGGGCTTCGCGGTATTCCCGCCCGGGTAGCTGACGGTGGCCGGGGTCAGGCCGTTGAGCGCATAGACCATGCCGCCGTCGACGTTGTTCTGGTAGTAGACGTCGTCGCGGTCGTAGCCGATGCCGTGGGTCTTGCCGATGCGGCCGGTAAAGCTCAGGGCGTCGGTCGGGCGCCAGCGGCCGTTCAGGTCGAGGTACCAGGATTCGCCGCCGGCGTTCGGGCGGTAGATGTTGTCGACCTCGCCCGAATTGCTCACAAAAGCGGCGCCGACCAGGGTGTTATTGCGGATCACCGGGTTCTGCGGAATCAGGCCGCTGCTGTTGATCGAGTTCGCCGGCGCGGCCAGCCAGTTGGTGTTCTGGTGCGGCGCCTGCAGCTTCGAATAGAAGCCGTTCAGGTCGATGCCGAAGTCGCGCGAGGGCTTGGCCTCGATGTCGAAGGCGCCGCCTTCGCGCTTCTTCTTCTGTTCGAACAGGGCGGCGCCGATGAAGGTCGGCACCGCTATGCCGGCCAGCGCCGGATTGGCGACGGCGGCGGCGCTAGTCGCGCTGATCGGGGTGTAACCCAGCACTTCCTGGCCGTCGCGGCGCACGCTCTGCTTCTCCGAAAAGCCCTGCAGCAGCACGCCGAAGTTATTCGCCGGATTCTTCCAGCTCACCAGGGCCGACACCTGTGGTTCGGTCTTCTTCGACAGGTCGTTGTAGTTGGCCTGGATCGAGGCTTCGACGGTCAGCGGCTGGCGGAAGTCGAGCGGACGGCGGGTGATCACGTTGATGGCGCCGGAGACGCCGCCTTCGACCAGGTCGGCGGTCGCGCTCTTCTGCACGACGATGGAGCCGACCAGTTCCGAGGGCAGCAGCGAGAAGCTGCTGGAGCGGCCGACGTTGCCGCCGATCTGGTTCAGCACGAACCAGTCGCCGGTACTGATCGCATGGCCGTTGAACAGGGTCTGCTGCAGGCTGGGGCTGGTGCCGCGCAGGCTGACACGGTCGTTCTCGCCGAAGCCGCCCTCGCCGCCGGCCGAGGACTGGGTATTCACGCCGGGCAGGCGCTGGATGGCATCGGCCACGTTCTTGTCGGGCATCTTGCCGATGTCCTCGGCCGTCACCACCTCGACCACCGAATCGGCGTTGCGCTTCTGGCGCAGCGACTGCTCGAGCGCGGCGCGCACGCCGGTCACGATCACCGTCTGCGCCTCGCCGACACTAGCGTCCTGCTCCTGGGCCTGCGCCTGCGCCGCCATCCCCATCACCAGCACCGATACCGCGCTCGCGATCGCGGTGCGTGCGATCGCCTTCCCTGCCTTCGACTCGTTCATGTCTTCGTCTCCAAAACTATGTCTCAACGTGAAGCTGCCAGTGTCGAATTCGGCGGACGCTGCAGCGTCTCTCGTCTTCGTATGGGGCGCATTGTGTCGTTGATTTCTTGGCCATGTTTGTCAAATCTTGCTATCGCGAATACGCGTGTTGATTTTTCGACACGCGCACGCGCCGGCAAGGAAGGCGGCCAGGGAGGGAGAAGAAGCGCCGCTCAGCGGCGGAAGAACCACAGCAGCAGCGAGACGACGAGCGAGATGATGAGGCAGGTGACGATGGGGAAGCTGAAGCTGAAGCCTTCGCGGACGATATGGATGTCGCCGGGGAGGCGGCCGAACGGCAGGCGGCGCAGCCAGGGCCAGGCGAGGCCGGCGGCCAGGAGGATGAGGCCTGAAAGGATGAGGAATTTTTGCATGTTCGTCCGCCGTCCCCGCGAAAGCAGGGACCCATATTGAGTGTCCAAGGTCGGTACATGAATCATACCGGCTTGCTTCCCGATGTACGGATCAGGCAGCCGAAGCGCGACCCTACCCCTCCTCTAATTCTAAATTCGGGGTCAGAGCACATTTCCGCCCCAATTCGGGGTCAGAGCACTTTTTGTAGAAATGGCTGCAGTGAAAGACTGGCGATGGTTGCGCCTGGGCCTCCTTCGCCGAGCCCCTTTGTGTTGGCGCGGCCATACCGAACAGCAATTGCCCAAAAATGTGCTCTGACCCCGAATTTTGGGGGAAATGTGCTCTGACCCCGAATTTGGGGTTGCGGCACGGAACGGGTTTGACGGTGCTGGCGAATCCTTGGAACATGGTCTGCCCATCAACGATACCGGCGTGTCATGGTTTCTGAGCTTGGTTTGGTCTGCATTACCGTGTCGAAGGACATCCGCTACCGCACCGTCACGCGCAAGCGCCTGCTGGAGCAGTCCGACGCCGGCCAGCGCAAGCTGCTCGACGGGATCTACCGCGACAACATCCGGACCCTCGATGGCGCCCTGCAGTACTGCAAGCGCGAAGGCATCCGGCTGTACCGCCTGCCGTCCTCGATCTTCCCCTTCTTCGACGAAGACGTCGGCCGCGAAGTGATGCGCGAGCTGGCGCCCAGCCTGTCCCGTACCGGCCGCCGCGCCACCGGGATGGGGCTGCGCCTGGTGATGCATCCGGACCAGTTCGTGGTGCTGAGCTCCGATTCGCCCGAGGTGGTGGCCAACAGCGTCAAGATCCTGCAGATGCACGCCGACATCATGGACCTGCTGGAGCAGCCGCGCTCGCCCTGGGCCGTGCTCGAGATCCACGGCGGCAAGGGCAATCGCAGCGACGCCCTGGTCGAACGCATCGCCGGCCTGCCCGATGCGATCCGCTCGCGCCTGTGCCTGGAGAACGACGAATACGCCTACAGCGCTGAGCAGATCCACGAGGTCTGCGTGCGCAGCGGCGTGCCGATGGTGTTCGATGCCCACCACCACATCGTCAGCGAAAAGCTGTCCAGCTACGACGATCCGAGCGTGGCCGCGATGCTGGAAAAGGCGCGCGCCACCTGGCCGGATCCTGAGCACCAGATGGTCCACATCTCGAACGGACGCGAAAGCTTCAACGACCGCCAGCATGCGGACCTGATCTCGACGATGCCGGCGGCCTATGCGCGCGCGCCGTGGATCGAGATCGAAGCCAAGAGCAAGGAAGAAGCGATCGCCGGACTGCGCAGGTGGCAGGCGAGCCAGTCCGCACGCATTGGCTGAGCCCGCTACGCTGCGCCGCACCATTCATCAACTGCATGGCAGGCATCAAGAATCGTAATTAGTCATTTCCGCGCGGCAGTATCAGAATGGTGCAAGGCCATTTCAACCGGACGCAGGCGTTTTCGCGTCCGTTGCACAATGAAGGCAACTCAAGCAGTTTCACATCCGACGATGCAGCAGACCGATCCCACCTTCACCCCGCAGCCGCAGCGCGGAACGGGGCAGGCATGATCGTCCGCGACCGCCCTTCCGCCCTGCGCCTGTTCCTGGTGATGCGCGGTTCGGTGATGCCGAACATCTGGAAAAGCCTGCTCGTCACCGCCCTGCTGGCAATCGCCGTCACCTGGACCCATGGCACGCTGTGGGGCCACAAGATCGCCATCGGTGCGATCCCCTTCACGCTGATGGGCCTGCCCCTCGCGATCTTCCTCGGTTTCCGCAACAACGCCGCCTACGACCGCTACTGGGAAGGCCGCAAGCAATGGGGCGAACTGGTCCTGCGCAGCCGCAGCCTGGCGCGCCAGTGCCTGTCGCTGATCGCGCCGGGCGACACGCCTGACGCCGCCTCGCGGGAACGCATGATCCGGCGTGCGATCGCCTTCGCGCATGCGCTGCGCCACCGCCTGCGGCGCAGCGACCCCGCAGCCGATATCGAGCCGTGGATCGCGCCCCAGGAATGGGAACGCGTGCGCGACCTGCCCAACCTGCCGCACGCGCTGATGCTGGAGATGGGCGCCGACCTCGGACAATGTTTGCGCGAGCGCCGCCTCGATCCCTGCCTGGCGCCGGGCATCGACGCCACCCTGTCGGCGATGACCGGCGTGGCCGCCGCCTGCGAACGCATCCACGGTACGCCGATTCCGTTTTCCTACAGCCTGCTGCTGCACCGCACCGCCTACCTCTACTGCGTCCTGCTGCCCTTCGGCCTGGTCGACGCGATCGGCGACCTGACCCCGCTGGTGACGCTGCTGGTCGCCTACACCTTCTTCGGGCTGGATGCCCTCGGCGACGAGATCGAGGAACCCTTCGGCACCTCCGACCACGACCTGCCGCTCGACGCCATCTGCCGCACCATCGAGATCGACCTGCGCAGCGCGCTGGGCGACACCACGCTTCCCCCACCCCTACTGCCGGTCGACTACCGGCTCAGCTAGAAACATG
Organism: Massilia sp. 01N410; assembly: GCF_056399665.1. Lineage (NCBI taxonomy): Bacteria > Pseudomonadati > Pseudomonadota > Betaproteobacteria > Burkholderiales > Oxalobacteraceae > Massilia > Massilia sp. 01N410. The sequence goes on along the minus strand of NZ_JBFTRV010000015.1, from coordinate 53,192 downwards.
AAGACTGAATACCTGGATCGTATCCGCTGCGCCAAGCTGCGCAATCGCGTCACCGGCGCTGCCGAAGCAGCAAGCTGGATCAAGGACGGCATGACCGTCGGCATGAGCGGCTTCACCCGCGCCGGCGACGTCAAGCTGGTCCCTGCCGCGCTGGCCGAACGCGCCCGCCACGAGCCGCTGAAGATCACCCTGCTGACCGGCGCCTCGCTCGGCAACGATACGGATAAACTGCTCACCGAAGCCGGCGCCCTCTCGCGCCGCATGCCCTTCCAGGTCGATCCGGTGCTGCGCGCCGCCATCAACCGCGGCGAGGTGATGTACATCGACCAGCACCTGTCCGAAACCGTCGAACAGCTGCGCAGCCGCCACATCAAGCCGGTCGACATCGCGGTGGTCGAGGCGGTGGCGATCACGGAGACGGGCGCGATCGTCCCCACCACCTCGGTCGGCAACAGCGCCAGCTTCGCGATCCTGGCCGACAAGGTCATCGTCGAGATCAACCTGGCCCAGACCACCGGCCTCGAAGGCCTGCACGACATCTGGATTCCCAAAAAGCGGCCGATGCGCGAGCCGATCCCGATCATGTCGGTCGAGCAGCGCGCCGGCACGCCCTTCATCGAGATCCCGCCGGAGAAGATCGTCGCCATCGTGATCACCGACCAGCCGGACAGCACCTCCTCGGTGCTGCCGCCCGACGAAGAGACCGCCGCCATCGCCGCCCACCTGGTGCGCTTCTTCGAGGACGAAATCGTCGCCGGACGCCTGAGCGCCAGCCTGCTGCCGCTGCAGGCCGGCATCGGCACCATCGCCAACGCGGTGCTGGCCGGCTTCGTCAACAGCCCCTTCCACGACCTCACCATGTATTCGGAGGTGCTGCAGGATTCGACCTTCGACCTGTTCGATTCCGGCAAGCTCGAATTCGCCTCCGGCTCTTCGATCACCCTGTCGCCGGAAAAGAGCGCCCAGGTGTTCCGCGACTTCGACCGCTACCGCGACCGCCTGGTGCTGCGCCCGCAGGAAGTGTCGAACCATCCGGAAGTGATCCGGCGCCTCGGCATCATCGCGATCAATACCGCGCTGGAAGCCGACATCTACGGCAACATCAACTCGACCCACGTGAGCGGCACCCACATGATGAACGGCATCGGCGGCTCCGGCGACTTCGCGCGCAACGCCTACCTGTCGATCTTCGCCACCAAGTCGATCGCCAAGGGCGGCCGCGTGTCCTCGATCGTGCCGATGGTGACCCACGTCGACCACAGCGAGCACGACGTCGACATCATCGTCACCGAACTGGGACTGGCCGACCTGCGCGGCCTGGCGCCGCGCGAGCGCGCCGATGCGATCATCGAACACTGCACGGCCGAACCCTACAAGACCATGCTGCGCGAGTACGTGCTCGAGGCCCGGCAGCGCGGCGGCCAGACCCCGCACGTGCTGGAGAAAGCCTATTCCTGGCACACCCGCTACCGCGAAACCGGCTCGATGCTGTCCAACGATTGACGAAAGACCGCGGTCTGGTGTGCAATAAGCGGTATTGCCCATCCGCATGATGCCACCATGACCGCTGCTCCCGCCCCGACACCGAAACGCCGCCTGCGCAAGATCCTGCTTGCCGTGGGCGCCGTTGCCGCCGCCGTACTCGTCGCCATTCCCCTCGCACGCAATATGGAGCACGGCCCGCTCGACGCCGACGCGCGGCGCCAGGCGCCCGGGCAGTTCGTCAGCTTGTCGCACGGGATCGTCCACGTGCGCATCGCCGGCCCCGAACAGGGACGTCCGGTGGTGCTGGTGCACGGCTTTTCGGTGCCCAGCTATGTGTTCGACAGGACCAGCGCGGACCTGGCGGCCGCCGGCTTCAGGGTGATCCGCTTCGACCTGTACGGGCGCGGCTGGAGCGACCGGCCGAAGGTCGACTACGACCGCCGGCTGTTCGCCGACCAATTGCTGGAACTGATGGACACCCTGCAGGTGCCGAAGGCCGACCTGCTCGGGCTGTCGATGGGCGGCGCGATCGTCGGACGCTTCGCCGCCGAGCATCCGGAACGGGTGCGCAGCGTGGTGCTGGTGGCGCCCCTCACGCGGGCGCACGACATCAGCGTGATGGCCTGGCCGGGTGTCGGCGAATGGCTGACGCGCGCATGGTTCCTGCCCTCGCTGGCCACCAGCCAGCTCGAGGACTTCGCGCATCCGGAACACGTGGCCGGCTGGGCCGAGCGCTTCCAGCCGCAGATGCGCTACGACGGCTTCGGACGCGCGATCCTGTCGACCATCCGCCATCTGTCGAACGAATCCTCGCTGCCGGATTTCGAGAAGGTGGGCAAGAAGGGCCTGCCGGTGCTGCTGGTATGGGGCGACGCCGACAAGACGGTGCCCTATGCCGAACACGCCGACGTGCAGCATGCGATCCCGCAGGCGCAGTTCGTCTCGCTGCCGGGACTGGGACACCTGCCGGTGGTCGAGGATCCGGCGGCGGTCCATCCGCAGGTAGCCGCCTTCCTTAAACAACACTAAACACCAAGAAAAACACCAGCCCGCAAGCTGGTGTTGTTCAGGGCGCCGGCGAACCGGCTGAACGATCAGTAACCGCGGCCACCGGTGCCGCTGGTGCCGCCGCTGGTGGTGCTGGTGCCCGTGCCGGTGGTGCCGGTGCCGGTCGTGCCGGTGGCGCTGGTGCCGCTGCCGGAACCCGAGCCGGTGCCGCTCATGCCGGACGAGCTGGTGCCGGTGCCGGTGGTGCCGGTGCCGGTTCCGGTACCCATGCTGCCGCTGGTGCCCGACGAACCCGAGCTGCCGGTGCCCATGCTGCCGCTGGTGCCCGACGAGCCCGAGTTGCCGGTGCCCATGCTGCCGCTGGTGCCCGACGAGCCCGAGTTGCCGGTGCCCATGCTGCCGCTGGTGCCGGACGAGCCCGAAGTGCCGGTGCCCATGCTGCCGGACGAGCCCGAGCTGCCGGTACCCATGCTGCCGCTGCTCGAGGAGCCGCTGCTGCTGTCCATGCCCTTACTCGAACTGGAGCCGCCCGAACCGGTCATACCGCTGCTGCTCGAGCCCGCGCTGCTGCCATGTTTGCGCGAATGTTTCTTTTTGCTGGACTTCTTGTGGGTCGACGAAGTGCCGGTTGCCTGGTCGGACTGCGCAGTGGCGCTGGTGCCGCCGGTGGTCGAAGAGCTGCCGCTCGTTTGCGCCTGAGCGCTCACGGCACCGAACATCGCCATCGCAACGGAAGCTCCCAGCAGGCCTTTCAGTAACTTATTCATTTTCATGTCGCTCTCCTAATGGATTTGGGGCAAAAAGCTCAACAATATCAACAAGATAAATTGAGGGTTCGCAGTTTAGAACGGTCGCGGCAAAGCGTGCGCGCGTTAGCCGCACGGCAAAAAATCAGCGGCAAAAAAGCGACACGTTGATGCGTTTTTGTCCCGGATAGCATCCATATCAGGGGCTTGCGGCCTGCGCCGCGAGCGTGCCCAGCCTGGTATAAAGTTCCAGCACATTGCTCTTGTCGTCGGGGTAGACCCGGTTCGACAGCAGCACATAGAAGGTGCGCGAGCCCGGGTCGATCCACAGCACGCAACCCGTAAAGCCCGTATGGCCATAGCTGCCCACCGGGAACACGGTGCCGCGCGGACGCACCGCGTAGGGCGAATTGATGTCCATGCCGAGACCGCGCAGCGCCTCGATGCCGCCTGGCGACTGCGCCGTGGTCATCAGGCGAACGCTTTCCGGGCTGAGGATGCGCACACCGTCCAGCTCGCCGCCGCGCAGCAGCATGCGGGCATAGCGCGCAACGTCGCGGGCGGTGGTGAACACGCCGGCCGAGCCGGCCACGCCATCCATGCGGCGCGCGGTCGGGTCGTGCACCACACCCTGCAGCAGCTGGCCGGGCGCGAGGTCGCCGTGGGCCGAACCGGCGCCGTCCGCGCCCTTCTGGGTCGGCGCGATCAGCGCGGCGCCGCCAGTGCCCATGCGGCGCAGCGGCAGGTAACCGGTGTCGACCATCTTCAGCGGCGCGAAGATGCGGGTGCGCGCGAATTCATCGAGCGGCATGCCGGACACCTTCTGCACCAGCTGGCCCAGCAGGATGTAGTTGATGTCCGAGTAGCGGAAGAACGTGCCGGGCGGATGCGTCACCACCTGGCCGCAGGCCAGGGCGTGGGCGGCCGCATCGCCGTGCCAGGCCGGCTTGGCCGGCAACCCGGCCGGCAGGCCCGAGCTATGGGTCAGCAGGTGGCGGATCGTGATGGCTTCCTTGCCGCCGTTCGCGCATTCCGGAAAGTAGCTGCTCAATTTCGCGTCGAGGTCGATCTTGCCCTCTTCCGCCAGCTTCAGCACCGAAGGCGCGGTGGACAGCACCTTGCTCAGCGAGGCGGCGTCGTACACCGTGGAGGTCTCGACGGGACGCGCATCGGCTTCGTAGCTCAGGCGTCCATAGGCCCGTTCATAGACCGCACCGTCATGCTCGATGTGGACCACCGCGCCCGGCAGCTTGTGGGCGACGATGGCTTCCTGCATGGCGGCGTCGACTTGCGGGATGGCGGGGTTGTCGAGACGGCCATGCGCGCAGCCCGTGAGCAGCAGGGCGACACAGGCGGCGGCGAACAGGGAGCGGCGGGACGGGAGGAAGGCTGGGCGGGGCATGTTTACTGTCGTTGGCGAAATTGAACCAATGCATCATAGGCAGGCCTCCAGGCGGGGTCAAGCGCGGTGCCTCCGCACGAAAAAAATCCGATCGGCGTATCATGCCCCCATGATTCCTCTCTCGATACTCGACCTTGCCCCCATCGTTGAGGGCGGCACCGCTTCCGATTCCTTCCGCAACTCGCTCGACCTTGCCCAGCATGGCGAGCGCTGGGGCTACCACCGCTTCTGGCTTGCCGAACACCACGGCATGCCGGGCATCGCCAGTGCGGCGACCTCCGTCCTGATGTGCCATGTTGCCAACGGCACCTCGACGATCCGCATCGGCGCCGGCGGCATCATGCTGCCGAACCATGCTCCGCTCGTGATCGCCGAACAGTTCGGCACCCTCGCCTCGCTGTTCCCCGGCCGTATCGACCTCGGCCTGGGCCGCGCCCCCGGCTCCGACCACACCACGGCGCGCGCGCTGCGCCGCAACCTGGCGTCGGATGCCGACGAGTTCCCGCAGGACGTGGTGGAGCTGATGGATTACTTTGCCGACTCGCCGCGCCGCCAGGTCCGCGCGGTGCCCGGCGCCGGCCTCGACGTGCCGGTCTGGATCCTCGGTTCCAGCCTGTTCGGCGCCCAGCTGGCGGCGGCCCTCGGCCTGCCGTATGCCTTCGCCTCCCACTTCGCGCCGCAGATGATGATGCAGGCGATCGAGCTCTACCGCGCCACTTTCCGTCCCTCGGCCCAGCTCGACAAGCCCTACGTCATGCTCGGCTTTAACGTGTTCGCCGCCGACACCGACGCCGAAGCCCATTTCCGCGCGACCTCGATGCAGCAGGCCTTCATCAACCTGCGCAGCGGCCGCCCGACCAAACTGAAGCCGCCGGTCGAAGGCTATCTGGATCTGCTGAGCCCGCCGGAGCGGTCGATGCTCGATTCGGTGCTGTCGTGCTCGGCCATCGGCGCGCCCGGCACCGTCGCCGCCCAACTGAGGGCCTTCGTGGAGCGCACCGGCGCGGACGAGCTGATGATCACCTCGCAGATCTTCGACCACGCGGCGCGCCTGCGTTCCTACGAGATCACGGCTGAGATCGCCCGCTCTGCCTGATGCGGCCGGCGCCTGCCGCGGTCAACCGCGGCGGCGCCGATAACGTTGTTTCCGTTGAATGGCGAACAGTCGGTCCAGTTCGCCAGGCCTAGGCTAGCATCACCAACCCGCTACCGGAGATAATCATGAAAGCCAAACTCATCGCCGTATCCCTCCTGCTGTCGCTGGCCTCGACCGGTGCCGCCTACGCCAAGCCCAGCTGCCTGAAAGGCGCGGCCGCCGGTGCCGTCGGCGGCCACTTCCTCGGCAAGCACCACCTGGCCGGCGCGGCCGTGGGCTGCGCCGTGGGCCATCACATGGCCAAGAAACAGGAGCGCGAACAGGCCCGCGCCCAGGCCCAGGCGAATGCCCAGGCCAACGCCCAGGCGCAGAACGGCCAGGCAACCGCTACTCGCAAATAAGCTATAAGCAGGCGCCGGTGATGCTTACGCGTCGCCGGTGCCGGCCTGCAGCGCGTCGATGAGTTCACGGGTCGAGCGCACCCTGCCCATGTTACGGAACACGTTCTCGCAGCAATTCTTGTGCGCTTCCGCGTTCCCGCTGCTCATCGCATCTTCCACGAAAACCAGTTCGTAGCCGCGGTCGAAAGCCGCGCGGGCGGTCGACTCGACACCATAGTTGGTGGCGATGCCCGTCATGATGATGGTCTTGATGCCGCGCCGGCGCAACAGCTGGTCGAGCTCGGTGCCGTAGAAGGCGCCCCACTGGCGCTTGGTCACCACGTGGTCCTGTGCCTGCACCTGGGCCGACTCCGCCATATACGATGCTTCCGGCGGCGGTGCCGGCGTACCGGGCTTGAACATCGGATTGTCGGCAGGCGGCAGGCGCAGCTCGTCCAACTGCACGCGCACGAAGATCACCATGCCGCCGCGGTCGCGCATCTCGCTCGACAGCAGCACGCAATTGCCCACCACACGCTCGGCCGGGTGCGGCGCCAGTTCCCGATTCACATTAAAGTTCTGCAAGTCGATCTGCACCAGGGCGGTGCGGGCGATGTCGAGATTCAGTTTGCCGTTCATAAGATAAGGTCCTCCTCGACCGAAGTATTCACCAGACGCGGCTAGAGCGGCGCGCAATGGGCGGCCTCCCGTTAATACAGACCTCGCCTGGGCTCTGTGATAAATTTCCCGGGATCATAACTAGAGACGGCAAACGCCGCAGAACATGAAAAAAATCGCCATCGTCGGCGCAAGCGCGCTGCTGGCGGGCTGCGTGACCCCGCAGCCTTTCCTGACCGAATACAGCACCGGTTCCGGCGCTCCCCGCAGCGAAGCCCAGCAAGCCCTCGAGTTCGACAAGGCCGACCTCAAGCTGCGCATCGAGCCGGACACCCGCAGCATCCGTGGCGACGTCACGCTCACCTTCGGCACCCGCGCGCCGCTCCATAGCATCGAGCTCGACCTGGACCGCAACCTGCCGATCGACGCCATCGACGTCGACGGCCAGCCGCTGCCTGCTGCCAGCTGGCGCAACCCGGAAGGCAAGCTGACCATCGACCTGCCGCAGACCCTGCAGCCCGGCAAGCAGGCAGTCGTGAGTGTGCGCTATCACGGCCAGCCTCACGTGGCCAAGCGCGCGCCCTGGGACGGCGGCTTTGTCTGGTCGAAGACGCCGGACGGCAAGCCCTGGGTGGCGAGCGCCGTGCAGGGCGAAGGCTGCGACCTGTTCTGGCCCTGCATCGACCACCCGACCGGCAAGCCCAAGCTGGTCGACGAACACATCACGGTGCCGAGCCCGCTGGTCGCGGCCGGCAACGGCATCGCCATGGGCATGGACGAGGCGGACGGCTGGCGCACCTGGCACTGGCGCACGAAGAATCCGAGCACCTACGGCATCTCGATCAACGTCGCGCCCTACCAGGTGCTGTCGGGCGAATACCGGAGCCGCTACGGCAACGTGATTCCGCTACGCATGTGGTATCTGCCGCAGAACGAGAAAGGCGCGAAGGAACTGTTCGCCGAATTCGCGCCGATGCTGGACTTCTTCGAGAGCACCATCGGCCCCTACCCCTTCGGCGACGAAAAGATGGGCGTGGTGGAGACCCCGCACAAGGGCATGGAACACCAGACCATCAATGCCTACGGCAACAAGTACGCGAAGACGGCCTATGGCTACGACGAACTGCTGCAGCACGAATTCGCCCACGAATGGTTCGGCAACCAGCTAACCAACGCCAACTGGGACGATATGTGGCTGCACGAGGGACTGGGCAGCTATATGCAGCCGCTCTACATGCAGTACCTGCGCGGCGACCTCGAATACTTCGCCTCCCTGATGCACCAGCGCGGCATGATCGAGAACAAGGCGCCCATCGTATCCGGCAAGCCACGGCTGGAAGAAGACGTCTACGACACCAAGCGCGGCGGCCCCGGCCAGGACATCTACAACAAGGGATCGCTGGTCATGCACACCTTGCGCGGCCTGATCGGCGACCGGGCCTTCTTCCAGGCCGTGCGCGAAGAGGTCTACGGCACCCCCGACCCGCGCCCCGGAAATTTCGCCCCGCGCTACGGCACGACGCCGGAATTCATGGCCATCGTCAAGCGCGTGAGCGGACGCGACCTGGAATGGTTCTTCCAGGCCTACCTGTACCAGAAGGAATTGCCGGAGCTGCAGGCCACGCGCAGCGGCAACAGCCTGCAGCTGGCATGGAAGACGGAAAAGAACACGCCCTTCCCGATGCCGGTCGAGGTCAGGGTCGGCGACCGTGTGCTCAGCGTGCCGATGGCGGATGGCAAGGGGAGTGTCGAGCTGCCGGAAGGGGTGAGCTATACGCTGGATCCGCATTCGAAGGTGCTGCGCAGGGAGCAGCATATCGAGCGGTATCACCAGTGGCAGGAGGAGCAGCGGAAGAAGCGGGAGAAAGAAAAGGCGGGGGCCTGACTCAAGCGCCACCCTGTCGACGTCATTCCCGCGACGTATGAACGTCACTCCCGCTTTCGCGGGAATGACGGATTCAAGCTGGCGACGGCTTTTTAAGCTAACTGATTACTTCGAAGCGTCCTGCATCTTCTCGCCAGTATGCTCCAGCGCGCGACCGGTTGCGGCGGTCGCATTCTTGGCGCCTTCCTTCACGTTGGCAGCGGCTTCCTTCGAGCCCTGGCGCACCTCGGCGCCGGCTTCGCGCATGTTGGCGGCGGTACGGTCGGCCGCGGCGTCGATCTTCGCGTTGGCGCGGTCGGCGGCGGCGTTGGCGTTGGCGGCGGCGTCACGGGTCGCTGCGGCGGCGTTCGCACCGGCATCGTCGACGGCTTTACCCGCGGCCTGGGCCGGGCCCATGTCGTTCGTGGTCGTGGTGGTTTCGGCCTTGTGGCAGCCGGTGGCCAGCACGGCGACGGAGAACAGCAGAGCGGAAATGGTGGTGGTCTTCATGATGGGCTCCTTTTATTATTAAAAAATAAAGTGTATGGGCGTATCCTACACGCCGTACCGCCGCGCACGATTGGCAATTGTGCCAAACCGTAACAAGAAAATCATCCCCTCCCCCGGCAACCCGGGCGCGTCGTTACATCTTTTTGCAAACCCCTGTGTTCATCATCTCTACCGATCCTGCCAAGCAAGTCAAAGTCGGCTTGGACAACTGTCGGAAATTCTTACAGTCTCAAGAAAAAAAGGGTTTTTGAACAGCAATAAGTCTTTGATTCTTGAAAATATTTCCAAAATGGCACAATAATTGCTTAACTATAATATTGAAGCAAATACAACCATTTACTAGGGAAATATTATGAAAATTACATCCATGATCGCTGTAGCCATCGCCTCCATGTGCGTGAGCGCAAGTGCGATGGCTGGCACCATCGCCTATTCGACCGGTGGCTATAACCCGTGGTACAACACCACGAACGACACCGCCATGAACACTACCTTCGGTGCCGGCAAGTGGGTCAAGTCGAATGGTTTCTCCACGAATGTTTTCGCCAACGCCGATTTCGTATTCCTCGACGGTAGCGACGGTAATGCGAACGAATTCAACAGCTTCCTGTCGGCCAACCGTAGCGCCATCGCCACTTACGTCGACAACGGCGGCCGTCTGTTCCTGAACGCAGCACCGAACCAGGGTGGATCGATCGACCTCGGTTTTGGCGTGACCCTGCAATATCCCGGCTTTAGCGGCCAAGTCAATGTCACCGCCGCGGGCGTTGCCGCCGGACTCACCACGGGTGGCATCGCAAGCTCGTACCAAGGCGGATCCTTTGGACACGCCACGGTCAGCGGCGGCGGCATCAGCGACCTGATCGAAAGTCAGCAGGGAGGCATTGTGTTTGGCGCAATGCAGTATGGCAAAGGCTTTGTCGCCTTTGGTGGCCAGACGACCACCAATTTCCATTCGCCGAATAACGATGCCCAGCGCCTGCTGGTCAACGAGTTGCAATATGTGGCAAGCGCTGAGACCCAAGGCAGCGCCGACGTGCCGGAACCTGCTTCCCTCGCGCTGCTTGGCCTCGGGGCGCTGGCGATCGTCGCTGCCCGCCGCAAGTCCGCAGCAAAATAAGGTTTCATGCGAGGAAGCCTGCGAAGCCGGGCTTCCTTGCCGCCTAAGCGCTCATCTTCCTCAAGGCAAGATCTTTCCATCCGCATCAATCTTGCGCACCTCCATCCCCAGGGCGCGCACGTCGGCCTCGACCTTGCTCATGTCGCCCACCACGATCCATAGCTGCTGATTCGGCAGGATCGTCCTTGCCGCCAGCGCATTCAGCTCGGCCGGATTCACGGCCCAGACCTTGTCCGTGTAGGTGTTGTAGTAGTCCTCGGGCAAGTGGTACTGCAGGATGGTGGCGTAGCCATTGCCGAGCTGGGAGATGGTCTCGAAGGCGCCGGGCAGGCCCAGGGTCTCGTTGTCCTGCGCCGCCTTCAGTTCCGGCCCGGTGATGGGACGGGCGCCGGCGATGTCGGCGTATTCCCTGGCGAGCTCGCGCAGGGCCGGCGCCGTCTTGTCGGTCTGCACCGGTGAAGCGCTGTACAGGATGCGCTGCCCGACCGCCGCCACCAGCCCGGAGCCGACACCGTAGGACCAGTGCTTGTCCTCGCGCAGGTCCATGTTCAGGCGCGAACTGAAGGTGCCGCCGAAGACGTCGTTCAGCAGATTCAGCGCCACCGCCTCCGGCGTATTGCGCGGCGGCGCCAGCTGGGCGCCGACGATCTCGCTCTGCAGGGCGCCGGGGCGGTCGATCAGGTAGATCACGGTTCTGTCCGGCTGCGCCACCCGGCTCACGTTCTTGCGCGGCACTTCCCCCGCCTGCCAGCCGCCGAAGGCCTTTTCGAGCAGCGGCTTCAAGCGGTCCATCGTGGTATCGCCCACCACCAGCAGGGTCGCGTTGTTCGGCTTGAACCAGGCCTGGTGGTAGCGCACCAGGTCGGCCCGCGTCATGCGCGCCACCGCCTGCTCGGTGCCGGTGCCGGTCAGCGGCAGGCCGTAGGCGTGGTCCTTGCCATACAGGAGTCCCGGCAGCACACGCAGCGCCATCGCGCGCGGCACCGTCTTTTCGCGGGCGATCGCGGCGATGCGCTCGCGCTGCAGGCGTTCGAAATCCGCCTGCGGAAAGGATGGATGCAGCACCAGGTCGGCGTACAGGCCCAGCGCACGGGACAGGGTTGGCGCCAGCACGTTCATGTTGACGAAGGCGCCGTCGAGGTTGGTGGCGGCGCCGAAGGAAGCGCCCAGCGCTTCCAGCTCGGCGCCGACCTGCAGTGAAGACCGCTTGTTTGCGCCATTCTGCGTTCCCTCCTCCAGCATGCGCAGGCTCAGGCTTGCCAGGCCAGGCAGCTCGTGCGAGTCCGAGGCGTAGCCGGCATCGATCATCATCGACAGGTTCACCACCGGCGCGCCGTGGCGTTCGGCCAGCACCACCTTCAGGCCGTTCGACAGGGTCGCCGTCTGCATCGGCGGCAGGTGCAGCTTTTCGGGTTGGCCCAGCGGCGCTCCCTTGCCGCGGTCGAGGGTGGTGACCGAGGCGCCGAGACCGCCCGGGAAAGGATCGACCTCCAGGATATAGTCGCCATCGCCGAGCCACTCGGCCATGGCCTGGCGCACCATCGCCGGGGTTGCCGCCTGGATGCGCTTCAGGTAGGTCTTGTAGCAGTCGGGGTCGCCCGTAAACGTCATGCAGCGCGCCAGCATGTCGCTCTTGCCGCCGAAGCCGCCGACGCGCTCGACGCTGCGCGCGTACTGCGCCAGGATCGCCGTCCTGGCCAGGCGCAGTTCGTCCTCGCGCGGACCGCTCTTCATGAGTGCGCGCAATTCCTCGTCGGCGATGCTTTCCATGCGGGCCACGTCGGCGCCGGGACGCGCCGTCAGGTTGATGCCGAACTGGCCGGCGATCTCGCTCGAATCGTCGCTGGAAAACGCCGAGGTCGCCAGCTGCTCCCTGACCACCAGGCGCTGGTAGAGGCGCGAGGTCTTGCTGCCGCCCAGCACGTGGGCCGCCAGGTCCAGCAGCGCTTCTTCCGGCGTATCCGCTCCGGGAACATTCCAGACGCGGTAGATGCGCGCCTGCGGCACGCGGTCCTGCACGGTCTCGCGGTGGGTGCCGCTGCGCTTGGCGATCCATGCGCGCTGTTTTGCCACCGGCGGGCCGGGTGGAATATCTCCGTAGTAATGCTCGACCTTCTCGCGCGCCTGGGCGGGCGTGAGGTCGCCGGCCAGCACCAACACGACGTTGTTCGGGCCGTAGTTGGTCTTGAACCAGTTGGTGACGTCGCTCATGGAAGCGGCGTCGAGGTCGTCCATCGAGCCGATCGTGGTCCAGGAATAAGGGTGGCCCGCCGGCCAGGTATTCTCGGTAACGATCTGCTCGACCACGCCATAGGGCTGGTTCTCGCGCTGGCGCTTCTCGTTCTGCACCACGCCACGCTGCAGGTCCAGCTTCCTCTGGTCGAGCACGCCCAGCAGATGGCCCATGCGGTCGCTCTCGGCAAACAGGGTGTAGTCGAGCATCGAGGTCGGCACGGTCTCGAAGTAATTGGTGCGATCCTTGTTCGTGGTGCCGTTCAAGTCGCTCGCACCGATGCCTTCCAGGGCGGAAAGAAAGGTCTTGTTGAAGTTGGCGCTGCCCGAAAACATCAGGTGCTCGAACAGGTGGGCGAAGCCGGTCTTGCCCGGCTTCTCGTTCTTGGAACCGACGTGGTACCAGGTGTTCACCGCCACCACGGGCGATTTGTGGTCCTCGTGCACGAGCACGGTCAGGCCGTTCTTCAGCACGAATCTCGTGTAGGGGATATCGGGGATGGGGATGTCGACGGCGGCCGGCGGCGCGGCTGCGGCGAACGAGGCCAGTACCGCGAGCAACAACGCCCCCACGGTTCGAGAAACAATCGACAGACGCATGCGGTGCCTCCTGGAATCCGGCTGCCCATTCTATGCCAGCGGGGAGGCGCGCAGCAGCATGTTATGCTTAACGACTTCCTCCTCCCTGATGACGCTGCTCCACGCACCCCGTCGAGCATTGCAAAACAGGCAGCTCAATGATCTCCCATACTTCCTCTCCCGCCCGCTTCGCCCCTTTCCAGATCGGCGCCTTCGCAGCCGCCGCTTTCGTTGCGCTCGCCACGCTGCTGCTGATGCCGATCGCCAGCCACAAGTGGCCGAACGTGCAGGCCTTTGTGCCGGCCTATCAGGCTATGCTGATCGGCACCTATCTGCTGGCATCCTACCTTGTCTACGGTTATTTCCTGCAAACGCGCATCCGTTCGCTGCTGTGGCTATGGTCCGGTTGCGTGTACACCGCGGCGGTGCTGGCCGCGCAGTTCCTGTCCCTGCCCGGCGCCTTCGTTGCCAAGGAGCGCCTGTTGGGCGGCGCGCAGACGACCATCTGGCTGTGGTTCTTCTGGCACCTCGGCGCGGGCGGCATGTTGCTCGGTTATGCGGTGTCGGAATGGCGCGGCGAGGGCCGGACCGTCGCGGATGCCCGCCGCAGCTTCGTCCGCGCCGCCACGATCATGGCGGTGGCGCTGGCCGCGACCCTGGCGGCGGTGACGGTCCTGCACGATTTCCTGCCGGTCCAGAACGTCGGCGACGACTACAGCCTGGTGACCAGGACCGGTTACGGCCCGCTTATCCAGGCGATCCTGTTCGCGGCCCTGTTCTTCCTGTGGCGCGCCAGCCGCTTCCGCACGCCCATCAGCGCCTGGCTGGGCGTGGCGATCCTGGCGCTGGCCTTCGATAACATCATCACGATGGCCGGCGGAGCGCGGCTGTCGGTCGGCTGGTATGTCGGCCGCCTGAATGCGCTGCTGTCCGCACTCGTCATGCTGGTGCTGTACATGCAGACCATCCACCGCGTCTACCTGAAGGCAGCTTCCAACGCCGACGAACTCGCGCTCGCCAAGGACAAGCTCGAACGCCACCAGGAGCGGCTGGAACTGCTCGTCAGGGAACGCACGCGCTCGCTCGAAGATGCCCAGAACGCGCTGCTGCATGCCCAGAAGCTGGAAGCCATGGGCAAGCTGACCGGCGGCGTCGCCCACGATTTCAACAACGTGCTGCATATCATCAGCGGCAATCTCGACCTGATCCGCATGCTGTCGGCCGCCAACGACAAGGTGCTGCAGCGCTGTACCTCGGCACGCGATGCTGTGCGGCGCGGCGCTCGCCTGTCCTCGCAGCTGCTGTCCTTCGCCCGCAAGCAGCCCCTGCAGCCCGCGCCGACCAGCATGGCCCAGGTACTGGCCGACATGGACGAGCTGCTCAAGCGCGCCGTCGGCGAACGCGTACGAATCGACCTCGCGATCGCGCCCGACAGCTGGAACGTGCGGGTCGACCAGCAGCAGCTGGAGAACGTCATCCTGAACCTCACGCTGAATGCGAGCGATGCGATGCACGGCGGCGGCGTGCTCGCCATCCAGGTATCGAATACGGTGCTGGCCGACGGCGAAGCCGAGCAGCTGCAACTGGGCGGCAAGGAATATGTGTGCGTGGCCTTCATCGACACCGGCAGCGGCATGGACACGGAAGTCCGCGAGCGCGCCTTCGAGCCCTTTTTCACGACCAAGGGCGTCGGCAAGGGAACCGGACTCGGCTTGAGCATGGCTTACGGCTTCGTCAAGCAAAGCGGTGGCCACATCGAGATCGACAGCGAGCCTGGCCGCGGCACGAACGTGACCATCCTGCTGCCGCGCACCATTGAAGCGGCGGTCGAGAAGGTTGCGGCGCCGGCCGCCGCCGTCGCGGGCGGCAGCGAGACCATCCTCGTCGTCGACGACGAGATCGCGATCCAGGACAATGTCGCCGAAATCCTGTCGGCGCTCGGCTACCGGATCCTGCGGGCCAGCAGCGCCGACGAAGCGGCCATCGTACTGCGCCAGCACCGCCGGATCGACCTGCTGTTCACCGACGTCATCATGCCGGGCACGATGAACAGTCCGAAACTGGCCGCCGTCGCCCGCGAGCTGCACCCGGAAATCCGCGTGCTGTACACCTCGGGCTATTCGGAAGACGCGGTCATCCAGGACGGCAAGCTGAAGCAGGGTGTGAGCCTGCTGAACAAGCCATATAGCGACGAGGAACTGGCGCGGGCGATCCGTACCGCCCTGAATGGCAACAGGCAAGTTTATATGAATTGAAATCTTTCCCTACCATGTAGTTCTGGACTGACAGCCCTTGGGGAAATACGCCTCCTGCATGCATTGCACATGAGGCGTATCATGTCTCCTTGCGAACTCGTAAGGAAAGCCTCATGAACCAACGACGCTCATTCCTCAAAAGCTCCGCCATGCTGGCCTCTGTCCTCGGGGCGCCGGCGGTGATCCGGTCCGCGAAGGCGGCCAATATTCCACCCACGAACGCCGCCGCCGCCGTGGCGCCGAACGAACGGGTCTTGCGCCTGTACAACACCCACACCGGCGAAAGCCTGCGCAGCATCTTCTGGGCCGAAGGCGAGTTCATACCGGACGCCTTGCAGGACATTAATAAACTGCTGCGCGACCACCGCAACAACAAGATCTCGGCCATCGATCCGAAGCTGCTGGTATTGCTCGACCGCATCAGCGCCCAGTACAGCAGCCACCCGACCATCCACGTGATTTCGGGCTACCGCTCGCCGGAAACGAACGAGAAATTGCACGAAAACACGACCGGCGTGGCAAAGCACAGTCTGCACATGGAAGGCAAGGCCATCGACGTGCGCATTCCCGGCCAGGACCTGGCCAAGTTGCACAAGATCATCATGGCGGAGAAGGCGGGCGGGGTCGGCTATTACCCTGACTCGCAATTCGTCCACATGGACGTCGGCCGCGTTCGCTACTGGTAAGGCGCCCGCGATGCGCCCGCACGGTTTCCCGATCGCGCTTGCCCTCGCTGCCATGCCGGCCCTGGCGCCGGCGCAGCAGGCAAATCCGGAGGTGGCGGAGGGCAAGCCGCAAACCGTCACCGTGACCTCGACCCGCGATCCGGTCGACAAGTCCTACCGCAAAATGATCAGCGGCATGGAGCGATTCGAGCGCGAGCACGCGCTGGCGCCCCAGGCCACCTTGCGCTTCCGCCTGCTGCCGCGTTCGCCGAAGGTGAACATGCGGGGCATCACCCTGCGCGCCCTCGGCGACCACATCGCCGTGCCGATCCCGGTGGCGGAAGACAATACCTTCGTGCTGCCGCGCAACGAGCAGGCCTTGCGCGAAGACGCCGCCGTGGTCGCCAACCGCAAGACCACCAGCATGACCTGGCGCGCCCAGGTGATCACGCCAGGCTTGCCGCCCGGTACGCGGCGCCTGGGCGACCTGCGCCTGGAATGCCTGGTCGGCATGGAGGCGGGACTGGTATCGAACAGCTCGCCGCTGTTCGGCTGGATCTCGAACGCCCTCACCACGCCGGAACAGGTCTGCAACAGCCCGGACGGCAATTTCCTGTTCTTTACGGAGCGCCCCGTGTTCTCGGTCACCCTGCACGCCGGCGAGCGCACCGAGATCCTGCCCTTCCGCATGCTCTACGCCGGCGGCGACCAGAGCCCCGGCATGCTGGAATACTGCGACTGCCAGGTCTTGCTCGACCGCACCTATTACGCGCCGATCTGGGACCGCAGCTGGCCGGACGACACCCTGGTCAGCTTCGAGTACATGATTGACCCGCCGGCGGAGGTCCCGCCATGAAACCCTTCGTCACCTTATTCGCCGCGGCGCTGCTGCTGGGAGGCTGCGCCACCAGCCCGAACGAGCCCGGCAAGATCGTCGCCGAGGACCGTTTTTCGCAAGCCGTCGTCCCCGGCCGCACCACGCGCGCCGAGCTGCTGGCCGCCTTCGGTCCGACCAGGAACGTCGTGTTCGACAGCGGCTATGAAGCCTGGCTCTACGAAGCGAATGCCGGCGCCGGCCGCCACACCGAACTGGTGCTGCTGCTGGACCCCGCCGGCGTCGTCCGGAAAATGCGCCGGCGCCCGCCTTATCCCACCGATCCGCAACGCTGAACCCTGTCCATACAGCCAGCCGGCACCGAATCGGTGTACAGTTGAGCATCATTACTTTGGAAAGATGCGATGCGCAGGACGGTGAAGGCAATGCTGGGGCTGGCGGCAGGCGTGGCGATGCAGGTGGCGGCGGCCCAGCAGCCCGCTCAGCAAACTCCGCAGCAACTGAGCCCGGTGGAACAGCGGATCGTGGCCGAGATCCGCGCCCATGCGCCGCAAGCCCTGGAACTGCTCCGGCAAAGCGTCCTCATCAACAGCGGTACGATGAACCAGGCGGGCGCGCGCGCGGTCGGCAAGCTGTTCCGCGACCAGTTCGACGAACTCGGCTTCAAGACGCGCTGGATCGAGCTGCCGTCCGACATGCAGCGCGCCGGCCACCTGCTGGCCGAGCGCCGGGGCAAACAAGGCAAGCGCCTGTTGCTGCTGGGCCACCTCGACACCGTCTTCGAACCCGGCAGCACCACCCCGGCCTGGGAACCGCAGCCCGGCCCCGACGGCACAGTTACGACCATCAAGGGCCAGGGCGTGTCCGACATGAAGGGCGGCGACGTCGTCATCGTCGAAGCCCTGCGCGCCCTGCAGCGCGTGGGCGCGCTCGACGACACCCGCATCGCCGTCATGCTGACCGGCGACGAGGAGGAAGCCGGCAATCCGAAGAGCATCTCGCGCGGCGACATGGTCGACATCGCCAAGCGCAGCGACGTCGCCCTCAGCTTCGAAGGCAGCATCACCGGCAAGGACGGCATGGCGGCCGCCACCGTGGGCCGGCGCTCGACCGCCTTCTTCGAGCTCGAGGTCAAGGGGAAACAGGCGCACTCGATGGGCGTGTTCGGTCCGGGCGGCTATGGCGCCGTGTACGAGGCGGCGCGCATCCTCGACGCCTTCCGCCAGCAGGTGGTGGAACCCGGCCTCACCTTCAACCCGGGCGTGATCCTGGGCGGCACCGAAGTATCCTTCGACGACGAGCATTCGCGCGGCACCGCCTTCGGCAAGACCAATGTGATCGCGAATACCGTCACCGTGAAAGGCGACCTGCGCTACCTCGACTACGGCCAGCGCGACCGCGCCCAGGCGCGCATGCGCGAGATCGTGGCCCGGAGCCTGCCGGGCGCCAGCGCGGCGATCAACTTCCACGACTCCTACCCGCCGATGGCGGTCACGCCCGGCAACCTGAAGGTGCTGGAACAGTATTCGCGGGCCAGCCAGGACGCCGGCCTGGGCCCGATCGGCATGGTGCCGCCGGAATCGCGCGGCGCCGGCGACATCCAGTTCGCCGCGCCCTACGTCGACAGCCTCGACGGCCTCGGCGCCAGCGGCGGCGGCGCCCATTCGCCCAACGAAAGCCTGGAAGTGGCTTCGATCGAACGCAGCGCGATCCGCGCCGCGATCTTGATCTACCGCCTGACCCGCCAGGACTGAGACCAGCTACGCTATCCGCTCCCGAGTGGATTCACGAACCATGGCACGCTTACAACTCGACTTCCCCGAAGACCAGTACTACTACACGACCTTGCTGACGGTGCGCGTCACCGACATCAATGCCGCCAACCACCTCGGCAACGACTCGATGATCTCGATGATCTCCGAGGCGCGCGCCCGCTTCCTGTTCGAATTCGGCGTCCCCGAAACCGAGCGCGACGGCACCGGCATCATCGTCACCGACCTCGCCACCACCTACCGCGCCGAAGCGCATGCGCGCGACCAGCTGCTGTTCGAAGTCGGGGTCATGGATTTCAACAAGTACGGCGGCGACATCACCTTCCGCATCACCCGCCCGCGCGACAAGAAGCTGGTGGCGATGGCCAAGCAGGGCTTCGTCTTCTTCAACTACAAGACCAGCCAGGTCGTCGCGATGGCGGACGATTTCCGTTCCAAATTCGACCGGGTGAACTGGATCGATTAAAAAAATCCAAAAATACCTGGAACTTTTTTAGTTCCTTGGCGGAATATGGGTAAAGAACCGCTACCCATGAACACGACCTCCGCCACTTCCGACACCGAGCTGCTGCGCGCCATGCGCGGCGGCGCCGCAGATGCCTTCGCGGCCCTGTACCGGCGCCACCAGGGTCCGCTGTACCGCTTCGCCCTGCTGCGCTGCGGCTCGTCCGGCACCGCGGCCGACGTGGTGCAGGAAGCCTTCATGGGCCTGCTGACCGAGCGCTTCCGCTTCGATCCGCTGCGCGGCCAGCTGCAGGCCTTCCTGTTCGGCGTGGCGCGCAAGCTGATCCTGAAGGGCGAGGAAGGCGGCCGGCGCCACGTCGCCCTGCCCGGCGCGGACGCCCAGGACGATGGCCCCGAAGAGGATCCCGAGTCCGACCTGGCGCTGGACGAAGGCGGACCGCTGGCGCGGCTGCTGGACAACGAAGCCGCCGAGCAGGTGCGGCGCGCCCTGGCCCACCTGGCGCCCCACTACCGCGACGTCGTCATCCTCTACGAAATGCACGAACTCTCCTATGCCGAGATCGCCGACATCTGCCAGGTCGACATCGGCACCGTGCGCTCGCGCCTGTCGCGCGGCCGCGCGGCCCTGGCAAAGCGCCTGGCCGGCTGGCGCAATGCGCCCGACCTGGCCCAAGCATGAGAAGGACAGCCCACATGGACACCCGAGAACCGATAGCCCCCCTGATCGACGCCCTGCGCGCCGAGATGGCAAAACAGGACGCCCCGCGCGGCGTGGAAAAAGAGCTGATGCAGGCTTTCGCCCGCCAGTTTCCGCAAACGCCCTGGTACCGCGGGCTGGCGCTGCGCCGCTGGGCCCTGGCCGGCGGCCTGTCGACCGCGGTGACGGCCGTGACCGTCTTCAGCCTGCTGCTGCACAACCCGCGCCTGGCCGTGGATCCGGACGCCCGCAGCCGCCCGCTGATATCGCGCGACGGCGGCGGCCTGTTCATCGCGCTGGAGTCGCCCGAGCGCATTGAGCAGGAGCCGGCGCCGCGCATGGTCGAAACCGAAGTATCCCGCAGCAGCCTGGCGCCGCTGGGGGTCCCGCTTACCCCGGAAAACGCCGGGGATACCGTCCGCGCCGAGATGCTGCTCGGCGCCGACGGCCAGCCGCTGGCGGTGCGCCTGACTTCCCTTAATTAGATATTCAAACCGAGGATGCCATGAAGACCAAACAACTCGTTCTTGCAGTCCTGCTGGCCAGCCTGGCCATTCCCGCCCTGGCCGAAGAGGGTCCCACCGGCGACCCGCGCGCCGGCGCAGTCAAGGTCCAGGCGGATCGCTTCTTCGTGGGGCGTGACGGCACGTTCAGCGCCTCCGGTCCGGCCACGTTCACGATCACCCGCGACACCGCGATCCGTCCGATCAAGAACGCCCCCTACAGCGCGCAGATGGTCACGGAGCGCCAGCAGAACCTGTCCGACGGCAACCAGATCGCCGACCGCCACACCACCATGGCCTACCGCGACAGCGCCGGCCGCACCCGCCAGGAAGTGGTCGACGCCAAGGGCGAGCTGAAGCTGATCACCATCCACGATCCCGTCGCCGGCGCCACCTGGATCCTGAAGCCCCAGGACCGCACCGCGACGAAGATCGCCCGTGCCGGCGATGCCGCGCGCGTCGCCGCCCGCCAGGCGGCCGAGGCCTCGCGCAAGGCTGCCGAGGCCGGACGACAAGCGGGCGAGGAAGCCCGCGCCCGGGTCGAGCAGATGCGCAGGGACGGCATCCTGCCGAGCGTCGAACGCCGCAAGCTGGACGACGGCAGCGAAGAGATCATCGTCAAGCGTGTCGCCCGCGCGAACCCCGAGCTCCGCCAGAACATCCAGCAGGACGTGCACATCCAGGTGTCGAAGGCGCTGGAGGAAAACAGCGAGGCCCTGCGCGCCGCCCAGGTGCGCCTGGCGCCGCTGACGGCCGGCGTGTTCGGCGACATGAAGTGGGCCTCGAAAGCCGCCACCAAAGACCTCGGTACCCGCGAGTTCAACGGCATCAAGGCCGAGGGCAAGCTGCGCAGCTACGAGATCCCGGCCGGCGAGATCGGCAACCGCAACCCGATCGTGGTCTCGGACGAGACCTGGTACGCGCCGGACCTGCAGGTGACCGTCTACACCAGGCACAGCGATCCGCGCAGCGGCGACACCGTATTCCGCCTGGATAATCTGAAACGCGAGGAACCGGCGCCCGCCCTGTTCACCGTGCCGTCCGACTACACGGTCAAGGATCCGCTGGCCAAGCTGGCCGCCAGGGCCGACAAGGCGCAATAAGCATGAAAAACGCCGGCCTCGGCCGGCGTCCACGTTTGTCGCAGGGATGCGGAAACGCCTTTACACCATCGGCGGATCGGTTTCGCGCGCGAAGGCGCGATGGCCGGCCAGCGCGGCCTGAAAGTCGGCCAGCACACCATCCACCAGCAGGGCCGGATCGTTCGAGCCGTCCGGCAGCGTCGTCGGCACCATCGCCTTGGCCAGCAGGTCGGCGCCGCTGCCCATCGCCAGGATCGGTTTGCAGTGACGGTACTGCTCGCGCACGAAGTCGATCGCGTGGGCATTGCGCGCCAGGGTATCGGCGGCACCGTCCGGCACGATCATGCCGTCGTACATCACCGATGGCCCGGCCTCCAGCGAGATCTCGACATCCAGGGCGGTACCGCCTGCCGCCTTCACCTTGCCCAGCATAGCGCCCACCAGGCGCGGCACCGCGCCGGCTTTCAAAAGACCGGTGTACAGGTTGTTGACCTGGGCCTCATCGACGCCCGGCGCCACCAGGATCGCGACGCGGCGCGTACGGACGCCTGTCTCGCCGGGCCGACTCATCAGCGACAGCGCCGGCGACGGCGGATAGTCCGGCACCTCGCCATCGAAAGCGCGCGGCTGCGGCGCCGGCACCTCCATCCCCAGGCCTTCGGCGACCTTGGCGACGAGGTCGTTGTCGACATTGCCCAGCAGGGCAAGGATGCGCTGGCGCACTGCCGGGGTCTGCACCCGGGTCAACTCGAAACGGAAAGCGTTCGCGATATGCGCTTGTTCCGCCGGGGTCTGGCTCCGGTAGAACAGGCGCGCCTGGCCATAATGCTCGGCGAACAGCGCTGGGTTGCCACGCACCTTGTCCTCGGTGGTAAAGCGCTCCGGGAAACTGGTGAAACCCATCTTGCCGGCCTGGAAAGGGCAACCGCCGCCCAGCGAATTCGGCTCGTAGTTCACGCGGCCCCGATGGATCGCCTGGCGATGCATGCCGTCGCGCTGGTTGTTCTGGACCTGCACGATCGGCGAGTTGATCGGGATCTCGTGAAAATTCGGCCCGCCAAGACGCGAAATCTGGGTATCCAGATAAGAGTGGTTGCGGCCCTGCAGCAGAGGATCGTTGCTGAAGTCGATGCCGGGTACGATATGAGCGGTGCAGAACGCCACCTGCTCGGTCTCGGCGAAGAAGTTGTCCGGGTTCCGGTTCAGGACCATGCGGCCGACCGGCGTCAGCGGTACCAGCTCCTCCGGCACCAGCTTGGTCGGATCGAGGATATCGAAGGGGAAGGAAGCGGCCTGCTCTTCCGTGAAGACCTGCAGCGCGAGTTCCCATTCCGGGAAGTTGCCGGACTCGATGGCTTCCCACAGGTCGCGACGATGGAAATCCGGATCGGCACCGGAAATCTTGACAGCCTCGTCCCAGACCAGCGAGTGTGTGCCCTGCAGTGGATTCCAGTGGAACTTCACGAAGCGCGACTCGCCCTCCGCATTCACCAGGCGGAAGGTGTGCACGCCAAAGCCCTGCATGGTACGGTAACTGCGAGGAATCGCGCGATCGGACATGGCCCACATGAGCATGTGCGCGATCTCCGGGGATAGCCCGGCAAAGTCCCAGAAGGTGTCATGCGCGGTCGCCGCCTGCGGCATGCCGTGGTGCGGCTCCGGCTTGGCGGCATGCACCAGGTCGGGGAACTTCATTGCATCCTGGATGAAGAACACGGGGATGTTGTTACCGACCAGGTCCCAGTTGCCCTCGTCGGTATAGAACTTGACCGCAAACCCGCGCACGTCGCGCGCGACATCGGTCGAACCGCGCTCGCCGGCAACGGTCGAAAACCGCACGAACACCGGTGTACGCTTGCCCTTCGCGGCGAACGGTGCTGCTCGGGTAAGCGTGCTGAAGTCGTCATAGGCTTCGAAAAAGCCGTGCGCGGCCGAGCCGCGCGCGTGTACGACACGCTCGGGAATGCGCTCGTGGTCGAAATGGGTAATCTTTTCTCGCAGGATGAAATCTTCCATCGCGGTCGGACCGCGAAGGCCAATCTTCAGCGAGTGCTGGTTGTCCGCCACCGGCACGCCCTGGTTGGTGGTCAGGTGGCGGTCGCCCGGGTCGACGCGTACGCGGTCCAATGGTGCCACGGTGGGATTGGCGCCGATCGCCGGCTTGCCGTCACCGACCTTGTCGGAACTGGCGATCTCGCTGCTGGTACTGCCGGTGGCTGCCGGCGTAGCGGGCTTGTGGTGATCGCCCTCGGCCGGCGTGCGGGCCGCGTCGCCGTACTCGCCAGGTTTGTTCGGATTGAACGGCATGTCGGCGGCCAGCTGCTTCTCCGCGGCGGCCTTGTCGAACAGCCGTTTTTCGACCGGATTGCCGGCCTTGGCAGGGCTGGGCGGCCCCGCCTCGGAGGGGCCGGACACGGTACTTAATACGGAACCGGCGCCATCGGCGCCGGAGGTCTTCTTGGATGCGGTCATCGTGTCCTCTTCTTGAACCCTCGTTGAAAGAACACTTAACTTAGTCCACAAGGCCACGACCGTACGGTTAGCTGACTAACATATGGCCGACAACCCTTTGAATAGCGGATGGTCCAGGCAGTCCGCTTCAACGCCGGCTGCGCGGCAGCGGTCCGATGGTCTTCTGGAACCAGTCGTCGATCATTTGCTTCTCGTAGCGCAGCGGTTCGGTGTCGAAGTAACGGACGCTGTGATCGAGGTAGTTCATGTCGCTCAGCCGCGCCTCGCCGCTCTTGATGACCTGGCCGTTCTGCTCCAGCGAATAGCGCAGTTCGATGCGCGGCCAGTCCGCGCGGCCGGTCATGACGCGCAGGTCGCGGCCCGCGCGCGCGCTCGGGATCAGGCGGCCCGCGAGGTCGACGTCCGTCACCTCGATGCGCAGGTCCTGGCCCTGCGGCAGGCTGTTGCCCAGCTTGACGAAGTGCTCGCTCAGTTGCTTGAGCGTGTCTTCGCGGTCCCAGGGCACGAAGGGCACGTCGGTGAATTTATCCGGCTGTATGTAGGTGACCGTGGTGGCGGCGCCGGCGCTGCCGGCCACCAGCGCGAACAGGCCCGCGAGGGCCAGTTTCTGCATGCGCGAGCTCATTTTGTTTTCCTTTCGTCGAAGTCGTCTTGCCATATCAATATACGCTGCATTTGATGCCCATGTCCGTCTCCTTCTATCCTTCGTTTGTAATGAAATGTTAGTCCCCGCACACCGGCTGCGGACTCTTCCGCCCGACAATGAGGGCGAAGGGAGGACGCCGTGCCGGAAGGACCATCGCTCTACATTCTGAAGGAGCAGACCGCCCGCTTCGTGGGCCAGACGATCGTGCGCGCCGAAGGCAATACCTGGGCCATCGATACCGCGCGCCTGCTGAACCAGCCGGTCCTGGCGCTGCGCACCTGGGGCAAGCAGTTCTTCATCCAGATGCCCACCATGGCCGTGCGCATCCACTTCCTGCTGTTCGGCACCTACCGCATCGACGAGCGGCGCGAAAAGGAGCCGCGGCTGTCGCTGGGTTTCGCCGACGGCAGCGAGATCAATTTCTACGCCTGCTCGGTAAAGGAAGTCGATTGCGAGCTCGATGCCCTCTACGACTGGGAAGCGGACGTGATGTCCGATGCCTGGAACCCTGCGAAGGCGCGCAAGAAGCTGCGGGCCGAATCGAAAAAAAACGCGGACATGCTGGTCTGCGACGCCCTGCTCGACCAGGAGATCTTTTCCGGCGTCGGCAACATCATCAAGAACGAGGTGCTGTTTCGCATCCGCCTGCACCCGCTGTCCACGGTCGGCGCCCTGCCGCCCGCCAAGCTGCGCGCCCTGGTCGAGCAGGCCCGCCAGTACAGCTTCGACTTCCTGGCCTGGAAAAAGGAATTCACCCTCAAGAAGCACTGGCTGGCGCACAACCAGAAAACCTGCCCGCGCTGCCACATCCCCTTCCACAAGGCGAATCTCGGCCGCTCGAACCGGCGCAGCTTCTGGTGCGAACGCTGCCAGAAGCGCTATCAATGAGCCGCGAAAATGTTTTTAAATTGCAAACACCATTAAAAAACGTTGCGGCATTGTGACTTTTTGGTTTAGTTACGAACTGTTTCTTGTTGTTAATGGGTACTGCTCATACTACAATCGATTCGCGTAATACTGCCGTAACGCAAGATTTCTTTGTTCTTTTTTTCAGACGCAATCACGATACTGGACATCGTCATGTCATTCCTGTCTGCCGCTGCGCCCAAGCTTGCCCCGTGGAAAGTATTGCTCGTCGATGACGAGCCGGACATCCATGACATCACCAAGCTCACCCTGTCGCGTTTCCGCCTGGACGGCCGCGGCCTGAGCTTCGTGCATGCCTACAGCGGCGAGGAAGCCAAGCAAGTGCTGGCGCGCGAAAAAGACATCGCGCTGGTGTTCCTGGACGTGGTGATGGAGCGCGAAGACAGCGGCCTGGAAGTGGCGCGCTGGTTGCGCCAGGACCTGGACAACCAGTTCACCCGCATCGTGCTGCGCACCGGCCAGCCCGGCCAGGCGCCGGAAGAACGCGTGATCGTCGATTACGACATCAACGATTACAAGGAAAAGACCGAACTCGATCGCACCAAGCTGTTCACCACCACCTTCGCCGCCCTGCGCGCCTATCGCGACATCATGAAGGTCGAGGATGCGCGCCGCGTGCAGCTGACCTACCGCGAAGGCCTGGAACGCGTGATCGCCGCATCAAGCCATATCTTCCAGCAGCGTAACCTGAAGGACTTCGCCAGCGGCCTGCTGCAGCAGGTCGTGGCCCTGCTGCGCCTCGAGCAGAGCATGCTGCTGCGGGTGGCCGGCGCCAGCGTCATCACCGGCGAGAGCCGCTACGAGATCCTGGCCCGCATCGGCGAGATGGGAGAAAGCGACATCGGCCCCGAACTGGTGGCCCAGCTCGACGAGGCGCGCCACAACCGCATCTCCAAGCTGCACGGCGACACCTACGTCGGCTACTTCCCGAACAACAGCGGCAAGGCTTCGCTGCTGGTGCTGAAAGGCGTCGACGAGATCTCCGAGATCGACGTCCAGCTGCTCGACGTGTTCTGCTCGGGCGTGGCGATCGCCTTCGACAACATCCTGCTGAACCAGGAGATCACCGATACCCAGGCCGAACTGATCCTGCGCCTCGGCGACGTGGTCGAGTCGCGCTCGAACGAGGCCGGCAACCACGTGCGCCGCATGGCCCAGGTCTGCCACCTGCTGGCCGAGGAATCCGGCATGTCCGAGGACGAGACCGCGGTGCTGATGCACGCGGCGCCGATGCACGACATCGGCAAGATCGCCACCCCGGACGCGGTGCTGCTGAAACCCGGCCGCCTCACGCCCGAGGAGTGGGAAATCATGAAGCAGCACCCGACCGTCGGCCTGCAGATCCTCGACGGCTCCCAGCGTCCGATCCTGAAGGCGGCCGCCGTGATCGCCCACCAGCACCACGAAAAATGGGACGGCAGCGGCTACCCGCAGGGGCTGAAGGGCGACCAGATCCATCCGTATGCGCGCATCGTGGCGGTGGCCGACGTGTTCGACGCCCTCACCCACGAGCGCTGCTACAAGGAAGCCTGGCCGATCGAGCAGGTGCGCGACTACCTGCGCGAAGTGGCGGGCCACCATCTCGATCCGCACTACGTCGATATCCTCGTCAAGAACCTCGACAAGGCGGACGACATCAACCGCCGCTGGCCAGACTGAAGTAGACTACGCGCGCCGGAGCATTCTTGCCCGGAACACAATTTGCTCCGATGCGCATCCGAACCCGACTGCTGATCCTGATCCTCGCGATCCTGGTGCCGACCTTCAGCGCCGCGACGCTGGCGGTCGGCTACGTCTATCTCGAGGAGCGGCGCGCCCAGGAAAACAGCGTCAAGGAAGCGGTGCGCGCCTTCGCCCTGCTGGTCGACAACGAACTGGAAATCAAGGAAGGCATCCTGCGCGCCCTGGCCAGCTCGCCCTCGCTGGCGCGCGGCGACCTCGAGGAGTTCTACCGGCACGCCAAGGTGCTGGCGCCGACGCCGGACACCTCCATCATCCTGACCGAGCCCGACGGACGCCAGCTGCTGAATACCCGGGTGCCGCTGGGCAGCCCGCTGCCGGCCCGGCGTGCGTCGAACATCGCCGAGCTGATGGAAACGCGCGGCGCCGACCGCACCCTGGTATCCGACCTGTTCAAATCGCCGCTGGGCGGCCAGCATGACTTCGTGGTGCAGGTGCCGGTGCGGATCGACGGCCGCATCCGCCACTTCCTCAACATGGGCGTGACCGCCGCCAGCCTGCAGCAGCTGATGGCGGAGCAGCGCTTCCCGGCCGAATGGGTGGCTGCGATCATCGACCGCCAGGGGAAGATCGTGGCGCGCTCGCGCGACGCCGAGCAGTACCGCGGGCGCTCGGTGAGCAGCGCCGCCTTGCGCCAGTTCGCCGCCGGCAGCGAGGGCGCGTTCAAGGGCCGCAACATGGCCGGCACCCCGGCCCGGGGCTTCTTCAGCACGGTGCCGGACGCCGGCTGGCGGGTACTGGTCAGCATCCCGCAAAGCGAGCTGCAGCGCGTGCCCGTGCATGCGGCAACTTACCTTGCGGGCATCATGGCCGCGCTGCTCGTGCTCTCGGTGGTGCTGACGCGCCGTTTCGGCCGGCGCGCCATCGGCCCCATCGAATACCTGGGCCGCAGCGCCGAAGACCTGGGCGAGGGCCGCGAGGTAGCCTACGCGCCGCAGGAGATCGTCGAGATCGACGTGGTGGCGCGCCGCATGGCCGAGGCCAGCGACCGGATCCGCCGCGCCCAGGCCGAGCTGGAGCAGCGCGTGGCCGAAGCCGTCACCGCCAGCGAACAGGCGCAGGCGGCCATGATGCGCAGCCAGAAGATGGAAACCCTGGGCCGCCTGACGGGCGGCATCACGCACGAATTCAACAACCTGCTGCAGACCCTGACCACGGCGCTGCAGCTGGCGGCACTGACCTCGAACCAGCCCAAGGTGCAGAGCCTGATCGACACCTGCAAGCGCACCGTCAGCCGCGCCACCGCCCTCACCGGCCAGCTCGGCTCCTTCGGCCGCCTGCAGGACGCCAAGCTGTCGACCGTCGCCCCCGCCGAACAGCTGCGCAATTCCCTGCAGCTGATCCGCAACGTGCTGCGCCAGGGGATCGAGCTCGAACTGAGCTGCGAGGACGATCTCTGGCCGGTGACGGTCGACCCGCTGCAGTTCGATCTCGCCCTGCTCAATCTGGGCATCAATGCGCGCGACGCCATGCCCGAGGGCGGCCGCCTCGCCGTCAGCGCGCGCAATTGCGCGCTCGAGCCGACCGTCGGGCGCGGCGGCGGCGATTACGTACTGGTCACCGTCACCGATACCGGCACCGGCATGGCGCCGGAGGTGCTGGCGCGCGCCCTCGACCCCTTCTTCACCACCAAGGAGCCGGGCAAGGGCAGCGGACTCGGACTGGCCCAGGCCTATGCCTTCGCGACCCAGTCGCAGGGTTCGCTGGTGCTGTCCAGCACGCCCGGCCAGGGCACCCGGGTCGAACTCTACCTGCCGCGCTCGATCCTGCCGCTGTCGCCCCTGCCCGGCCGCAGCGCCCAGTTGGAAGAGATGCACGCCAGCGGCAGGATCCTGTTCGTCGAAGACGATGCGCTGGTGCGCGAAGCGGTGACGCGCGGCCTGGAGGAAGCGGGGTTCGAAGTGCTGGTGGCGCCCGACGGCGAGCGCGCGCTGGCGATGATCGAGGCCGGACTGGACATCGATGTCGCCTTCTCGGACATCGTCATGCCCGGCAAGATCAGCGGCATCGACCTGGCCGGCATCCTGCGCGACCGCCGGCCCGGCCTGCCGGTGGTGCTGGCGACCGGCTACACCGACCAGCGCGCCACCATGCCTGGCGTGCAGGTGCTGTCCAAGCCCTACGAGATCGGCCAGCTGGTGGAACTGCTCGACGGCCTGTCGAGACAGGCCTGATCGGCCTGCTTCAGAGGATCAGGCGCACACGTTCGGCGCCGACGGCCACCATGCAGGTGGTCGCATGCAGCTTGCGGCCGCCGGTGGTCGAGCAGTCCGCGCTCACGCGCTTGCCCTGGAAGGTACCGGCAAACTCGCCGTCGCCGCGCAGCAGCGAGACATGCTCGTCGATGACCTTGTTCTCGTTGACGAAGATCTTGACGCCGGTGCTGTCGACCAGCTCGCCGCGAATCTGGAGTGTGCCGTCCGCGCTGACATAGCGACTTTCGGTAGCAGGCGTGAACATGGCGCAGCCGGACAAGAGCATGCCTAGGCAGGCCATCAGTGTGAATTTTTGTGACATTTTTCCGCAGTTTTGAACGTTTTTTGTTGTTTGCCTCGACGGGCACGGCATACTATACGGAATTGATTAGCGGAAAACTATCACATCGTCACAATGACTGTTGTTATTCGGGTAATGTTAAAAGCCGAATGGCAACATGTATAGAATTGACGCAAGGCAACTGTTAGTTACGGCCGCCAGAATGTGACATCCCATGGACATGACTCCCCTTCCCTTGCGCATTCCCGCCCAGGCCGACCTGCGTGAAACGCTGGCCGGACTGTGCGCCGGCCACGGCGTGGGCGCCGCCTTCGTGGTGCAGGGCATCGGCAGCCTGAGCGTGGCCCGCATCCGCTTCGCCGGCGCGCCGGATTGCACGGAACTGCGCGGCGACCTCGAAATCCTGAGCCTGGGCGGTTCGCTGTCGCCGGATGGGCCGCACCTGCACATCGCCGTGTCGGATGCGGCCGGCAAGGTGACGGGAGGGCATATGGGGCCGGGCTGCGTGGTGCGCACCACGGCCGAGGTATTGGTGATGCTGCTGCCCGGCCACCGCTTCAGCCGGGAGATCGATCCGGCAACCGGCTACAAGGAATTGTTCGTCGGGCCCGCCGAGTCCTCGATCGCGACATCGCGGTAGAGTTCCTGCAGGCCGGTATCTTCCAGGTCCTCAAGCAGGCGGATCAAGGTCGTCGACACCGCTTTCATCGAGCTCAGCAAGCCGGCCAGTTCGTCCAGCGTCGCGCCGCGGCGCACTTTCTCGATGATGTCGTCGCCGATGCGGTGCAGCTCGCGGTGCGGGGCGTCGATCGCGTGGTAGATGGGTGTGGCGGCGATATGGCGGCCTTCGCCGAAATACCAGCGCCCCAGCGCGCAGTGGGTGCGCTCATCTCCGGAAAGCCGTCCGCCTTGCGGGTCGGACAATTGCGCGGCAAGGTGGCGCGCTGGACCGCATAGCTGACGAGCTGGCGCCGCCACTGCACGTGGTCGAGGATGGCCAGGTGCACTTGCCCGACCGGAAAGCTGCGCGAACCGTCCGCCGTCGCGCGCAACTGGCGAAATGCGTCCACCGGCAGCGGCCGGCTGATCAGGTAACCCTGCATCAGCTTGCAGCCGGATTCGACCAGGAAATCGCGCTGGGCCTGGGTCTCCACGCCCTCGGCCACGACCTCCATGCCGAGTTCGTGGCCGAGCCGGATCGAGGAGCGCACGATCGTCGCATCCTTGCGCGAGGCCAGCATGCGTCCGATCAGGCCCTGGTCCAGCTTGAGGGTGGTGAACGGCAGCCTGCTCAGGGTGTCGATGCTCGAATAGCCTATGCCGAAATCGTCCATCGCCAGGCTGATGCCGGCATCGACGATGCGCTGGATGCGCCCGAACAGGCGGTCGCAGGCCTGCAGCGCCTGGGTTTCGGTCATCTCGAGTTCCAGGCTGGCCGGCAGCAGCAGGTGGTCGCGGATGGCGCCGAGCAGGATGTCGCTCAGCGCATCGTCTTCGAAGTCCTCCACGCTGACGTTGAAGGAAATGCGGATGTCCGCGCCCAGGGTGCCGCTCATATCGTGCATGAGCTGGGTCAGGAGCTGCGCGGTCAGGGTCTTCAGCAGCGCCGCGCGTCAAGCCGGGAGCGCCAGCTCCACCTTCCTGGCCGTGCGCGGGAAGCGCAGGTAATACTGCAGGCCCTTGCCGGGGCTGCTTTCCACCCGCAGCGTCCCGCCCAGCGAACCGGTCACCAGGTTGTAGAGGATGTGGGCGCCCAGGCCGCTGCCGCCGCTGCCGCGCTTGGTCGTGAAGAAGGGATCGAACATCTTGGCCAGCGTATCGGCGTCCATGCCGGCGCCGTCGTCGCCGTAGTCGAAGGCGATCATGTCGTCCTCCTCCATGCGCGCGCGGATCGTGATGTTGCCGGGCTGGTCGCGCTCGAAGCCGTGCACCAGCGAGTTCACCACCATATTGGTGACGATCTGCGACACTGCGCCCGGGAAGCTGTCGACTTCCAGCTCGGGCGGGCAATCGACCTCCACCTTGACCGGCCGCCCTTTCAGCTTGGGCTGCAGCGAGAGCAGGATCTCGCCCACGTACTTGCACAGGTTGAACTTGCGGATATTGTCCGAGGACTGGTCCACCGCCACCTGCTTGAAGCTGCGCACCAGGTTTGCTGCGCGCTGGGTATTCGTGGTCATGATCCGCAGCGACTGGTCGACCACGTCGAAGAAGGCGTTCAGGCTGTCTTCCGTCATCTCGCCGGCCGCCAGCTCTTCCTTGGTGAGCTTGAGTTCCTGCACCAGGTGGCTGGTGGCGGTCACGCAAATGCCCAGCGGGGTGTTGATCTCGTGGGCCACGCCGGCCACCATCTGGCCCAGCGAGGCGAGCTTTTCCTGGCGCACCAGTTCCGTCTGCGCTTCCTGCAGCTGGGTCAGCGCCTGGTTCAGGGCCGCGTTCTGGCTTTCCAGGCTTTCCTTGGCCTTGCGGATCGCGCGGTCGGCCTGCATGCGGGCGATCGCCACCGCCACGTGGCTGGCGATGAAGGCCAGCAGGTCGAGCTCGGTCTTGGTATACAGGATGGTCGGGTCGTAGCTCTGCACCACCATCACGCCATAGGCGCGGTCGTGCACCAGCATCGGCGCGCCGATCCAGCTGGCGATATCGGTGCTGCCGAGCGGATTCTGGACCTTGCCGGAGGCGATCAGGCGCGCGAAGCTGCCGGCGTCGTGCAGCTGGGCCTGCTTTGTCTTGAGCACGTACGAACACATGCCGATGCCGAAGGGGAAGCGCTTGCTGGGGGCGTCGCGGTCCTTCTCGTCGACGAAATACGGGATGCTGATCTCGCCGGTGTCCGGATGGGTCAGCGCGATCAGGAAATTCTTCGCCACCATCAGCTCGCCGATGATGCGGTGCAGGCTGGCGGCCAGTTCGTCGGTGTCCAGCGCCGAGGCCGACAGGTCGGCGATCTGGTAGAGCGCATGCTGCACCTGCTCGGCGCGGCGGCGCTCGCCCACCTCACGCGCCAGCGCCGCAGTGCGTTCCTGCACGGCGCGCTCGAGCCGGTCCATGCTCTGCAGGCCCTGCAGGGCATTCGAGACGTGGTTGGCGATCAGGGCAAACAGCGCCTGGTCTTCCTCGCTGTAGGTGTGTTCCGGGAGGTAGCTCTGGATCACGATGGCGCCCAGTACTTCGTGCTGCTGGTCGAGCAGAGGGCAGCCCATCCAGTGCTCGGCAACGCTGCCCGTGCCCCAGGTACTGCCGTTTTCGCGGGCGCGTTCCTCGTCGGCGGTCATCGACAGCGCCTGCTTGTTGAGCATCACCCAGGCGGTCGGCGACTGCTCGGGCGAGGCCAGGCGCACGCGCTCGTCCGGGCTCGGGCCTTCATCGACGGTGTCGACGAAATACACGAAGCGCACGGTACCGTCTTCGCGCTCGGCCAGGGTCACATAGAAGTTTTCCGCATACATGATGCGACCCAGTGCGCGGTGAACGGCGCCGATGAATTCGGTGATGTCGGTGCAGCTGGCGGACAAGTGCCCGATTTCGAGCAGCATGGCCTGCACCGCTTCCAGGCGCGCGAGACGGTTTTCCATCGATCCCCCTAAAACACGAAATAGTGCGTCTGGGAAATATTATCAGCTCGCGCGCCTGCCAGGAGAAAACTGTGGCTTATTTGCGGCGATTTCAGCGCGGGGCGCGGAAATCGTTCTCGACCCAGGCCAGCGCGGAGGCCGGCGACAACTTGAAGCCGGCATCGACCCGCACCTGGGCCACCTGCTCGCCCATCTCGTCGATGGCGGTCAGCAAGGCATAGGGATTGTCCTCGTCCGGCACGATGTCTAGCGTGACCTTCAGCTCGCCGTCCGGGCCGGACACGACGGTGCTCTTGTGCAGCCGGGCGTGCAGCTGCTGCTCGTGGCGGCGCAGCACTTCATACGCGGTCTTGACCAGGGTGTTGAAGGCGTTCACGTCGAGCGGCTTCGGGTTCTTCTTGTCGCGGCCCATGGTCCAGGGCCCGACCAGGGCCGGTTCCGCTTCGCCGTCCTTGTACATCGCGACGGCCCAGCCTTCGTCATCCTCGTTCTTGATGACTCGTGCGGTCCAGCCATTGTCCTGCCACACACGTGCTTCCTGTACCGGTGCGTCGTCGTCGTGGTGATCCGGTGCTTCGTCGTTCATGTCGTTCCTATCCTGCTGCGGGCAAGCGCCCAGAGGCCAGATCATAGGAAATTCCGGCAGCGAGGGCAAGAGACGGCACAGAAACAGGCGAGACGCGCGGGCTGGATGCGCAGGCTACATGCGCAGGTCGGGCCTGCGCGGCGGGACGATGGGCGGCCCCGGTGGCGTACTGCGCGGATCGATCGCCGGATTCGGAATCTGCTTGTTGAATGGCGTGATGATGATGGGCGGAATGGCCGGTGGCGCCGACGGCGGATTCTTGTGGCCACCCCTGTCGAGCCGGGCAAATGGCGCCCAGGTCGGATGGTCCTGGATGTAATGCATAGGATTCCCTCCTGCGACAGAGCAGGCTGTCAGTATAGACCTCATGCTTGACATTGCAAGGCTTGATTCCCGCCAATTTTTCCCACCGTTCGTCGGCCGCCGGAGCACGCCTGGCCCCTGAAAATTGCAGCCTGTCGCATGCCGATGGAGGCGTCCGAACGATACAGATACATTGGAACCATGCCGACACGGACATAGCGCTTCAAAGCCCGAATCTACAACCGAACACCGCGAGGACCATCATGAAAAAGACCGCCGCTTTCGTCATCCTGTTTCTGTTTGCCCTGCTCCTGTGGAATGTGTTCGTCTCCAGCGGCGACATGGTCTTCAACGTCGACGGCGACGAGATCGACGGTCCGCTGGGCGCCCTGCTGGCGATGCTGTTCGCGGGCGGCGGCACGCTGCTGGCCGGCCTGATCATGCTGGTGGTGGGCGCGGTGCTGGCGGTGGTGTTCGCCGGCGTCGGCATCCTGCTGATCGGCGGCCTCGGCATCGGTGCCCTGGTGCTGGCGCTGGCGATCTCGCCGCTGCTGCTGCCCCTGCTGCTGCCGCTGGCCCTGGTCTGGTACCTGGTCAAGCGCTCCAACAAGAACCGCACGATCCGCGAACAGACGGTATAAGCAGTTAGTGCCCAGGGTGGGGTGATTCAAGCCGGGGGCTTGAATCACGAGCCCACGCACGTTGACGATCGCGCCTCAGGCGCCGCGGCGGGCCTGGGCATACTGCGCGTAGCCACGCGCGCGCAGCTCGCAAGCCGGGCACTTGCCGCAGCCGTGGCCCCAGTCGTGCGCGGCGCCGCGCTCTCCCAGGTAGCAGGTGTGGGTGTCGAAGCGGATCAGGTCGACCAGCGCCTCGCCGCCGCACTGCTCGGCCAGTTCCCAGGTCTGCTTCTTGTCGATCCACATCAGCGGGGTCTCGACCTTCAGGCGCGTGGCCATGCCCAGGTTGAGGGCCACCTGCAGCGCCTTCATGGTGTCGTCGCGGCAGTCCGGATAGCCGGAGAAATCGGTCTCGCACATGCCGCCCACCAGCACGGTGAGGCCGCGGCGGTAGGCGACCGTCGCCGCCACCGTCATGAACAGCAGGTTGCGGCCCGGCACGAAGGTGTTCGGCAAGCCGTTTTCCTGCATCTGGATCGCGACGTTGCTGGTCAGCGCCGTATCCGAAATCTTCGAGATCAGCGACAGGTCGATCATGTGGTCCTCGCCCAGGCGGCGGTCCCATTCCGGCGACAGCGCGCGCATCTTGGCCAGCACAGTCGGCCGCACCGCCAGCTCGATCGCGTGGCGCTGGCCGTAATCGAAACCGATGGTCTCGACCCGTTCATAGCGTTGCAGGGCCCAGGCCAGGCAGGTGGTGGAATCTTGTCCGCCGCTGAACAGGACGAGCGCGGTGTCAGCTTGATGCATATTGATGTTCCTGAAGTAAAGCGTCCGCCGCCGGTTTTGACAATCCGTTAAGATGTGGCCGGCAGACTGGAGAATGGAGAGACATGGTAACCGCACGACCCGACACGATGGAGACACTTGCGCCGGCGCGATCTCGGATTTTGGCACAAATCGTGCTGGTCGTGAACGCGCTGTGTGCCTCCGTGGGCGCTGCAGGCCAGGTTGCAACCCAGGCCCAGGACCCCGTCCCGGCCCCGACCACCGGCAAGGAACAGACCCAGAAGGAACTGCAGGAACAGGAGCGCCAGCCGGCCACGCCGCTGCCGGTCGAGGCGCCCGAACAGCGCTCGGTCCGCTACGAAGTGAAGATCGACGCCCCGCGCAACCTGCGCGAGCTCCTGGAAAGCAACCTCGACCTGATGCGCTGGCGCGGCAACCCGCGGGTCGACCTCGAACAGCTGCAGCGCCTGGTGCGCAACGCCCCCGAGGAAGCGAAAACCCTGGTCGCCACCGAGGGCTATTACACGCCCACGATCTCGAGCGGGCTGGATACCTCGGGCGGCACGCCGGTCGCGCGCGTGATCGTCGATCCGGGCCAGGCGGTGGCGGTGAGCGACGTCGACATCGAGCTGCGCGGCTTCGTGCCTTTCGATAAAACCGAAGCGCCGGTCGACGCTGCCTCCCTGCGCAACCGCTGGACCCTGCCGGTCGGCTCGCGCTTTCGCACCGCCGACTGGGAAGCGGCCAAGCGCGGCATGGTGCGCCAGATCACGCAGTCGCGCTTCCCGCGCGCCCAGCTGATCGACTCCAGCGCCACCGTCGATCCGGACAGCCACAAGGCCCGCCTCAAGGTCGTCATCGACAGCGGACCGGACGTGCATTTCGGCGCCCTCAGGATCGAGGGCCTGAGCCGCTATTCGCCCTCCATCATCAACAACCTGAACCAGATCCATCCGGGCGACGAATACAACGAAGCCGCGCTGCAGGCCCTGCAGGGCCGCCTGCAGGACACCGGCTACTTCAG
Source organism: Massilia sp. 01N410 (assembly GCF_056399665.1). Classification (NCBI taxonomy): domain Bacteria; kingdom Pseudomonadati; phylum Pseudomonadota; class Betaproteobacteria; order Burkholderiales; family Oxalobacteraceae; genus Massilia; species Massilia sp. 01N410. The sequence continues at coordinate 16,700 of NZ_JBFTRV010000015.1, read as the reverse complement.
CAGCGTCGAGGTGAGCCTCGACATGTCCTCGGCCCTGCAGGAACAGGTCAGCGAACTGAACCAGGGACAGGGCGCCAAACCCGAAGCCCCGTCCGCCGCGGTCACGATGCCGGTGCTGGTGCGGGTGTCCGAGAACAAGCGCAAGAACGTGTCGCTCGGCCTCGGCTTCTCGACCAATACCGGGGCCCGGGCCCAGGCCAACTACGACGACCTGAACGTGTTCGGCAAGCGCATGAAGAGCAATGTGCTGTACGAGCAGCTGCACCAGCAGGTGCGCACCGATTTCTTCTGGCCGACCACCTCGAACGGCTACAGCAACAGCGTCGGCGCCGGCTACGACCGCGAGGACGTGCGCGACCAGATCACCCGCACCACCAGCATCCACGCCACCCGCGCCTGGGGCTCGCCGACCCTGGAACGCAGCCTGCGGCTGGAAGCGCTGACCGAGCAGGTCACCATCGACCACCTGCCCACCACGCGCGCGAAAGCCCTGCCGCTGACCTTCTCGATCACCAAGCGCCACCTCGACAGCCTGGTGCTGCCGAACAGCGGTTACATCGTCAACCTGCAGCTGGGCGCGGCGCCGCTGCCGATCCTGACCGACCAGCCCTTCGTGCGCAGCTATGTGCGCGCGATCGGCTACAAGCCGGTCGGCACCTCGGGCACCCTGATCGTGCGCGGCGAGTTCGGCGCGGTCCTCTCCAGGGACAAGGACGGCGTGCCCTCGACCTTCCTGTTCCGCGCCGGCGGCGACCAGTCGGTGCGCGGCTACGGCTACCAGCAGCTGGGCATCCCGGTCGGCAGCGCCATCACGGGCGGCCGCTACCTGTTCACCGCCAGCACCGAATACGACTGGTGGTTCAAGCCGCCCTGGGGCGCGGCCGTGTTCTACGACGTCGGCAATGCCGCCGACAACTTCGCCGACCTGAAGCCGAAGGTCGGCTACGGCGTGGGCGCGCGCTGGCGCAGCCCGGTCGGCCCGATCGCCGTCGACGTCGCCTACGGCAAGGCGGTGCACAAGGTCCGCCTGCACTTCTCACTGGGATTCACCTTCTGATGAGCGAAGCACACACTCCCGACACGCCGGAAGAAAACAAGCCGCGCCGCTGGCCGCGCCGGGTCGCGATCGGCGTGGCCGTCACCGCCGTCGTCATCGGCGGCGCGGTCTGGTACGGCGGCCGCGAGACCACGCTGCAGATGATCGCCCAGCGCGTCGCCAATGCCAGCGGCGGCAAGCTGCTGCTTTCCGGCGTCAGCGGTTCCCTGTACGGCCACATGCACGTCGGCCAGCTGGTGTTCCGCACCGAGACCTCGCTGATGACGATGAACGACATCGACATCGACTGGAAGCCCTGGCAATACCTGTCGCACGGCGTCGAGATCGACAAGCTGTACGCGAAGTCGCTGCGCATGGAAACGCTCAAGCAAAGCACCGAGCCGAGCACGATGCCGACCCGCCTGGCACCGCCCTTCAAGATCGCGGTGGAAGATGCGCGCCTGGCCACGGCGGTGTTCGTGAACAAGGGCGCGGAGACCCGGATCGACGACATCCGCGCCAGCCTGCACGGCGACAAGCAGCAGTGGAAGCTCGACTACGCGAAGGCGAACACGCCCTGGGGCCTGGCCGCCGCCAGCGGCACCATCGCCAACACCCTGCCCTACAAGCTGAATGCGGACGCCAGCCTGAGCCAGGCTCCCGCTTCCCAGTCCACCTCGCAAGCCCAGCCCGGCGCCATCCTGCCGCAGCTGAAGCTGCATGCCGGCGGCGACCTGCAAAAGACCGTCCTCGACGCCAGCGGCCAGGCCGCGCGCGCCCAGGGCACGGCCAAACTGGTCCTGTCGCCCTTCGCCGAGATCCCGCTGCAGGCCTTCACGCTGAATGCGAAGAACATCGATCCGGGCTTCTTCAACCCCTCGCTGCCGACCGCCGACCTGAACCTGGCGGTGGACGCGCGCCTGGACCCGGACCGCAACATCAGCGGTTCCGTGAACCTGACCAACGACGGACCGCAGGGCACCATCGACCAGCAGCGCCTGCCGCTGCGGGCGATGCGCGGCCAGCTGGGCGGCAACCTCTCGTCGATGAAGATCGGCGACGTGCTGCTCGACCTGGGCGGCGCCGGCAGCTTCACCGGCAGCGGCAGCGTCGAACGCGGTCCGGACGAGAAGGGCATCGGCACCGCGCAGTTCGCGCTGCACACCGACCGCATCGACCTCAGGCAGATCCACGGCAGCATGAAGAAGACCGCCATCGCCGGCGACCTGAAGGTGGCGAACAGCCAGGACACGCAGACCCTGGACGTCAACCTGGTCGACGCCGGCTTGCGCCTGGTGGCCGAAGCCGCCCTTGCCAACAATGTGCTGACCGTGCGCGACGCCCGCCTGGCCGCCGGCACCGGCAGCGTGCGCGTGACGGGCAGCGCCAGCCTGACGGACAAGAAGCCGTTCAAGGCGAACGTCGTCGCCAGCCGGCTCGACCCGGCGGCCTTCGGCGACTTCCCGAAGGCCGACATCAATGCCGAGATCAACGCCTCGGGGGCGCTGGCCCCGCAATGGCAGGTCGCGGCCGACTTCGCGCTGCGCCCGAGCCGCCTGTTCGACCAGCCGCTGTCCGGCAAGGGCAAGCTGGATGCCGACGGCGGCGCGCCGGGCGGCGTCCACGTGCACGACGTGAATGCCAACCTGGCGCTGGGCCAGAACACGGTCGACCTGCGCGGTGCCTTCGGCAAGCCGGGCGAGAAGCTGGCCTGGCGCGTGGACGGCCGCCAGCTGGCGGCCATCCGCAAGGACCTGTACGGCGCGCTGGTGGCGAACGGCGTCGTCAGCGGCACCATGGATGCCCCGCGCACCAGCTTCGAGGTCGACGCCCGCAACCTGGGCTGGGTGACGCAGCAGCGCAAGCTCGACAACGGTGCCCTGCACGCCAGCGGCGAAGCCTGGCTGTCCGGCGCCAAGGGTGCGAAGGTGGTCGAGGTCAAGGCCAGCGGCTCGATGCAGAAGCTGAACCCGGCCGCCTTCGGCTCGCCCTTCGCCGGCAGCATCAACGGCAATTTCGACGCCAGCGGCCGCACCGGCGCGAACATGGGCGGCTCGGTCAACCTCACCCTGCAGCAATCGACCTTGTCGAATTCGCCGCTGTGGGGCTATGCGAAGCTCACGGCCGACAAACGCCACGTCTCGAACGCCGACGTCGACCTGCACCTGGGCGCCAACGTGGTGGCCGCGCGCGGAGCTTTCGGCAGCGGCCGCGACACCCTGCAATGGCGCATCGATGCGCCCCAGCTGGCCGCCCTCGGCCCCGACTTCGGCGGCGTGCTGCGCGGCTCGGGCACCCTGTCCGGCACCATGGACACGCCTTCGCTGACCGCCTCGCTGGACGGCCAGAACCTGCGCATGAAGGCCCAGAACCTGACGTCGCTGCATGCCACCGCGAACCTCGGTTCCGGTCGCGGCGCGGCGGATCCGCTGGCGCTCGACGTGCAGATCGCCGGTTACGCCGGCGGCGCGCCGGGCAGCGAAACCCGTATCGCCACCGCCAGCCTGCAATCGACCGGCACCCGCGGCGCCCACACGATTTCGGCGGCGGCGCGCGGCGATGCCTTCGACGCCAACCTCGCCATCAGCGGCGGCTATACCACGAATGGGCAACTGAGCGCCTGGGCCGGCACCCTGAACACGCTGCAGAACCGCGGCCGCTACGCGCTCGCGCTGGCGGCGCCGGCCCCGCTGCGCATCGCCGGCGCGCCGGGTTCGGGCGTCAAGGGACTCGCCAGCCCCGAGCAGATCAGCGTCAACGATGCCACGATCCGCCTGCCGGCCGGTTCGGTCACGATCCAGTCGCTGGTCAAGAACGGCCCGCGCTGGACCAGCCGCGGCAGCGCCACCGGGGTCCCGGTCGGCTACCTGGCCCAGGCGTCCGACGCGATCCGCGAGAACCTGCGCGGCGACATGACGCTCGGCGCCGACTGGGCGCTCGACATGCGCGCGCCCGCCGGCAGCGGCGCCGCGCCGGCGCTGGACGGCAGCCTGCACGTGTTCCGCGAGAAGGGCGACCTGATCGCCGGCGACGTCGCCCCGGTGGTGCTGGGCCTGCGCCAGCTCGACCTGCGCGCCGACGTCAACGGCGGCGCCCTGCGCGCCCAGCTGGCGGTCGACGGCAGCCGGATCGGCACCGCCAAGGTCGACGCCACCGCGCAGATGATCCACGGCCGTCTCGACAACGACAGCCCGCTGCGCCTGACCGCCAGCGCCAACCTGGGCTCGCTGGCCTGGGTCTCGCCGCTGATCGGCCAGCCGGGCCTGGAAGTGGACGGCGCCCTGAACCTGGCCGTCACCGGCACCGGCACGGTCGGCGCGCCGACCCTGAACGGCACCGTGAACGGCGACCGCCTCGCGGTGCGCTGGCCGGACCAGGGCGTCCGCCTGCGCAATGGCCAGCTGCGCGCGGTGCTGGCCGGCGACAGCCTGCAGCTGCAGCGCTTCGCCTTCGAAGGCAACAGCGGCCGCGCCACCATCGACGGCAACGTGCGCTTTGCCGGCAGCGAAACCGCCATGAACCTCAAGCTGGTGGCCGACAAGCTCGAAGCGCTGTCGCGCCCGGACCGCACCGTGATCGTCAGCGGCCAGGCCAGCGTGGTGCGCGACGCGCGCCGCTTCGCGGTCGAGGGCAGCTTCAAGGCCGACCGCGCGCTGGTGGAGTTCGCGCCGCAGGACCGCCCGACCCTGTCCGACGACGTGATCGTGCTCGGCCGCGCCAATGCCAAGGAAGGAGCGGCGAAGAAGGCGGCGGCGGTGCCGCTGACGATCGACCTGACGGCCGACCTGGGCGACGACTTCCACCTGCGCGGCATGGGCGCCGACGCCTACCTGGCCGGCAGCGTCCACGTGCGCAAGGTCGGCGACGGCGCACCGCGCATCAACGGCACCGTGCGCACCGTGAGCGGCACCTATGCCGCCTACGGCCAGCGCCTGTCGATCGAGCGCGGCGTCGCCACCTTCAGCGGTCCCTACGACAACCCGTCGATCGACGTGCTGGCCGTGCGCAAGCGTCCGGATGGCGAGCAGCTCAGCGAGACCAATGTCGAAGCCGGCGTGCAGGTGCGCGGCACGGCGCTGTCGCCGACGGCCAAGCTGGTGTCGACGCCGAACGTGTCCGACAGCGACAAGCTGTCCTGGCTGGTGCTGGGCCACGGCATGGAGGGCACGACCGGCAACGAAGCCGATGTGCTGAGCGCGGCGGCCGGCGCCCTGCTGGGCGGCAAAGGCGGCACCGGCGGCATCCAGAGCAAGCTGGCGAACGCGCTGGGCGTCGACGAATTCGGCGTGCGCCAGGGCGCGGGCCAGGATACCGGCCTGGCGAACACCGTGGTCACGGTCGGCAAGCGCATCTCTTCCCGCCTCTACCTGAGCTTCGAACAGGGCGCCGCCACCGCCACCAGCGTGGTGCGCCTGCGCTACAAGCTCACCCCGCGCATCACGCTGGCGCTGCAGACCGGCACCAACACGGCGCTGGACGTGCTCTACTCCTGGGCGTTCGACTAACGACAAGCCGGGGTCAGGGCCGCAGCAGCAACGCGCCCGTGGTCCTGCCCTCTTCCAGCATCCGGTGCGCGTCGGCCGCCTGCGCCAGCGGCAGTTCGGCGCCGATGCGTACTTGCAGGCCGTCGGCCAGGCGCGCCAGGGTCGCGTCGGCGCCTTCGCGGTACAGCGCCGGATCGCGCATCAGGCGCATCACGCCGGGTCGCGAGAACGAGATGGCGCGCGGGTTGCCGATCTGCATCAAATCGACCGGTCCGGGCATGCCGCCGGCCTGGCCGATGCTGGCCGCCATGCCGTAGGGCCGCACCGCATCGAAGCTGCGCAGCAGGGTCGGCCCGCCGATGCCGTCGATCGCGAAGTCGACGCCGCGCCCGCCGGTGAACTCGCGCGCGGCGGCGACGAAATCCTCTTCCCGGTACAGCACCGCGCAGTCGAGACCATGGGCCAGCGCCAGCTCGGCCTTGGCGCGGCTGCCCACGGTACCGATCACGCGCGCACCGAGCGCCTTCGCCCATTGCACCAGCACCAGGCCGAGGCCGCCGGCGGCCGCATGCACCAGCACCGTGTCGCCGGCCTGCAGCGGACGCACGTGATGGAACAGCATATGCGCCGTGATCCCCCGCAGCAGTGCGCCGGCCACCGCCTCGGTCGGCACCGCGTCCGGCAGCACCACCGCGTAGTCGGCGGGCAGGTTGCGCACTGCCGCGTAGGCACCCGGCCGGCCGGCGTAGGCGATGCGCTGGCCGGGATGCATCCCGCTTACGCCCGTGCCCACTGCCTCGACGATGCCCACGCCCTCGACCCCGATGGTGGCCGGCAGCGCCGGCAGCGGATAGACACCGTTGCGGTGGTAGACGTCCAGGAAATTCACCCCGACCGCCAGATGGCGGATCCGGATCTCTCCCGCGGCGGGCGGCGCCAGCGCCAGCTGTTCCACCCGCAGCTCCTCGGGTCCGCCCTGGCGGCGGATGACGACATGTTCGATCAAGGTTTCCATTCCATGCTCCTGTTGAAAAGACGAGCACATGGTAGATTGATTGAAATTCGACCGAAATCCCAAAAAATCGCCACTTATTGTGCAAAAATTCACCGATGACCTCGAGACGACAAAGCCCAGCCCGCTCGACTGGGACGACATCCGCTACTTCGTCGAACTGGCGCGCCAGGGCGGCCTGAGCGCGGCGGCGCGGGCGCTGGCGGTCGAGCATTCGACGGTGTCGCGCCGCATCGGCATGCTCGAAGCCCGGATCGGCCTGCGCCTGTTCGACCGCCTGCCGAAGCGCTGGATCCTGACCGCGGAGGGCGAGCACCTGCTGGCGTATGCGCGCCGCGTCGAGGACGAGGCGCTGTCCTTCGCACGCGCCGGAACCGGCGCCGGCACCCTGCGCGGCGTCGTCAAGGTGTCGGCGCCGCCGGCGCTCGCCAGTACCCTGCTGGTGCCGCGGCTGGCGGCCCTGCGGTCGCGCTGGCCGGCGATCGCGATCGAGATCGTCGCCGAGGTGCGCCAGGCCAACCTGTACCGGCGCGAAGCCGACCTCGCATTGCGCCTGTCGCGTCCCGAGGAACCTGGCCTGGCCGGACGCCCGCTGGCGCAGATGGGATACGGCCTCTATGCCACCCCCGACTGGTTCGCGCGCCCGCAAGCGGAATGGGAATTCGTCGGCTACGGCGAGGCGATGAAGACCTCGCCGCAGCAGAAATGGCTGGACAGATTCGGCGCCGGCCGCCCGTGCGCCTTCTGGTCGAACAATGCCCAATCCATGCTGGCGGCCTGCCGCGCCGGCCTGGGCGTGGGCCTGCTGCCGCACTTCCTCGGCCGCAGCGACAGCCTGCTGGCGGTGCACCCGGACCACGCCCAGGTGCTGAGCCGGCCGATCTGGCTGGTGGTGCATCCCGACGTGCGCCGCTCGCCGCGCGTGACCCTGGTGGCGGAACTGCTGGCCGAACTGCTGGCGCAGGCCGGGCCGGTCCTGGCGTGATCCCGATGTGCGTTACTCGCACGCGACCGGCCCCGAGTGCATTTGCTAGAATGGATCGACATGCTCAGCGCATAAAACACGGGGTTTACAAGGCCAGTGCTCATGCAAGGAACAACCCGCTACGTCAACTACGCAACGGCGGCCAGCATCATGATCCTGGCCGCCGCGATCGCGACGCTCATCGGCAGCATCGGCCGCACGGTGGAGTCGCGGCGCTGGGTGGTGCATACCCAGGACGTGCTGGTGCGCCTGCAGGAGACCATCAGCCTGGTCAACGAAGTGGATGCCCTGCAGAAATCGCTCCTGCTCGACCACGACCCGCAGGACCGCGCCGAGCTCGACGCCGGGCTCGCCGCCATCCCGCGCGAGTGGCAGACCCTGCAGCGGCTGACCCGCGACAATCCGGTCCAGCAACAGGCGCTGCTGCGCTACCGCACCCTGCTCGACGGCTTTACGCAGGCGCTGGCCGAGGGGCTGCGGCATCCCGAGCGGCATACCCAGTCCGGCATGCGCACCCTGCGCAGGGGCATCGCCGCCCAGGAAGCGGCCCTGCGCGGCGAAGAGGAAAGGCTGCTGGCCCTGCGCGCCGCCGTGGTCGACCGCGACCTGACCCGCACCATCGTGGCCACCGGCGCGGTGGCCTTCCTCTCGATCGCACTGCTGTTCTTCGTGCGCGCCATGGCCCGCCACGAAGCCCTCATGATGCAGACCGGGCAGGCGCGCCTGGCGGCCACGCTGCGCAGCATCGGCGACGCCGTGATCGCCACCGACCTGCGCGGCCGGGTCCAGTTCATGAATCCGGTGGCGGAAGACCTGGCCGGCATGAACGCCGCCCAGGCCGTCGGCCGGCCGCTCGAGGAGGTGTTGCGCATCCTGCCGGCCGCCCCCGGGACGCTCGACCTGCCCGCGCTGCTGCGCGACATCGTCGCCGGCGCCATGGCGCCCGCGCGCATCGCGCTGTCGGGCAGCACGCCCCTGCATCCGGAAACCGCGCGCGACTGGATCCTCAGTTGCCATCCGATGCTGGTGCACGACAAGCCGGCCGGGACCGTGATCGGCATCCACGAGGTGACCGAGCTGAAACAGGCCCAGCGCGACCTGGCCGACGCCAACCTGCTGCTCGAACGCCGCATCCAGGAACGTACCGAAAGGCTGGCTGAAGCGAACATGGAACTGCGCGCTTTCGCCCATACGGTCGCACACGACCTGCGCGCGCCGCTGCGCAACGTCGAAGGCTATGCCGACGCCCTGCGCGAGGACGAATCGCCGCGCCTGAGCGAACAGGGGCGCCACTTCCTGGCCCGGCTCCGCGAGGCCGCGCGCCGCATGGACCGCCTGATCACCGAACTGCTGGCCTACAGCCAGCTGTCGCGGGCCGAGCTCAAGCTGCGGACGGTCGACCTCGAACGGGTAGCCTGGCTGGCCCTGTCCGACATCGAAACCCAGGTCTCACGCAGCGGTGCCCAGGTCGAGATCGCCTCTCCCCTGCCCGCCGCGCTCGGCAACGAAGCCATCCTGGTGCAGGTATTCGAGAACCTGATCGGCAATGCGATCAAGTTCGTCGCGCCCGGCATCGCGCCTTCGATCCGGATCCACGGATGCGAAGACGGCGATCACGCGCTGGTCTGGATTGCCGACAATGGCATCGGCATCCCGCCCGAGCAGCGCGAGCGCATCTTCGGCGTGTTCGAGCGCCTGCATGGCGAGGAAGCCTATCCGGGCACCGGCATCGGCCTGGCGATCGTCCGCAAGGCCATGGAGCGCCTGGGCGGCAGCGTACGGGTCGAAGCGGCAGCCGCCGGCACGGTGTTGCGGCTATGCCTGCCCATGCGATGTGGCGCCGAACCTCCTCTATAATTTAACGATTCCGCATACGATCGGTTCACAATGTCCCTGCGCCTCCTGATCCTCGACGACAATCCCGACGACCGCCTGCTGGCCAGGCGGGAAATCGAACGTCACTTCCCCGGCTGCGAAGTCACCGAGGTGGGCGAGCGCACGGGCCTGGAGCGCGCCCAGGAAGCCGGCTTCCCCTTCGACGTGGTGATCACCGACTTCCAGATGCGCTGGACCACCGGCCTGGACGTGCTCAAGCGGGTCAAGGCCCACGATCCCCAGCTGCCGGTGGTCATGTTCACGGCCACCGGCACCCAGGAGATCGCGGTCGACGCCATGAAGCACGGGCTGGACGATTACGTGATCAAGAGCCCGCGCCACTACGCACGCCTGCCGGTGGCGGTGCGCACCTGCCTCGACCGCTCCGAAATCCGCTCGCGCGCGATCCGCAGCGAGACCCGGCTGGCCTCGCTGCTCGAAAACATCGAGCTGGGCGTGTTCCGCATGTCGCTCGAGGGCGAGCTCGAGGAAGGCAACAAGGCCTTCTGGACCATGCTCGGACTGGCGCCCGGCGAATACTCGAAGGCGCCGGGCCATCCTCTGGTCGCGGAAGTGAAGCAGCGGCTGCCGGAACTCGGAGCCACGCTCGACACCGCCGAACTGCAGGTCCTGAGCGGCGAGCTCGGCGCCGGCGGCCGCGCCCACACCGTCAAGCTCGTGCGCGTGCGGGTGAACGGGCACGACGCCGTCGACGGCATCGTCAACGACGTCACCTCGCTGCGCCGCGCCGACCTCGAGATCCACCGCCTGAACGCCGACCTCGAACAACGTATCGCCGAACGCACCCGCCAGCTGCAGGAAGCCAACGAAGCCCTCGAGACCTTCGGCTTCTCGGTCTCGCACGACATGCGCGAGCCGCTGCGCACCATCCAGGGCTATGCCAACGCGCTCAAGCAGGACTTCGACGAAGGCCGCATGGAGCAGTCGGCGGTCTACGTCAACCGCATCGAGGCGATTGCGCGCCGGGTCGACACGATGGTGTCGGACCTGCTGGAGTTCGCCCGCCTGTCCCGCACCGAGATCCCGATCGAGACGGTCGGCGTGGCCGCGGCCATCCGGGACATGCGCACCATGCTGCAGGCCGAGACCAGCCAGGCCGGCGCCGAACTGTGCGTCGACGTGCCCGCCGACCTGCATGTCAGGGCGCACCGCCAGACTTTCGTGCAGACCCTCGTCAACCTGGTATCGAACGCCGTCAAGTTCGTCTCGCCGGGCGTGGCGCCGATGGTCCGCATCGGCGCCCGGCAGGCCGGCGGCATGGTGCGCATCACCGTCGAGGACAACGGCATCGGCATCCCCGAACAGGCCCAGGCCAGGATCTTCAACGTATTCGAGCGCCTGCACAGCGAGGAAGAATTCCCCGGCACCGGCATCGGCCTGGCGATCGTCAAGAAAGGCGTCGAGCGCATGGGCGGCAGCGTCGGCGTCGGCTCGGCGCCCGGCGAAGGCGCGAGCTTCCGCGTCGAGCTGCCGGCCGCGCAGGACAGCGTATGACGTTCACCGCCCTGCTGATCGACGACAGTCCCGACGACCGCGCGCTGGTCGCCCGCGAACTGCGCCGCCATTTCGGCGACATCGGCATCCTGCAGGCCGGCACGCCCGAGACCCTGGCGGCGGCGCTCGACCAGGGCGGCTTCGAGGTCACGATCACCGATTACCAGCTGCGCTTCAGCGACGGCATCACCGTGCTGCGCGAACTGAAGCGCCGCTTCCCGGAGCGGCCGGTGATCATGTTCACCGCCAGCGGCACCGAGGAAGTCGCGGTCGCCGCCATGAAGGAAGGCCTGGACGACTACATCACCAAGACCGCCAAGCACTATCCGCGCATCGGCTATGCGGTGCGCTCCTGCCTCGAACGCGTGCGCCAGCGCGACCAGGTCGAGCAGGCGCTGGCGCGCGAGTCGATCGCCAAGGCCAGGCTGGAGATCGCCCTGCAGTCGGCAGGCATGGGCACCTGGCAGCTCGACCTCGGCACGCGCGAGCTGTCGTATTCGGAGGCCATCGGCCCGATGTACGGACGGGCGCCGGGCTTCGTCCATACCGACGCCGCGCCATGGCTGGACGACATCCACCCGGACGACCGCACGGCGGTGCTGGCGCAATGGAACGCCGCGCTGGCGGGCAGGCACGACTACCAGGCCCAGTTCCGCGCCTGCGGCGCCGACGGGATCGTGCGCTGGATCGAATCGAGCGGCAAGGTGATGCGCAATGCGGCCGGCATGCCGACCATGATCATCGGCACCGCCCGCGACGTTACCACCGACGTGAACGTCAGGCAGAACCTGGAGCGCCAGCGCAAGCAGCTCGAAAAGGCGGACCGCCAGAAGAACAACTTCCTGTCCATCCTCGCCCACGAGCTGAGGAACCCGCTGGCCGCCGCCGGCTACTCGGTCGCCCTGCTGCGCCAGGCCGCCGCCAACCCGGCCTCCGTGGGCCGCGCGACCGAGGTCATCGACCGCCAGGTCAGCCACATGGCCAGGCTGCTGGACGAGCTGCTGGACCTGAGCCGGATCACGCACGACCGCCTGCAGCTCGAGATCCAGCGGATCGACCTGCGCCGGGTGGCCGAGATGGGCTGCGACAGCGTGCGCGCGGCGCTCAAGGACAAGGGGCACAGGCTCGGCATGTCCCTGCCGCCGGAGGCGGTGATGGTCGAGGGCGACGAAGTGCGCCTGACCCAGGTGCTGAGCAACCTGCTGAACAATGCCGCCAAGTTCACGGCGGCCGGCGGCGAGATCGACGTCCGCGTGACGCGCGAAGACGGCCGGGCGGTCGTCGAGGTGGCCGACAACGGCATCGGCATCGAGGCGCAGCGGCTGGAAGAGGTGTTCGAGATGTTTTCCCAGGCCCAGACCAAGGCCCATGGCGGCACGCCGGGACTCGGCATCGGCCTGGCGGTGGTCAGGTCCCTGGTCGAGCTGCATGGCGGCAGCGTGGCCGCCTTCAGCCCCGGCCTGGGCCTCGGCACGCGGGTGCGCGTGACGTTGCCGCTGGCCGCGGAGCAGGCCGGCGAACGGGCGGCCGCCGCCACGGACGCCGGCCCCGCAAGCGCCGAAACGCGGGTCCCGCTCGAGGTGGTCCTGGCCGACGACAACCGCGATGCCGCCGACCTGCTGGCCGAATTCCTCGCGCTGCAGGGCTACACGGTGCACACGGCTTACGACGGCAAGGCCGCCATCGAACTGGCCTCGCGCATCCGACCGCGGCTGCTGGTGCTCGACATCGGCATGCCCGGCGCGACCGGCTACGAGATCGCCGAGTGGACCAGGCAGCAGCCCTGGGGCGCGGAGGCCACCCTGGTCGCCGTGACCGGCTGGGGCCAGGAAGTCGACGGCGACCGCGCGCTGCGCAGCGGCTTCGATGTCCGGCTCGTGAAGCCGGTCGACATGGCGCGGCTGCTGCAGGCCATCGCCGGCAAGCCTGCTCCAGGCGCTGCCTAGCCTAGGGTGCCGCTTTACGCAGGAAGCCCGTGAGCGTGCCGGCCAGCTGCGGATGCAGTGGCAGCGCCGGGTCGCCATACGATGCCATCTGCCGCTGCGGATCGGCCGGCACCTCTTTCAGCACGTGGTTCATCCCGGGGATGATGGCCAGCACGGCGTCCGGCCTGGCGGCCTTCAGCGCCTGCGCCTGCTCGACGCCGACCTGGATGTCGGTCGTGCCCTGCACGATCAGCACCGGCATGCGCAGCGCGGCGATGCGTTGGGACGGCACATACTTCATCCACGAGATCAGATAGGGCTGCACGCTTGGCCGGTACAGCATCGCCAGCGCGGGCGGCACCTCGGCCACGGTCCTGCCCTGCTCCAGGCTGGCGAGGATGCGCTCGTTGTCGGCCGCGAGCGTCGGCGGCAGCTTGCCGGCGAGCTGCTTGCGCAGCACGGCGCCCGGTCCTTCGGCCACCCCGGCCAGCGACACATAGGCGGCCGCGCCGGCGCGTTCGGCGGCCAGCATGCCGATCAGCGCGCCTTCGCTGTGGCCGATCACCGCCACCTGGCCGAAACGCGGATCGGCCTTCAGCTTCGCGATCCAGGCCGCGGCATCGTCGACGTAGGTGTCGAAGCGCAGCGCCGATTCGTCCGGCGCGCCGGCCCTGCTGGCGCCGATGCCGCGCTTGTCGTAGCGGACCGAGGCGAAGCCGGCCTGGCCCAGCGCCTCGGCCAGCAGCTTGAGGCTGTTGTTGGGGCCGGGGAAGGCGGGGTTGTTGCCGTCGCGGTCGGTGGGACCGGAACCGGCGACGATCAGTACCACCGGTACCTTGCCCTCGCCCGCCGGCAGGTGCAGGGTGCCCGCGACCGTGCCGCCGGCGGTGTCGAGCGAGATCGGCTGGTCGCCGGCCGGAGCGGCAAGGGCTTGCGCCGCCACCGCCAACAGCAACATCGACAACATCGACAGCATCGGCCACAGTTTCAGGGATCGGATACCGGTATGCAGTTTCATCGCGCCTCCAAATTTGAAGTTCATCTAATTAGACATTCATCTAAATATTAAGCGCGCAGCCGGCCGTGCGTCAATGCACGGCGGGTAGCGGGATGGAAATAATCAGTGCAGCGTGCGCGCGACGCTCGGGTTCGGATCGGTGTCCGGTTCGTCGTTCATGGGCGTGCGGATCGGCGGCTGGTGCGGGTCGGGCGAGTCGAAAGGCTCCTTGGGCGGCTCTTCGATGGGCGCCGGATCGGGGGCGCGGTGCGCTTCGATGGGTGCAACGAACATGGTCGGTTCTCCTGCTGGCGGAGCCAAAACATTAACATGGGCAGCGGTTTGCCGACGCCCGGCTGGATTACAATGGCGGATTCGACACCAAGGAAATCGCCATGCTGCCCACTCCCGTCGTTGCCGCCGTCCTCGCTCCGCTGGTCCTGTGGCGCGTCTACAGCCGCATCAAGCGCCTGACGACCCGCCAGCGCTCGAAAGTGTGGCGTCACCGCACGACCCTGGTCTTCTTTCCGCTGCTGGTCCTGATGCTGGCGGCGCTGAGCCTGCAGACCGCGCCGATCGCCATTGCCGGCCTCGGCGCCGGACTGGTGCTCGGCATCGTGCTGGGCCGGATCGCCAGCGCCGGCACCAGATTCGAGCAGGCCGGCGACGAGTATTACTTCACGCCGCACGCGCCGATCGGCATGCTGGTCGCGCTGCTGTTCATCGGCCGCATGGGCTACCGCGCCTATGAGTACTATGCGCTGGGCTCCTTCGCCCACCACGAGTTCGTCACCAGCCCCCTGACCCTGTGCATCTTCGGCGTCCTCGCCGGTTACTACATGACTTTCGCGGCCGGTCTGCTTGCCTGGCGCAAGCGCACCGCCGCCGCCGCAATCGCCCAATGAGCATCACCACACTTGCCCTCATCCTCCTTCTTCCTATCCTGGTCTGGCGCATCTACCAGCGCCTGAAAGCCCAGATGACGCGCCAGCGTTCGATCATGTCGCGCCACTACACCGGCCTGCTGGTGTTCGGCGCCATGCTGCTGGTGCCCGCCGCCGGCATGGGCGGCCGGCCGCTGTCGCTGGCCGCGCTGGCGCTCGGCGCCGTCGCCGGCATCGCCCTCGGCATCTACGGCCTGCGCCGCACCCGCTTCGAAGACACCGCCGAGGGCTATTACTTCACCCCGCCCATGCGCATGGGTGTGCTGGTGGGGATGCTGCTGGTGGCGCGCGTGATCTACCTGGGCATCGAGGTCTACATGAACCAGGGCAGCAACCAGCCGAATCCGCGCTTTTCGGACAGCCCGCTGACGATGTACTGCCTGGGCATGACCGCCAGCTATTTCGCCACCTTCTCGGCCAGCCTGATGCGCTGGCGCCTGCGCCTTAGAAGAGAGAACACATGAGACTGAACCGCCGCCGTTTCCTCGAAGCCGTACCGATCGCTTCACTGGGCCTGGCGGCGGGCAGCAGCGCCCATGCGCAATACGGCGGCGCGCCGCCAGGCGGCGCGATGCCTTCCGCGGACATGGACACCCTGGTCGTGCTGGCCGGCGACACCCTGCCGCGCAACCCGGCCGCCGAACCGGCCCGCCTGCAGGCGCTGCTGGACAGGCATGCGAAGCCGGCCGACGGCTACCTGGCGGGCGGTGCGGTGGCGGAACTGGAAGCGAAGTTCTCTGCCCTGCTGGGCAAGGAAGACACGGTCTTCATGCCGACCGGGACCCTCGCCAACCACATCGCCCTGCGCCTGCTGTGCGGCGAGAACCGGCACGCGCTGGTGCAGCAGGAAAGCCACGTCTACCGCGACGAATCGAATACCGTCACCACCCTCAGCGGCATCAACCTGGTGCCGCTGGCGCCGGGCGGGGCCGCGCCCACGCTGGAAGAACTGAACGCGGCGATCGAGCGCGCCGAGGCCGGGCCCTACCCGATCAAGGTCGGCGCGATCGCGCTGGAAAGCCCGGTGCGCCGGGCCCAGGGCGCGAGCTTGACGCCGGCGCTGGTGGCCGGGATCGCCAACATCGCGCGCGCGAAGAAGATCCCGCTGCACCTGGACGGCGCCCGCCTGCTGCTCATGAGCGGCATGGAGGGCTTTCGCGTAACGGACTATTGCGCGCACTTCGACACCGTCTACGTCTCGCTCTACAAATACCTGGGCGCGCCCTTCGGCGGCGTGCTGTCCGGCCCCAGGCCGCTGATGGCGAAGGCGCGCGAGCTGCGCCACCTCTTCGGCGGCGCGATCTACCACGGCTGGCAGGCCGCCCTGCCCGCCCTCGACGCGCTGGACGGCGTCGAAGAGCGCTATGCGCGCGTGCGCGCGGCCGGCGAACGCCTGCTGGCGGCGCTGGAGCGCACGCCGGGCTTCAAGGTGAAACGCATCGAGAACGGCAGCAACCTGGCGGTGCTGGAGTTCGCGCCGCAGCGCCTGGCCGGACTGGAAGAGCGCCTGCAGAAGGCGAACGTACGTCTCAGCAAACTGAACGAGGGGAAGGCGCAGCTCGGCTTCAACGAGTCGATCCTGCGGCGGGATACCGATTACCTGCTCAAGGCGCTGGCAGGCTAAGTACTTGGCGCTGTTCGCGCCAAGTGTGGAATTTTTTCTGCAAGCCTGCGGTCCAATGTCGACCTGAACCGTTGACGGAGGCAGCATGCAAGCACGGCAGTTCGAACAGTTCCTGCAACGCCTGTTCAGCCTGACGCGGCGCCAGCGCGACCRCCTGCTCGACCTGCTGCAATCGGCGGCCGGCCTCGAGCGTGTACTCGAGATCGTCGAGCAACCCGCTACACCACTCTGCTGCCCGCACTGCCAGGCCGACAAACCCTATCGCCACGGCCATGCGCACGGACTGCAGCGCTACCGCTGCCG